>NZ_JBHXDN010000180.1:0-1019 GCF_042726075.1 Kitasatospora sp. NPDC127035 | reverse complement strand
GGGCACCACTGGCGCAACCCCCTCTGGCACCACAACGACGGATCATTCGCGGAATGGTGACCCACATCCCCCTCACCGCCACCACCGACCCCCGCCACGGCGGACGGTGGACCAGCCTGCGGGGCGGCGGACGCGAATGGCTCTGGCACCGCCACTGCCCCGCCCGCGACACCGTCCGACCCGGCGACCCGTTCGTCGACGCCGGCGGTCTGGAGGAATGCGTCCCCACCATCCGCGGCAACCCCGACCACGGCGACGCCTGGTCCCGGCCCTGGCGGCGCGACGCTGACACCGACATGATCGACCACCCCGACTTCGTCCTGCACCGCAGCCTGCGGCAGGACCCGACAGGGGCACTGTCCGCCTCCTACCGCCTGTCGGCGGACCCCGGGTACCGCTTTCTCTGGGCCGCCCACGCGCTGCTCGACGTGACCCCCGGCGCCCGGCTCGTCGCGCCCGCGGGAACGGCCACCCGGGTCTTTCCCGAGGCCGCCCACCTGATCGACGAACCCTGGCCCGACAACACCCCCCACCTCACAGGGCACTGGCCCAAGCCGCTCGGACTGCCCCTGGACCGCCTCGGCCCCGAGGACGGCATCGCCGTGGGCACCATCCTCACCCGCTGCGCGGACATCTCGGTCACCGACGGACCGGACACACTCCGCCTGACCCTCCACACCGACGCCGACGTCCCCCTGTCCGTCGCCCTGTGGCGCAACCTCCGCGGCTACCCCACCGCCGCTCCCTACCGCAGCATCAGCGTCGAACCCATGCTCGGAGCCGTCTTCGACCTCGCGGACGCCGGAGAAGACGACGCCGCCACCGTCCCCGCCGACGGCGAACTGCGCTGGGAACTCGAGATCACCGCCACCCGCGACACCTTCACCCGCCCGGCCCCGCCTGCGACGAGAGCGCCCCATGAATCTGACCGAGTTGCCCTGCCGCACCCTCGCGATCGTGCGGGGGCGTGACCGTGACGCCGCGCTGCGAACCGTGCTGACCCTCGCCGAGGAGGGCAT
>NZ_JBHXDN010000179.1:0-1100 GCF_042726075.1 Kitasatospora sp. NPDC127035 | reverse complement strand
AGGGGGCATTTGGTGAGAGTAGTTTGCCCTTTATGTCCTAGTAGGTTCCTCGCCAGGTTGGTGTGGTCTCGTCCGTTATGCGCTTGGTGAGGTTGTCGATAGAGGCGATGTGGATCATGGCTTCGGAGCTGGCCGGCAGGGTCTCGTAGTCACGGGTGAGACGGCGGCGCTGCATGATCCACCCCAGGCTTCGTTCGACTACCCACCGCCTTTTCACCACGTGAAATCCGGGGACGTCGGACTTCCGGTGGACGACTTCGACGTCGATGCCCAGGCTTGCGCCGTGCTCGATCATGGCGTTCTTGAACCCGGTGTCGACCCAGCTCTTGGAGATGCTTGGATAGGTCTTCTTGGCCTGGTTGAGGAGGCGTATTCCCACGGCGTTCTCGGACAGGCTCGCGGCGGTGACGGTGACGGCGAGGATGAGTCCGATGGTGTCGGTGAGGATGCCTCTCTTGCGGCCGACGATTTTCTTCGCGGCGTCGGTTCCTTGGCTGGCCAGGGGAACGTTGGTGGAGGTCTTCACGCTCTGGGTGTCGATTACCGATGCGGTCGGTTCGGGCTTGCGACCTTCCTTGACCCGGGCCAGTCCGGTGAGGTCGTAGTTGAGTTGGGCGAAGATTCCCTCGTCGCGCTATGCGGCGTAGTAGGCGTAGACGGTGCCGTGGTTGGGGAAGTCGTGCGGAAGGTACTTCCAGGGGATTCCGGTGCGGTTGATGTAGAGGATCGCGTTGAAGACGTCGCGCAGGTCGACCTTCGCCGGCTGGCCGGTCGGCCGACGGTCGAGCCGGGCCTTTCTCCATGCCGTCAGAATCGGCTCGATCAGGGCCCATCGGGCGTCGGACAGATCGCTCGGGTACGGCTTGCGCTCGGTCATGACACAGCGTCAGCACGAATGTGGCGGAGGATCCCGTTCCGCTGCCTGTTGGGTGTTTCTATGACTTCTTCAAACCAGACGGATTCTAGTACCCAGAAGGGGATGAGACGGGCGGCTCACTCGACAGGCGAGGGCGGAGCAAGCTTCTCTTGTGCGGCATAGAACCTAAAAGTGGACAAGGATGAACGCTGCATATAGGAGCAAAGCTCCTGAAACGCCCTCT
>NZ_JBHXDN010000178.1:0-1286 GCF_042726075.1 Kitasatospora sp. NPDC127035 | reverse complement strand
GCCTAATTGCTTGGACGCGCATATCCAGCAGCGCGCTTACCCTATCTTTCTGCGTCCCTCCATTGCTCAAACGGAAATGAGGTGGTACAGGAATATCAACCTGTTGTCCATCGCCTACGCCTTTCGGCCTCGGCTTAGGTCCTGACTAACCCTGAGCGGACGAGCCTTCCTCAGGAAACCTTAGGCATTCGGTGGAGGGGATTCTCACCCCTCTTTCGCTACTCATACCGGCATTCTCACTTCTAAGCGCTCCACCAGTCCTTCCGGTCTCGCTTCACAGCCCTTAGAACGCTCTCCTACCACTGTTCGAAGAACAGTCCGCAGCTTCGGTGATACGTTTAGCCCCGGTACATTTTCGGCGCAGAGTCACTCGACCAGTGAGCTATTACGCACTCTTTAAATGGTGGCTGCTTCTAAGCCAACATCCTGGTTGTCTAAGCAACTCCACATCCTTTTCCACTTAACGTATACTTTGGGACCTTAGCTGGCGGTCTGGGCTGTTTCCCTTTCGACTACGGATCTTATCACTCGCAGTCTGACTCCTAAGGATAAGTCATTGGCATTCGGAGTTTGACTGAATTCGGTAATCCGATGAGGACCCCTAGTCCAATCAGTGCTCTACCTCCAAGACTCTTACCTTGAGGCTAGCCCTAAAGCTATTTCGGAGAGAACCAGCTATCTCCAGGTTCGATTGGAATTTCTCCGCTACCCACACCTCATCCCCGCACTTTTCAACGTGCGTGGGTTCGGGCCTCCATTCAGTGTTACCTGAACTTCACCCTGGACATGGGTAGATCACCTGGTTTCGGGTCTACGACCACGTACTCATGCGCCCTATTCAGACTCGCTTTCGCTGCGGCTCCGTCTTTTCAAACTTAACCTTGCACGGGATCGTAACTCGCCGGTTCATTCTACAAAAGGCACGCCATCACCCGTTAACGGGCTCTGACTACTTGTAGGCACACGGTTTCAGGATCTCTTTCACTCCCCTTCCGGGGTGCTTTTCACCTTTCCCTCACGGTACTGGTTCACTATCGGTCACCAGGGAGTATTCAGGCTTATCGGGTGGTCCCGACAGATTCACACCAGATTTCACGGGCCCGGTGCTACTTGGGTTTCCATTACAACAGTCACAAAGTTTTCGTGTACGGGATTCTCACCCTCTACGACAGGCCGTTCCAGACCACTTCCACTAACCCTGTGATTTCTTACTGTTGGCCTGCTCGGCAGAACAGACAAAATGAACCCCACAACCCCACGAATGCAACACCTGCCGGCTATCACAC
>NZ_JBHXDN010000177.1:0-1297 GCF_042726075.1 Kitasatospora sp. NPDC127035 | reverse complement strand
CGCTCGCCCTTCTTGCCGGAGATCCGGGCCCAGTCGTCCGGGTTGGTGGTGTTCGGCAGGTCCTCGTTCTCCTTGAACTCGTCCACGCAGGCGTTGAGCAGGTGGGCGACGCGCAGACCCCGCTGGCCGTGGTCGAGGAAGGCCTTGATGGCCATCTTCTTCGCCCGGTCGACGATGTTCTGGATCATCGCGCCGGAGTTGAAGTCCTTGAAGTACAGGACCTCCTTGTCACCGTTGGCGTAGGTGACCTCCAGGAAGCGGTTCTCCTCCGTCTCGGAGTACATCCGCTCCACCACCGACTGGATCATCGCCTCCACCGTGGCGCCCACGGAGCCGTCGTGCTCCTTGAGGTCGTCCGGGTGGAACGGCAGCGAGCCCTTGAGGTACTTGGAGAAGATGTCCTTCGCGGCCTCGGCGTCCGGGCGCTCGATCTTGATCTTGACGTCCAGGCGGCCGGGCCGCAGGATCGCCGGGTCGATCATGTCCTCGCGGTTCGAGGCGCCGATGACGATGACGTTCTCCAGGCCCTCCACGCCGTCGATCTCGGCGAGCAGCTGCGGGACGATGGTGTTCTCCACGTCCGAGCTGACACCGGAACCGCGGGTGCGGAACAGCGACTCCATCTCGTCGAAGAAGACGATGACGGGGGTGCCCTCGCTCGCCTTCTCCCGGGCCCGCTGGAAGACCAGGCGGATCTGCCGCTCGGTCTCGCCGACGTACTTGTTGAGCAGCTCGGGGCCCTTGATGTTGAGGAAGTAGCTCTTCCCCTGGGGCCGGCCGGTGACCTCGGCGACCTTCTTGGCCAGCGAGTTCGCCACGGCCTTGGCGATCAGCGTCTTGCCGCAGCCGGGCGGGCCGTAGAGCAGCACGCCCTTGGGCGGGCGCAGCTCGTACTCCTTGAAGAGGTCGGCGTGCAGGTACGGCAGCTCGACCGCGTCCCGGATCAGTTCGATCTGGTTGGCGAGGCCGCCGATCTGGCGGTAGTCGATGTCCGGGACCTCCTCGAGGACGAGCTCCTCGACCTCGGACTTCGGCACGACCTCGTAGACGTAGCCGGAACGGGGTTCCAGCAGGAGGGCGTCCCCCGCCCGGAGGGTGATCTCGCGCAGCGGTTCGGCCAGGCGCACCACCCGCTCCTCGTCGGTGTGGCCGACGACCAGGGCCCGCTCGCCGTCCTCCAGGACCTCCTTGAGGGTGACCAGGTCGCCGATGCTCTCGAAGGCCATCGCGTCCACGATGTTGAGGGCCTCGTTGAGCATCACTTCCTGGCCGCGCCGCAGCTCGTCGAGCTCGACGT
>NZ_JBHXDN010000176.1:0-1301 GCF_042726075.1 Kitasatospora sp. NPDC127035 | reverse complement strand
GGAGCGTGTCCGAAAGATCGTGTAAGTCTGCGATGTGACAGGCTGGCCGAGGCTCGGCCTCGGGTCTTGGCCGGCCGGAACGGACGGACATGAATACTGACAGCGAGAACCCGGCCGTCGAGCAGGTCGGGGACGATTTGGTCGACGAGGTCGTCGAGCGGTTGATGGACCGTGCCGATGCCTCCGGGGCGGCCCTGTTGGGCGAGGGCGGGCTGCTGACCCAGATCACCCGGGCCGTGCTGGAACGGGCGCTGGCGGCCGAGATGACCGAGCACCTGGGCTACGAGAAGCACGACGTGGCCGGCCGGGGCTCGGGCAACAGCCGCAACGGCACCTCGCCGAAGACGGTGCTGACCGACGTCGGAGCGGTGACGGTGGCGGTGCCCAGGGACCGCAACGGAGAGTTCGAGCCGCTGCTGGTGCCGAAGAACGCGCGGCGGCTGGCGGGGTTCAACGAGCGGATCCTGTCGCTGTACGCCCGCGGCATGAGCGTGCGGGACATCCGCTCCCACCTGGCCGCCATCTACGGTGTCGAGGTCAGCCCGGACCTGATCAGCAAGGTCACCGACGCCGTCACCGACGAACCCACCGCCTGGCAGAACAGGCCGCTGGACCCGGTCTGGCCGATCATCTACATCGACGCGCTGTGGGTGAAGATCCGCTCCGGCGCGGTGAGTTCGAAGCCGGTCTACCTCGCGGTCGGGGTCGACATGGACGGCCGCAAGGACGTCCTGGGGCTGTGGGTCGGCTCCGAGGGCGAGGGCGCGACCACATGGATGGCGGTGCTGTCCGAACTGCGCAACCGCGGCGTCGAGGACATCTGTATCGTCGCCTGCGACGGGCTCAAGGGCCTGCCCGACGCGGTGACCGCGACCTGGCCCCGCGCTACGGTCCAGACGTGTGTGATCCACCTGATCCGGGCGTCTCTCAGGCTGGCGTCCAAGCGGGACCACCCCAAGCTGGTGCCGGCACTGAAGGCCGTCTACACGGCCGTGACCGAGCAGGCCGCCGAACAGGCGCTGGAGGAGTTCGCCGCCTCCGATCTCGGCACCCGCTATCCGGCGGTCGTCCAGACCTGGCAGCGGGCCTGGCCCGAGTTCACGCCCTACCTGGCCTTCCCGCCCGCGATAAGGAAGGTCGTCTACTCCACGAACATGGTCGAGTCGATCAACTCCCGGCTGCGGAAGGCCACCCGCAACCGCGGTCACTTCCCATCCGAACAGGCCGCGTTTAAGGTGCTCTACCTCGCCGTCCGGGAGCTGATCGCTCCCCGGGCACGCGACGTCAACCGCGTCGCCGCA
>NZ_JBHXDN010000175.1:0-1335 GCF_042726075.1 Kitasatospora sp. NPDC127035 | reverse complement strand
TTCCCGTTGAGCACCGCCAGGTGCGAATAAGGGACAGTGAAGAAGGAACACCCGCTCGCGGGTGGGCCTACTTCACCTATCCTGCCCGGCTGACGCCGTTGGATACACCAAGGAAAGTCTACACGAACCCTTTGGCAAAATCCTGTATATCGTGCGAAAAAGGATGGATATACCGAAAAAATCGCTATAATGACCCCGAAGCAGGGTTATGCAGCGGAAAATGCAGCTCACGGTAACTGATGCCGTATTTGCAGTACCAGCGTACGGCCCACAGAATGATGTCACGCTGAAAATGCCGGCCTTTGAATGGGTTCATGTGCAGCTCCATAAGCAAAAGGGGATGATAAGTTTATCACCACCGACTATTTGCAACAGTGCCGTTGATCGTGCTATGATCGACTGATGTCATCAGCGGTGGAGTGCAATGTCGTGCAATACGAATGGCGAAAAGCCGAGCTCATCGGTCAGCTTCTCAACCTTGGGGTTACCCCCGGCGGTGTGCTGCTGGTCCACAGCTCCTTCCGTAGCGTCCGGCCCCTCGAAGATGGGCCACTTGGACTGATCGAGGCCCTGCGTGCTGCGCTGGGTCCGGGAGGGACGCTCGTCATGCCCTCGTGGTCAGGTCTGGACGACGAGCCGTTCGATCCTGCCACGTCGCCCGTTACACCGGACCTTGGAGTTGTCTCTGACACATTCTGGCGCCTGCCAAATGTAAAGCGCAGCGCCCATCCATTTGCCTTTGCGGCAGCGGGGCCACAGGCAGAGCAGATCATCTCTGATCCATTGCCCCTGCCACCTCACTCGCCTGCAAGCCCGGTCGCCCGTGTCCATGAACTCGATGGGCAGGTACTTCTCCTCGGCGTGGGACACGATGCCAACACGACGCTGCATCTTGCCGAGTTGATGGCAAAGGTTCCCTATGGGGTGCCGAGACACTGCACCATTCTTCAGGATGGCAAGTTGGTACGCGTCGATTATCTCGAGAATGACCACTGCTGTGAGCGCTTTGCCTTGGCGGACAGGTGGCTCAAGGAGAAGAGCCTTCAGAAGGAAGGTCCAGTCGGTCATGCCTTTGCTCGGTTGATCCGCTCCCGCGACATTGTGGCGACAGCCCTGGGTCAACTGGGCCGAGATCCGTTGATCTTCCTGCATCCGCCAGAGGCGGGATGCGAAGAATGCGATGCCGCTCGCCAGTCGATTGGCTGAGCTCATAAGTTCCTATTCCGAAGTTCCTATTCTCTAGACACAGTGAATCCACCCTCGTGATTGTGGGAGCGGGCGGCGCGAAGCGGCCGTCCCGCCGTGATCGGGGACCGTGCTCAGGCTGCTTCGGCC
>NZ_JBHXDN010000174.1:0-1401 GCF_042726075.1 Kitasatospora sp. NPDC127035 | reverse complement strand
CTCACCAAGCGCATAACGGACGAGACCACACCAACCTGGCGAGGAACCTACTAGGACATAAAGGGCAAACTACTCTCACCAAATGCCCCCTTACATGAGGTCGCTGACACGCCCCTCAGCCGGCTGGCGATCTTCGCCAGCGGAAAACATGGCCGCGCAGGCCGGAACTGGACCACCCGCTACACCTATGGGTGGATCAGTCGGCTCGGGGTCTACCGCCTGACCGGAAACGTACGCAGGGAGGCGGTGCATGCCAGTCGGTGAACGGTGTCGGAAAGCCGTGTGCGGGAGAACTGCATGCACGGTTTGAAGCGGCGAGGCGACCCTGCTCAGGCCGGCGGCACTCGGTGAACGCCCCGTCGTCCTGGAGGCGTACCTCGAAGTCTACGGAGCACGGGGGATCCGGGGCGTATCCCCACTGGCGGCGGGCCGCAGCCGCCGTGAGCGGCGGTTGGGGGAGGCTGCCGGTGAGTGCTGATACACGTATCTGTCGGTATGCGTGTCAACCGTCGGGTGTCAATATGGAAGATGTCTACAATATTGATAGGCTGAAGGCATGCCCAACCCTGACAAGCGATACGCCAAGGGCGCGCGCCGCCGTGAAGAGATCCTCAAGGCCGCCCTGGAGGTCCTGGCGGAGCACGGGGTCGCGGGCCTCACCCACCGGGCCGTCACCGAACGCGCGGGCTGCCCCTTCACGTCCGTCTCCTATTTCTTCGGCACGATCGAGAACCTTGCGGTCGAGGTGGTGCAGCTCATCGCTGAGAACCTCGACGCGCACCTGGATGCCCTCGGCCAGCGGTTCGGGGACGGCGGCGCCAGCCCGGCAACTGTCGCTGCCGAGTTCTCACAGCTCCTGACCAGGTATGCCCAGGCCCTGGAACTGGCCCGCTACGAGGTGCTCCTTCATGCGGTGCGGAACCCGAACCAGTCCGAAGCGCTCGACAGTATCGTCCGGAAGATGGAGCATGTCGCGGAGGTCGCCCTTCGCGCCGCGGGAGCCAGGAGGCCGGAGGCCGGTGCCCGCGCCTTCGCGGCCTTGGCTGAGGGGTTCAACCTGTACCACCTCGTCGACCCTCGACCTGACGACGTCGAGGCGGCGCAGGCGGCGTTTCGCGCTCTCTTCATTGCCTATGCCATGGACGGGCAGGACCTTTCCTCTTGGGAAGAGCGTCTGGGGACCAGGCCCGCGGCCCGCCACTCCGAATGAGTCGAAGCGGCTGTGGCCCTGAGGTGGTGGAGGGGTCTCGTTGAGGGTGCTTCGCGGCCTACCTTGTTCTTTTTCCTCCGGCCTCGAACGACGCCCCGAACGGTGTCCCTCACATGGGGATTCGCCGGACATGAGGGCGGCCTTCGTCTGATCCTGTGCTCCGACCAAGGTGCACGTGACCACGACGAAGG
>NZ_JBHXDN010000173.1:0-1450 GCF_042726075.1 Kitasatospora sp. NPDC127035 | reverse complement strand
CTAGTAGGGCTTGGTCAGGTGTGCGCGATGGTGGCGTGTCTCTGTGTCAGCAAGCGCGTTGATGGTGTGTGACACCTGAGGAGATGGCCGAGGTCCGGGAGGACCTGGAGATGTTCACGGCGGAGATGTTCGAGGCGCTCACGCGCGCGGATCAGCACCGCTGGGGGCAGGCGTATGTGCGGGGGCTGCTGCTGGACGGGCGGCGCAAGTCGGTGGAGCCGATGGCGGCTCGGCTGGGCGAGGACGGCAACCGGCAGGCGCTGGCGCACTTCGTGACCTCCAGCCCGTGGGATCCGGCCCATGTGCGGGCCCGGTTGGCCTGGCGGATGCACGAGGCCATCAAGCCGAGTGCCTTGATCGTTGACGACACCGGCTTCCTGAAGGACGGCGACGCCTCGGCGTGTGTGTCGCGGCAGTACACCGGCACCGCGGGCAAGGTGACCAACTGTCAGGTGGGGGTCTCGGTTCACCTGGCCCGGGACCATGCCTCGACGCCCGTGAACTGGCGGCTGTTCCTGCCCATGGCCTGGGACCCCGCCGCGCCGCAGGCCGACCCGGACAAGGTGGCCCGGCGTGAACGCTGTGGTGTCCCGGCCGACTTGGGGCACGTGGAGAAGTGGCAGCTCGCCCTGGACATGATCGACGAGACCCGGTCCTGGGGCGTCGAGGTGCCCCTGGTCCTGGCCGACGCCGGCTACGGCGACACGATCGCCTTCCGTCTGGGTCTGAACCAGCGCGGCCTGCGCTACGTCGTGGGCATCTCCAGCCGGCCCGCCGCCCATCCGGCCGCCGCCCGCCCGGTCACCCCGCCCTACAACGGCATCGGACGGCGCCCGGCCGCCAGATATCCGGATGCGGCCCGCAGCGTGAAGGCTCTGGTCATCGAGGCGGGGCTCGGTGCGGCCAGGCCGGTGTCCTGGCGGGAGGGTTCACGCCCCGGCCGGGGCCGCAGCGGGTTGAAGCGCATGTACTCGCGGTTCGTGGCGCTGCGGATCCGCCCCTCCGGACGGGAGATCCGCGAGGCCACCGAAGGCGCCGAGCTGGCCGAGTGCTGGCTGCTGGCCGAGTGGCCGGCCAAGGAGGCCGAGCCGGTGCAGTTCTGGCTCTCCGACCTGCCCGGCGACACCTCGCTGACCACCCTGGTCCGCCTGGCCAAGCTCCGCTGGCGCATCGAGCACGACTACCGGGAGATGAAGCAGGCCCTCGGGCTTGCCCACTTCGAGGGCCGTACCTTCAACGGCTGGCACCACCACGTCACCCTCGTATCCCTCGCCCACGCCTTCTGCACCCTGCGGAGGCTGACCCGGGCCCCAAAAGAAACGGCACCGGCCTGAGCCTCTATCAGGTCGTCCGCGAGCTGCAGTCACTCCTCGCCACCTGGGCCGGCGCCTGCCCCACCTGCCACCGCGACATACCCACACCGATACGAACCTGACCAAGCCCTACTAGT
>NZ_JBHXDN010000172.1:0-1462 GCF_042726075.1 Kitasatospora sp. NPDC127035 | reverse complement strand
TCCCCGTTACCGTTTTCGTGGCCCCGCAACGGGGTTCCCGGCCTCCCGGCCCGGCATGACTTGGTCCCCTTGTCGATCATGATCGAAAAGGTGGTGTCACCGGGCTCGGGAGGCGTTGGCAGACCGCTGATGAGGGGCTTGAGCGCCGAACCCATGCCCGGGTAAGGCAGGCTCTCCGTAACGTGGATGCCGGCACGCCGATGCCGCAGGGCCGGGAGGACGAGTCCTGGGGAGGGGCAGTTGACCAGCACCGACGGCATAGATCTCTATCTCGGCCTGGACGTCGGCAAGGGCGAGCATCACGCGACCGCGCTCACCCCGGCCGGCAAGAAGGTCTTTGACAAGGCACTGCCCAACAACGAGCCCAGGCTCCGTGAGCTGTTCACGAAACTGCAGGCCAAGCACGGGACCGTACTCGTGGTGGTTGACCAGCCGGCCACCGTCGGCGCCCTGCCGCTGGCCGTCGCCCGCGCCAGCGGCTGCCGCATCGCCTACCTGCCCGGCCTGACCATGCGCCGCATCGCCGACCTCTATCCCGGCGAGGCGAAGACCGATGCCCGCGACGCGCACGTCATCGCGGACGCCGCCCGCACCATGCCACACACCCTGCGCGACCTGGTGCCGAGCGACGAGACCGTCGCCGAGCTGGAGATGATCGCCGGATTCGACGACGACCTCGCGGGCGAATCGACCAGGATCAAAAACCGCTTGCGCGGCCTGCTCACCCAGATCCACCCGTCCCTCGAACGCGTCCTGGGCCCACGACTCGACCACCCCGCGGTCCTCGCCCTGCTCGAACGCCACGGCTCCCCGGCCCAGTTGAGGAAGGCCGGCCGGCGTCGACTGGTCGCGCTGCTGCTGCCCAAGGCCCCGCGGATGGCCGAGCGGCTCGTCGAGGACATCTTCACCGCCCTCGACGAGCAGACCGTCGTCGTCCCCGGCACCCAGGCCGCCGCACTGATCGTCCCCAGCCTCGCCACCTCACTCACGGCGGTCCTCGACCAGCGCAAACTCCTCGCCGCGAGGATCGAGGAACTGCTGGAGGCCCACCCTCTTTCCCCGGTCCTGATCTCGATGCCCGGCATCGGGATCAGGACCGCCGCCCGGATCCTCGTCGACGTCGGCGACGCAAGCGCCTTCCCGACCGCCGGCCACCTCGCGGCATACGCGGGTCTGGCGCCCGTCACCCGCGCCTCCGGCTCCTCGATCCGCGGCGAACACCCCTCCCGTCGGGGCAACAAACAGCTCAAACGAGCCTTCTACCTCGCCGCGTTCGCATCCCTGTCCCAACCCGAGTCACGGGCCTACTACGACCGGAAACGACGCGAGGGCAAGCACCACGTCGCTGCCCTCGTCGCACTCGCCCGACGCCGCATCGACGTCCTCTTCGCCATGCTCCGAGACGGCACCCTCTACCAGCCACCGACCGCCGCTACCGGTTGACGAAGACCATAGGGGCACC
>NZ_JBHXDN010000171.1:0-1475 GCF_042726075.1 Kitasatospora sp. NPDC127035 | reverse complement strand
CGGTGCGAGACGTAGACGACGGCTACGCCTTGGTCGCGTAGGCGGCGGATGAGGGTGAAGAGGGCGTCGACTTCGTGTTCGGACAGCGAGGAGGTGGGTTCGTCGAACGCGATCACCTTCGCGTCACCGGTGAGTGCGCGCAGGATCTCCACCAGTTGGCGTTGGGCGGGGGTGAGTTGGGAGCCGAGGAGGTCGGGGTCGAGGACTTTGTCGAAGCCGAGGCGTTTCAGGTCGGCCGTGATGCGGCGGTGTAGTTCGGTGCGGTCGAGGCGTCGGCCGGTTTTGCGGGGGAGGGCGCCGGCGTAGACGTTTTCGGCGACGGAGACGTGGGGGATGATCTCCGGTTCCTGGGGGATGATGCGGATTCCGGCGGTGCGGGCCTGGGCGGGTGAGGCGAGGTCGATGCGGTGGCCGTCGATGACGACATGACCCTCCGTCGGCTGGTGGTCGCCGGTGAGGATTTTGAGGAGGGTGGATTTGCCGGCGCCGTTCTCGCCCATGAGGGCGGTGATCTGGCCGGCGGGGAAGTCGAGGGTGACTCCGCCCAGGGCCCGTACCGCGCCGAACCGCTTGGTGACCTGGTGCACACCGGCGGTCCCCGCAGGCGGCGGAACGGAGGGCGGGTAGGGATTCGGACTCGTGACGTGAGCTTCGCTCATCATGGTCGCCTTCGGTCGGGCGGGAGGGTCGGAGGGCCCGGCGAACGGGAGGCACCGCGTCGGGGGCGGTGCCGTGTCAACGGGCCGGTTCGACGGAAGGGGGATGCCACCTCCGGCCCCGGCGGCAAAGGGGCCGGGGCGCGGACGGCCGTTCCCGGGGGGTGTCAGGTGCAGGTGACGCCGGCGGTCTTCCAGGTGGTGGTGTCGACCATGGTGGTGGGGGCGAAGGCTTCCTTGGGGAAGTCCTTGCTGTTCTTGAGCTTGTCGTACATGGTCTGGACGGCGAGTGCGCCGACGTCCTTGCCGTTGATGAAGAGTGCGGCCTTCATGCCGGAGGGCTTGCCGGAGCCCCAGTTCTTGCAGGCGAGGTAGGCGCCGAGGCCGACGCCGATGACGCGGTCGGGGCCGATGCCGGCGTTCTCCAGGGCGGTGACGCCGCCTTGGACGTTCTCGTCGTTGCAGCCCCAGAGGACCCAGTTCTTGACGCCGGGGTTGGCGGTGACGGTGGCGGCGATCTTGTCCTGGGCGCCGGTGGGGGTGTTGTCGGTGGCGACGTCGATGTTCTGGACGCCGGGGGCGGTGGTGGCGAAGGCTTCCTTGGCGGCCTTGACGCGGTCGCCGCAGACGGTGACGTCCTGCTTCCAGGCGGAGATGGTGCGGGTTTCGGCGGGGTTCCAGGCGGCCTTCTTGAATTCCTCGGCGGCGCGCTTGCCGACCTCGTCGCCCATCTGGGTGCCGGAGAAGCCGATGCGGGGGACGAGGTTGTCCTTGGCGCAGGCGGAGGGGTCGGGGCCGTTGGTGCAGATCTGGTCGTCG
>NZ_JBHXDN010000170.1:0-1539 GCF_042726075.1 Kitasatospora sp. NPDC127035 | reverse complement strand
CGACGAAGGCCGTGAAGGTGAGTCTGCTGCCTGATGCTGTCCGGCGGGAGGCGTTCGCGGAAGCGTCACGCTTCCGGGGACAGTTCTACGAGTGTGTGACCGCCCGGCGTGACGAGTTGTTCGAACTCACCGACGCGATGTTGTGTGCGGACGGTGCGGTGAAGTCCCCGGTGGACCTGACACTGCTGCCTGAGCACCGGCGTGGGCACGGCGCGCTGTACGGGGCCCTCAATCGCGGGATCGACGTCGACAGGTTACGGACGGTGCTGGCCGGGCTGTCGATGCCCCAGTTCGAGGGACGGCGTCTGGTGCTGGCGGTCGACGTGTCGCCCTGGCTGCGTTCGGATGCCCCGTGTTCGGCGGAGCGGCTGTTCTGCCACGTCTACGGCCGGGCGAAGTCCGCGTCGCAGGTCATCCTGGGTGGCCGTACTCCTTCGTCGCCGTCCTGGAGCCTGGCGCCACGTCATGGACGTCGATCCTGGACGTGGTCCGGCTCGGGTCCGGGGACGACGCGACCGCGGTCCACCGCCCAGGTGAGGGGTGGGGCCGAGCGGCTTGTCGCGGCCGGGAAGAGGCAGCCCGGGGACCCGGACATCGCGGTCGTGATGGACGCCGGCTATGACGTCACCCGGCTGGCCTGGGTCCTGCGGGACCTGCCGGTCACGCTGGTCGGCCGGATCCGCAGCGACAGGGTGATGCGACTGCCGAAGCCCTCGCTCAAGGAGTACGCCCTTGCCTATCCCCAAGGCGGCAGGCCTTTGAAGCACGGGCCGGAGTTCCGTTTCGCTGAGCCCGGGACCTGGCCCGAACCCGCGATCACCACGGCCACTGACACAGCGAATTACGGCAAGGCTCGGGCCCAGGCGTGGGACCGGGTCCACCCGAGGCTGACCCACCGGGCGGCCTGGCTGGAGCACGAGGGTGAACTCCCCGTCGTCGAGGGCAGCCTGGTCCGCCTGAAGGTCGAGCACCTGCCGAAGGGGCGGGAAGCCCCACCGGTGTGGCTGTGGTCCTCGAAAACCGGCGCCGCCCCGGCGGACGTGGATCTGTGGTGGCAGGTGTTCCTACGCAGATCCGACCTTGAGCACACTTTTCGGTTCGGCAAGCAGACACTGGGCTGGACCGCACCCAAGATCCGCACTGCCGAAGCGGCGGACCGCTGGACCTGGCTCCTGGCCGCCGCCCACACCCAGCTCCGCCTCGCCCGCCCTCTCGCCGCCGACCTCCGCCGGCCCTGGGAGAAGCCGGCCGAGCCGAACAGGCTCACCCCGGCCCGGGTCCGCCGGGGGTTCAGGAACATCCGCCCGCACCCGCTCTGCCCCGCCCGTGTTCCCCAACCTCGCGGTGCCGATCCCGGACGCCCCCTCGGCTCGAAGAACGGCCGCCCCGCCACCCGCTACAACGTGGGCAAGACCGTCAAAGGGCGTGTCAGCGACCTCGTGTAAGGGGGCATTTGGTGAGAGTAGTTTGCCCTTTATGTCCTAGTAGGTTCCTCGCCAGGTTGGTGTGGTCTCGTCCGTTATGCGCTTGGTGAGGTTG
>NZ_JBHXDN010000169.1:0-1554 GCF_042726075.1 Kitasatospora sp. NPDC127035 | reverse complement strand
ACGCCAGCATCAGGCCCGGACCAGCCACTACAACAGACGAGGCCACAGCCCAAGAGCTGAAGCCTCGTCTCGGTAAGCACCGTTGCAGTACTAGGGCGAAGGAGGCCCCGTAGTAGTCGCCGGGTGGGGTTGAGATTGCGGACCTTCTGCTGCCTGGCATCGAGGTGAGGGTCGAGCGGCTGGTGCTGAGACGGTCGAGCTGCTCGGCCGCCAGCGCTCACCCGGCCGGCTGCACCGAGAGGTCGACGTCCGACGCCTCATCGGCGTCCAGCCCGTAGTCGGGGCTTCGGCGGGCCCCTGCGCCTGTCGTCGATTGTCACGCAGGCGAGGAAGTACAGCGCCGACACCCGCGAGGAGCAGCGGTGCGCCGCAGGCAACGAAGATCCGGGTGTACTTGCGTTCGTCCCAGCAGCTCGCCAGCGCCACCCAGTCCAAGACCTTCGACCCGGCGAAATCCCGCAAGATCTGGGCCTCCGACCCCATCCCCAACGACCCCATCACCGTCCGCGGCAACCTCGACCCCGAATTCAAGAAGGCCGTCGCCGACGCTCTCCTGAACCTGCCCAGCGACAAGGTCGGGCGGATCGGCGCCCTGCTCGCCGTCAAGCCCGCAGCGCCCCTGGTCGCCGTCGACACGTCCACCTACCAGCCGCTGTTCGACCTGGCGGCCACCCTCAACCTGACCGACAAGGACCTCTGATGCCGGTGCTCTCCGACATCACGGTGCGGTACGGCCCGCGGGAGGTCCTGCGCGGGGTGGACGTCACTGGCCCCCGCGGCGAGTTCCTCGCCGTGCTCGGCGCCAACGGCTGCAGGAAGTCCACCCTGCTGCGCGCGGCCGCCGGGCTGGAACCGGTGGCGGAAGGCGCCGTGACCGTCGACGGCGGGGGCGGGCGCCCCGGTCGCCCTCGCCATGGTCTTCCAACAGACCCACCTCGTCCCCCGGCGCTCCGTCCTCGACAACGTCTGCACCGAGGCCCTGGGGCGGCTGCCGCTGCGGCACTCGCTCCACCCCCGCCTGTTCCCGCGGGAACTGCGTGAGGAGGCGATGGCCTGCCTGGACCGGGTCGGGCTCGCCGACCGCGCCCACGACCGGGGGCTGGTCGCTGGGCGCCAAGACGGGCGGCGTCAACCTCGGGCGACGGAACGGGCCCGAACCTCGGACCTCCGCGTGGTGGCCAACCTGGCCCTGACCCGGCTTCTGTCGGGGAGCGGCCCGCGCGGTTTCGGCGAGCAGGGCGCGCGGTGACGCTCTGTGCCGCCTGGGGCTGGACGGTCGACACCTGGTTCTCGACCGGGAGGTCGATCTGCGTCCACCACCTGGACGGAAGTCCGATCAGGCGGCAGCCGAGCCGGCTCAGCCGTTGGACGGTGGCTGCGGCCTTCCGGACGTCGAGCGCGAACACGAAGGGGCCCGGTGATCAGCTCGGGTTCTGGGGGTCGCCGCAACACCACGTGATTTAGGTGGTGAGTAGATCACGTAGACGCTCGGCTGGGGTATTCCAGCCGAGCGTCTTGCGTGGGCGGCCGTTGAGTTCCTGGGCGACGTGTTCG
>NZ_JBHXDN010000168.1:0-1715 GCF_042726075.1 Kitasatospora sp. NPDC127035 | reverse complement strand
CGACGGTCTGCCGAGTAGCCGGGGGGAATCTCACCCCCCGGCTCTCACAGAACCGTGCTTAAAGGTCTCCCTTTACACGGCTCTTGCCATTCTGATCACCAAGACGAGGACGCGATGGTAGTCCATTTCCATTGCGCGAACATGCGGGGATACCGTTCGGCGATCTCCCACATTTTCCGGAGTGCTTTCCGTAGCGCCGCGAGCTTCTTGTACTTCTGGCGGATCCAGCGCACCAAGTAGGCATTGATGCGCATCAAGAGGGGTGTCAGCGCCGACCGGTAGAACCGACCGAAGTACTGCATCCAGCCCCGCACGATCGGATTGATCCGTCGCGCGAGTTCTACGAAGGAGAGGTCGGACCGAGTGTGGAGCCGCCAACTTCTGACTTCCGCACTGATCCTCTTCAGAGCTTCCTTGCTGATCGCCGGCTCGAACGACGTGGACCGCCGCCCGTGCTTGTTCCGGCTCTCGCGTGCGCGAAACGTGTACCCGAGGAAGGTGAACTCCGTCTGCCTGAAAGGCCGTTGGCGTTTCCCGTCTCGGCAATACACGATCTTGGTCTTGTCGGGATGCAGTCGCAGCCCGACCTCCTCCATCCTGTCCATCAGCGCGGCCAGCACTTCGCGGGCCTGACGCTCCGACACGCAGTGCACGACTGCATCGTCCGCATAGCGCTCGAAGGTGATGCCCGGCCACTTCCGCGCCAGCCATGTATCGAACGCATAGTGCATGAACAGGTTCGCCAGCACGGGTGAGACCGCTGAACCCTGTGGGGTTCCCCGGTCTCGTACCTGCAAGGTGCCATCAGGCAGTTGCAGCGGCGCTTGGAGCCACCGCTTCACATACAGAACCACCCAACTGGCATCGGTGTGCGCTTCCACGGCTTTGACGATGAGATCCCACCGGACGCTGTCGAAGAACTTCTGGACATCGAGATCGATGACCCAGTCCCTCTTCCAACAACGCTCACGGCAGCGCTCCACCGCATCCAATGCCGACCGCCCCGGCCGGTAACCGTAGGAGTCTTCATGAAATACGGGATCAACCCGTTCCATGAGATGCCTGGCCACTACGGTCTGGGCAATTCTGTCGGCCACCGTGGGCACACCCAAGATCCTCACACCGCCTCCCGGCGACGTCTTGGGGATCTCGACCGCACGCACCGGCGGAGGGAAGTACGTCCCTGACGACATCCTGTTCCAGATCTTATAAAGGTTGCCCTTCAGATCCTTCTCGAAGTCCTCGATGGACTGACTGTCCACACCGGGCGCGCCTCTGTTTGCCCTTACTCCCTCGTATGCCTCCCATACTTCCCGCTTCGAAATATCAAACGGCTTACCTGATGACTTCAACGCGTCCATGCAGTTCCTCCCGGGAAGACCCGGTTGTCCAGATAAACAACGTCACGAATGGCCCGGCTCCTTCGCTCAACTCCCATTACAGGAGCTTCATCACTACTACGAGCCGGTCCGCCAGCGCACCCCGCATCGGTACTCGATCCCTTACGGTGTCTGCCGCTTGGGACACTCCCTCTCGCCCTCCCTTGTTGGGAATGGCAGTATCGGGGAACGCCTTCTCCTGTTCCATGCGAAAGCGGCAGACCGGGCTCACGTCGTCTACATGCCGGACACCACCTGGCCAATAAGCGGACACCCGCCAGGCTCATCCCGGAGCTAGCCAAAGACCCCGGTTTTGATGTCATCTGTCTGCTTAAC
>NZ_JBHXDN010000167.1:0-1748 GCF_042726075.1 Kitasatospora sp. NPDC127035 | reverse complement strand
TCCACCGCATGCTCGTCACGCTCGAGGGCCCTGCGGGCCGGGGCCTGCCAGGACCAGCCGTGCCGCTTCAGCAACCGCCACACCGTCGGGACCGAAAGACTGAGCTGCAGCCGGCGCTGAATCACGCTCCGCACCCGGGCCAGCGTCCACCGCTCATCCGCGAAACCATGCGCGGTCGGCCCCTTGCCGAGTTCCTCCTCGAGCACGGCGAACTGGGCGTCGGTGACAGTCGGGGAGTTGGCCGGCCCAGCTGAACGCAGTGCCTCCATCCCGCCCTCACGCCAGGCACGACGCCAGCGTTCCACCGACCGCACGCTCACCCGCAGATCCTTTGCGATCACCGTGGTCTTCTCACCCACCGCGAACCGCATCCCGGCCTGGAACCGGATCCCCTCACGAAACGCCCGACGCTCAGCGGTCAGGCCCCCACCCTCCGGATACCTCACGCCAACGGCATACCGCAGGGATCACGAACCGTCACTACCCGACGACAACCCGAAATGCTCAGTAGCTCCGGTTGTTATTCGGCTTCCCGGTGAGGCGCCTCCTGCTGTGGACTCGGCTGTGGCCGATGCGGCCCGACTCGCGGGCGCCCTGTATGACGTAACCAACGTCCTCTGCAAGCGGCTGTTCGCCGAACTCGACGCTGGTCAGCCCGGTACCGCTGCCGAGGTCGAGTGGGAGGCGCTTCTCGCGATCGCGAGCGTTTGGCGAGACGCGCCCAATGTGCCCGCCGGACTGCGAGAACTGGTGGCCGGCGCCGCCCGCGAAATCCTGGCCGCCCGGTGCAGGATCTCCCGCTCAAGCCCGAGTTCCCTGACCCGGGCCTTGAACTGCTGCTTCTCCCTGGCCAGCGCGGTGGTCTCGGCGGTCCTGGGCACGGCGGCCTGCTCGGCCTAACGCACCCAGACCCGCAGCGTCTCGTGGTAATGCCCAGGTCCTTGGCCATCGAGGCATTCGTACGTCTCGGGCTCGCGTGGTACAGCGCGACGGCATCGACCCGGAACTCAGGGGCGCACTTCGATGTTCCCAACGGGAACTTCTGTCCTATGGATCTGACGCTCAAGCTGGTCCCGCCCGGCGGAATCCTTCCGCAGGTCTACAGTCACAGCGACAACAACTACTGCCGCGTTTTCGGGTGGCGGGCGTGCTCAGCCCGTAACCTCGCGGAGGCGGCATCGACGTCGATCCCGCGCAGACGCCCCGCGCATGTGGGTGCGGCCCGCGGCCGGACGGAAGTGGCCATCGCTGCCCGGGCCGACGGCGCGTACCGCGCATCCCCGCCGGCGAGACCACCTTGCTCCGGGAGGTTTCCCGGGCGGCCGGGTAGTGCTCGCACAGGAGCGAGCGGATTCGGCTCCCGGAGATTTTCCCCGGCCCGACCGGAGTGTCGAATTCGGCCGGACCGGGCGTGAAGCTGTGCCCATGCCTTCACCTCGGCGATGGTACAACCCGACGGCCCACCACCCCGGGCGGCATGCCCGGGCCGGGCCGGTTTTCACCCGACCGCCCCCGGCCCGGACCACCAGGTGACACCGGGCCGAAGTGGATGCCCACGAACCTCCCCCGGCGGAGTCGACAGATCCCGGGAGGACCCACCGTCAGTCGGGCGGCGAGCTCATCCCTGCCGGGAAACGCTCGTGAGCATCGTCGCTGTCAGGTGGGGAGTCCGACGGGGCGTTCGCCGTTGCGGCGTTGCTGGATGACGACGGCGGCGACGAGGAGGGCGCCTTGGGCGACGTTCTGCC
>NZ_JBHXDN010000166.1:0-1776 GCF_042726075.1 Kitasatospora sp. NPDC127035 | reverse complement strand
GAACTGCACCCGGACAAAACCAGGATCGTGTACTGCAAGGACAGCAACCGGCGCGGCTCCTACGAGCACACCGAGTTCACGTTCTTGGGGTTCACATTCCGGGCCCGTCAGGTGCGACTGAAGACTGGGAAGATGTTCACCGGTTTCAATCCAGCGGTCAGCAAAGATGCCCTGAACAAGATCAGTAATCGGGTGCGATCCTGGAGACTGCACCTGCACACTGAGGTTTCCGAAGCGGACCTTGCCCGGCTGATCAATCCAGTTGTGCGAGGTTGGATGCAATACTACGGCGCCTTCTACCGGTCGGCGCTTTATCCCCTCCTGGGGCGCATCAATTCCTACCTGATGCGCTGGATCCGCAAGAAATACAAGCGACTGCGGGGACGAAAGAAGGCGCAGGAAGCGTGGAACAGGACCGTTACCCAGCGGCCTCGGTTCTTCGCCCACTGGGCTTGGGTACCAACAGTCCCCGTCGTCTGGTGACCAGGGCAGCAAGAGCCTATAACGAGAGATCGTTACGTACGGTTCTGTGAGGGCCGGGGGCTGTGATGCCCCCGGCTACTCGACAGCAGCTTGATCCTGGTCCCGTTGCCCTCTACTGCTCCCGAGGTAAGTGTGGTGTTCAGGGCCGCGAGAACGGCGGCGTGGTCGCGTCGGATGCCGCCGGCCAGGCTGCGTAGTTCTGGTTGCCCGTCGAGGCGGACGTCGGCGAGCCAGCCATCGAGGCCAGGTGCTCGCTGCGGCGTTCGCGGACCATGGTCGCCAGGCGCAGGGCGTACTCGGTGGTCGTGGCCAGGGCCGGGCTGCGTTCGCGCAGCTCGTCGAGGCACTTGCGTTCGGTGTCGTCGAGCCGCTCGGGTCGGTGCATGATCCAGTCGGTGCCGCGGCGGACGGTCAGGTGGGGTGGTGGGGCCGCCGCCGGGATCGCTCCGGTTCGGTAGAGCCGCAGATGACGCTGAACAGTGTTGACGTCCCCGCGGTAGCCCAGTTGCTGGATCTCGCGGGTGAGTGCGGAGGCGTCGGTGCAGCCCTCCATCCACCGGTGGTGCAGGTAGCGTCGGTAGTCGTCGATCACGCTGGGGCGGTGGGTCGCCGCGACGAGGAGTTGCTCCCACGTCGGCGGCTCGGGCGAAACGCAGGACGGTGCCGCGACTGAGGCGGAGCTCACGGGCGATGGCCCGCAGGCTGTCGCCGCGCTCGATGCGTTCGTGGATCTGCTGGTGACGCTCGCGCGTGCGGGCGACCAGGGGACGCGGCCGGCCGTGGACGTCCAGCTCGTTCGAGCCGGCAGCTCTGGAACGGGGCATCTCATCCCGCTCTTCTCCGAGGTCGAGGGGTTCGCGCAGGTCAGCGCGATGGCGGCCGACGACGCGCTCAACGGCCTCGGCGAGGTTGTGCAGCAGGTGCCAGGCGTCGGCGACCTGTTGGGCCTGCGGTGCTCCCGTGCGGGCACCGTCGCGGAAGGACCCGGCGCGGTCGCGGCAGATCGTCCGCACTTCGGGGTGGTCGCGCAGCCAGGTGGCGAAGGTGTTCGCGGCACGATCGGCGAGGACCTCGACCGGCCGGTGGGTGTCCATGTCCACGAGGACCGTCGCGTAGGTGCGACCGCGGCGGATAGCGAACTCGTCCACCCCCAGACGCGGGACGAGGCCGGACGGCGGGAGGGGTAGCGCCCGGATGAGACGGAGCAGGGTGTCCCGGCCCGTGGTCATGGCCAGACGCCCGGAGATCCGGGCTCCGGCCCGGCCGCCCAGGAACAGGGCGATGTCGGTGAGC
>NZ_JBHXDN010000165.1:0-1828 GCF_042726075.1 Kitasatospora sp. NPDC127035 | reverse complement strand
TTCGAGCCGACCCTCGACTACGTCGTCGTCAAGGTCCCGCGCTTCGCGTTCGAGAAGTTCCCCGGCGCCGACGCCACCCTCACCACCACCATGAAGTCCGTCGGCGAGGCCATGGCCATGGGCCGCAACTTCCCCGAGGCCCTCAACAAGGCCCTGCGCTCCCTGGAGAAGAAGGGCTCCCAGTTCACCTGGGCCGGCCCCCTGGGCGACAAGGCCGAACTCCTCGCCCGGGCCGCCGTCCCCACCGACGGACGCATCAACACCGTCATGGACGCCATCCGCGCCGGCGCCACCCCCGGCGAGGTCTTCGACTCCACCAGGATCGACCCCTGGTTCGTCGACCAGCTCTTCCTCCTCGACGAGATCGCCGGCGAACTCGCCGACGCCCCCGAACTCACCCCCGCCCTGCTGCGCCACGCCAAGCGGCACGGCTTCTCCGACCAGCAGATCGGCGAGATCCGCGGGCTGCGCCCGGACGTGGTGCGCGAGGTGCGGCACGCGCTGGGGATCCGTCCGGTCTTCAAGACGGTGGACACCTGCGCGGCGGAGTTCGCGGCGCGCACCCCGTACTTCTACTCCTCCTACGACGAGGAGAGCGAGGTGGCGCCGCGCACGAAGCCCGCGGTGATCATCCTGGGTTCGGGGCCGAACCGGATCGGTCAGGGCATCGAGTTCGACTACTCCTGCGTGCACGCCTCCTTCGCGCTGTCGGACGCCGGGTACGAGACGGTGATGGTCAACTGCAACCCGGAGACCGTCTCCACGGACTACGACACCTCCGACCGGCTCTACTTCGAGCCGCTCACCCTGGAGGACGTCCTGGAGATCGTCCACGCCGAGCGGCAGGCCGGACCGCTGGCCGGGGTGATCGTCCAGCTCGGCGGCCAGACGCCGCTGGGCCTGGCCCAGGCCCTGAAGGACAACGGCGTGCCCATCGCCGGCACCCAGCCCGAGGCGATCGACCTCGCGGAGGAGCGCGGCGCCTTCGGCCGGGTCCTGCGCGAGGCGGGCCTGCCCGCCCCCAAGCACGGCACCGCGTTCTCCTTCGAGGACGCGAAGGCCATCGCCGACGAGATCGGCTACCCGGTCCTGGCCCGTCCCTCCTACGTGCTGGGCGGACGCGGCATGGAGATCGTCTACGACGAGACCTCCCTCGCCTCCTACCTGGAACGCCACGCCGGTCTCGTCTCCGAACACCCCGTCCTCATCGACCGCTTCCTCGACGACGCCGTCGAGATCGACGTCGACGCCCTCTACGACGGCACCGAGCTCTACCTCGGCGGCGTCATGGAACACATCGAGGAAGCCGGCATCCACTCCGGCGACTCCGCCTGCGCGCTGCCCCCGATCACCCTCGGCGGCCACGACATCAAGCGCCTGCGGACCTCGACCGAGGCGATCGCCCGCGGCGTGGGCGTCCGCGGACTGATCAACATCCAGTTCGCCCTGTCCGGCGACATCCTCTACGTCCTGGAGGCCAACCCCCGCGCCTCGCGCACCGTGCCGTTCACCTCCAAGGCCACGGCCGTCCCGCTCGCCAAGGCCGCCGCCCGCATCTCCCTGGGCGCCACCGTCGCCGAACTACGCGCCGAGGGGCTGCTCCCGGCGGAGGGCGACGGGGGCACGCTGCCCGCGGACGCGCCGATCGCGGTCAAGGAGGCGGTGATGCCCTGGAGCCGGTTCCGTGACGTCCACGGCCGCGGCGTCGACACCGTCCTCGGCCCGGAGATGCGCTCCACCGGCGAGGTCATGGGCATCGACAAGGTCTTCGGCACCGCCTACGCCAAATCCCAGACCGGCGCCTACGGCGCCCTCCCCACCAAGGGGA
>NZ_JBHXDN010000163.1:0-1880 GCF_042726075.1 Kitasatospora sp. NPDC127035 | reverse complement strand
GATGCTGTTGGTGATCTTCATGAGCGACGGGTTCGAGTCCCGTCGTTCAGTTGTTGACACAGGTGCTGGAAGCGGGTGGTCGGGCCCCTTCGGTCGGTTGATCCGCCATCGTCGCGGTGCTGGCTGAGGCGGATGATGTTGGTTCCGGCCGCGGTGAGAACGTGCTGGAGGTGAGTCTTCGCGGTGCCGCGATAACGGCAATTTCGCAGGCCATGGGCGTGCACCGTCTCCGAGACGGTGGCCTCGCAGCCGGCTCTCATGGCGTATCGGTCCTGCCAGGCCCTGGTCTTCTGCTCTTTCCTGACGCGGTTTTGGATCTCCTGCAGAGGCTGTGGCAGAAGCAGGACGTGGCGGCCTTTGCCATCGACGTTTCCGGTGCACTTCGGGCGGTCGTCGCAGGCCCGGCAGACAGCGCGGGGGAAGAGAACCGACAGGCGTGGCTGTCCGTCGGCGAGGGTCGGTTTCCAGGGCGGGCTGGTGGCGCCATTGAGACAAGTAAGCGTTCTTTCCTCCCAGTTGGGATGGAACTTTTCCTTGTCGAAGCCCGGGAGTGCCCGCGAGCGGGGTGGGAGCCGGACCGGGCCGACCAGGTCGATTCCGTACTCGGTCCTGGCCCGGTGGATGGTGGCGGGGCTGGTGTATCCGCCGTCGACCAGATGCTCGGCCGGCGCCAGATCGCGTGCGGCGAGGTCGCGGTGGATCCGTTCCAGGGCGTCGATGTCCTGCTCGGGTGCCGGCGTGGTGGCGACGTGCACGATCACATTCGGCAGGCCGGTGTCGCATGTCTCGGTCTGGTGGTCCTTGTAGCCGACCCACTCAGCCTTGCCGGGCTTGTGGCTGAAGCGGGCCTGCGGATCGTGGGGAGAGACGATCTCCACCGACGACCACGGCACCCTGGCGCAGGCGGGGTCGGGCCGCCCGTCGGAGGCCTCCGCGGACGTCGATCGCCGAGGACTGTGGCGCCGGCTCAGCCGGTCGCGGGTCTGCTTGGGCCCGCGCCAGCACAGACCACCGTGTTCGTCGTACCAGTACTGCTGGAGCCAGACCTGCCGCATCACCTCGACCTTGGGCAACCACCTCAGCCGGGCCGGAGCGTCAGGGGCGAGGAGGGCCTGGAACAGGCGCATGCCGTCCTCACCGACCGTGAGCGCGTACTGCTTGCGCTCGTTCGTCTCCTTGGGCAACCGGTCGTAGCGGACCGGCCGGCCGTAACGCCGGGCCCACTCGTCCGTGACCAGGGCGGATATCCAGTCCTCGTCCGATGCGGCCAGTTCCTCCAGGGCCGCGCGCAGGGTCTCGCCGACCAGCTCGATGCGGTCCAGGCGCCGCACCGCCGCCAGGACGTGGGTGGAGTCGGTCCGCTGCCGCCCGCGTCGTTTGACCAGCCCCGCCTCCGCCAGCCGGTCCACCATTACAGTCAGCAACCGGTCGGCCCGATCGCCCTGGGCCATCCGGTCACGGAACGCGCTGAGCACCGAGAAATCGAAGCCCGGATCGTCCAACTCCATCCCCAGGCAGTAATTTCCAGTCCAGACGACACCGGACTGCCTCGGCGGCCTGACGGTCGGTGAGGTTCTGCGCGTACTGCAGCACCGACACCAGCGCCAGTCGTGCCGGTGACAGGCCACGACGTCCGTCAGTGGGATACCAGTCGGCGAAATCATCGTCCGTGAACAGCCCGTCCAGATGATCTCGCACCCACATCGCAGCTGTGCCCCGAGGATTGCTCGCCCGTGCCATCCGTGCGGTCAGCGGCGGGATCTCCCGCCCGGACCATGAACCCATCGCCACCGCAGTCCACCCCTCTGATCCGCCCGATCTCCAGGCCAGGACAGCAGACAGGCACGGGCACAATCAGCCGAAAGGCGACAACACCACTC
>NZ_JBHXDN010000162.1:0-2129 GCF_042726075.1 Kitasatospora sp. NPDC127035 | reverse complement strand
GGGGGGGCGCCCTTCCGCGTGTCCGGTGCGGCCGGTGTGTACGTCCGGCCGCACCTGCGGGCGGTGCCGTGCGCGTCCGAGCGCCGTGGGGGTGTTCTTAAGAAACTTTCTTCCAGGGCCACCGGCGTCGGGCCGAAGGAGGGTTCGAAGAGTGATTTACCTTCAGTTCCGAATATGCCTATTCCGGCCTATTGTAGCCATAGTCAAGCCCTTCTCCAGAACTGCTATAAATTGAACCATTACCATAGCTTGACCATACCGAAATTCCATCCGGCGTCACCTGGGCGACAAACGGTACTTCCGTCTTCGCCGGAACCTCGCTAGTCACTGTCAGCGACTCACCGGGAGCAATCCAGAAGTCCCCGCCCTCAGGTTCGAGTGTCAACTCGACAATTTGGTCGATTTGATTCTCGATCTCGATCGTGTATTTTGCCACTAAACCCACCGATCTGTTTCGCGTGCCGGATTCGGACGTGAGGCCCCGTCGCGTCGGGCCCTGTGCCACTACGGACTGACGCGAGCACCCCTCCTTCACCGCCATCACGTGCGGCGTGGGGTAGCGAGGCGGAACTCTCAGATCACCAGACCATCTCCCACCACCCGAAGCAGGCGAACACCGCCTTCTTCACCGAGCAGGACCCCAGATGTCCGGCGGCCTTAAAGAACACGAAAGCCACGACCAGCCCAACGGCCGATACGCCAAACACACTTGCGCCAACCATCGGACTCACGGTCAGCACCAGGACCGTGGCCAGTGCGGACATGATGAGAATTCCCCACAACGTCTCCCGAAGGATGGCAAAGAACGATATCGACCGAGGCCCCTCCTTCCATGCATCAATCTTGGTGACCAGGTGGCGGGACGTATTGCAGAGTCTTCGATCAACCATCAAGGATTCTCCTATACCAAGAGAGCGGGGTGGGTATCACTCCCCACCCCACTCGGATTTTTACTGGAGAACTTGCCCGTGAGCTCCCTGGGCGACTACTCCCCATGGGTTCGTCGGGCCCGCCGTGGTGGTGACGTGAACCCGGCTTGCCGGGACCGGATGACGCCGGCGACCAACCCGGCGAGGACACCGAAGCCGACGGGCAGGACATAGGCGAGGTTCGCCACGGGCTTGTTCCCGATCCGCTCGACAAGGACTGCGGTGACGATACCGAAGGTCACCGCGTAGAGCAGGGCGTCGGCCCCGTCAAACCCTTCCCAGCCGTGGGCCACGAGCGCGGCAACGGTCATAGAGGGTCGTCGACCTGGTCGAGGGGCCGGCGAACGCCACGGTCTACGGCGTGAAGAGCGCCGAGTTCCAGGCGTAGCCGTCCGGCCCGGTGGCCCGCCGCTCCCTTCCCGGGCGTGGCGGGCCGCTGCTGTGACCTGTGGGGTCAGCTGCGGTCGTCCGGCGCCGCGGAGGCTGTCAGGCCGCCGGGGCCGTGCTCGGTGCGTGGGTGAGGTCGTAGGCGCTCTCCGCGTGCAGGTGGACGTCGACACCTTCCTGCTCCACCTCTGGGCGGACCCGCAGGCCCATCGTCTTGTCGAGCGCCTTGGCGATCAGCCAGGTCACACAGAAGGAGTACGCCAGTACGGACAGGGCCCCCATCGCCTGCTTGCCGAGGAGTGAGAGGCCGCCGCCGTAGAGCAGGCCGTCGACGGCGTTGGGGGCGTCCGCCGTGGCCAGGAAGCCGACCAGCACGGTGCCGGTGATGCCTCCGACGAGGTGGATACCCACGACATCGAGGGAGTCGTCGTAGCCGAACCTGTACTTCAGGCCGACAGCAAGGGCGCACACCGCGCCGCCGATGGCGCCGAGCGCGAGGGCGCCGAGCGGGGAGACCGCACCGCAGGACGGCGTGATCGCGACGAGGCCGGCGATCGCACCGGACGCGGCGCCGAGGCTGGTGGGGTGGCCGTAGCGGAGCTTCTCGACGAGGAGCCAGCCGAGCATCGCGGAGCAGGTGGCGGTGAAGGTGTTCAGCACGGCGACGGAGGCGGTGTTGCCGGAGGTCAGCGCGGAGCCGCCGTTGAAACCGAACCAGCCGAACCACAGCAGGCCCGCGCCGAGCAGCACCAGGGGGAGGTTGTGCGGCCGCGCCTGGCCTCCCGTCTTCTGCCAGCCGATGCGTCTGCCGAG
>NZ_JBHXDN010000161.1:0-2365 GCF_042726075.1 Kitasatospora sp. NPDC127035 | reverse complement strand
GCGACGAGCATCGACCTCAGATATGTCCCCACTCATGAACAGTCCAACGAGCAAACCCAACAGCAGTCACGGTAAGCACCGTTGCAGTACTAGGCGGCTCTCCAGCGGCAGCAGTCGTACGCTCGGTCCGGAGCCTTGTGGTGAAGTGATCGATCCGATTGTCTTCTCCGTGATCAGGCTGCGTGCCACAGTGGCGCAGTGACCCTTGAGAACTGGGCTGACCTCGGAACGACCCTTGCCGCTGTCGCCACACTCGTCCTGGTCGGCTTCGGCGCCTGGCAGTTGAAGGCGCTCGGTAGGCAGGTGCGACTCGGCAGGGAGGCCACCGATGCTGCCGTCCGGGCGGCCGACGCGGCCCAGGCCGCGGTGAAGGAGTCCGCCCGCGCGCGGATCGACGCAGCCGCACCTCGCATCGTTGTCCTGGCTGAGGAACCGGCGTGGCCTCCGTTCATCGACCGGACCCGGCCCTCCATGCCCTATCGCAACGGTGTGCGGATGTTCGACAGCATGGCCCTGCACGCCGTCGAGGTGGCGGGCCGCAGCGACTGGGTCTTCCCGGAGCATGATCAGTTCCTCATGTGGTTCCGCCTGCGCGCAGTGGTCACCAACGAGGGCACGAGCACCGCCCGGATCATGCTGAACGGCGAGGGCCGGTTCATCGAAGACGAGAGCCCACTCATCCCTGGGCGGACCTTGCCCTGCCCGCCGGTCGTCGGCGTCACCGGCGACTCCTACCTCGGCCGCGAGCACGCCCTCCGCCCCGGCGAGAGCGGCTTGTTCGAGTGGGCCGTCGGCGTCCACCTCGGACAGTGGGCCGCCGACCGCACGTCCGAGGTTGCGACCTCGATCAGCATGCAGCTGTCGTCCGTCGACGGCTACAGCGTCATGGACTCCATCCAGCTCGAACTGTCCGGCAGCCCTCTGGAGCACGTACCGCAGCGCGAAGGCCACTGGCGACTCTCTGACAGGGCCGGCAGCTCCGTCAACGTCACCGCCCACCAGACGTACCGCCGGTATCGCCACGAGATGGCCGAAGCGACAGCTGAGGGTTAGACGTCGCTGGTCAACGCCAGATGTAGGAATCGTCCGTCATCGACGCCAGCAGCACCGTGCCGTCAGCGGTCGGGTTGTTGAGGGTGGCCAAGGCCCGGGCCGACGGCCGGGTACAGGTGCAGGCCAGCCACCCGCAGCACGTCGACACAGACGACCTCGGCGACGTCCTCGGCGTACAGCTCAGCCACCGCGATGCTCCGACGGACGGTCAGCGAGACGCGCACGGTGTGCACCAGGTGGAGCCGGTGGAACAGGTCGGGGCGGTTCGCCAGGTGGTGAGTTGGTCCTGGATGTGGCGCAGCCGCGACGGCTCGGGGAACTCGGCGTCGTCCAGGCCGAGCTCCTCGAAGAGCTCGCGGGCGAGCGCTTCGGTGGGGTCTCGCCGGGGTGGACCACGCTGCCGGGGACCGAGAACTGCTCGCCGTTCCCGGGGCTTCTGACGGCGGATCTGGGCGAGTTCTGGGCGTGGTGGTTGCCGGTGGAACAGACGCGGGAAACATCCGAGCTGGTTAGGGCTCGTCCTGCACGCGGGTTCGGAATCAGCTACCTGCGCCGGGCGGGCGGGGGTGGGCAGCCTTGCATGATCTCGGGACCCGCAGCCCAGGGGTAGCGGTAGTGGGCGTTACTGAAGGGCCAGATCGTGCGCTGGTCCTGCGGTTCAGGGCGGGGACAGCCAGGGCGGGAGCGGGGCCTGGGTGGTTGGGGCGGGCGTAGCACCCCCGGGTGACCCGCCCGCACAAGGAGCCGGTGGAGACCGTGGAGGCCGGCCCCGGTGGCGAGGAGCAGGTGGTGGTGTCGCACTTCGCCCTGGGCACCTGGCTCAACAACCAAAAGGCCCGCCGAGCGAAGCTCACGTCGGGACAACTCGCACAGCTCGCCGAACACGGCGTGGAGTGGGCGTGGCGGGCCTACCCCGGCCGGGTGGTGGGGCGCCCGGCGGGTGGGCGGCCGGGGCTTGCCGGGGCAGTCACAGGGTTTTGAACGCCTGTGTGACGGCTTCGCAGGTGGCCGTGAGGTCGTCGTCGGTGACCACGGCGGAGACGAACCAGCAGGCCATCGGGAAGGCGTTGGCGTGAACCCCGCGTTTGAGGAGCTCGTGGCGGAAGGCGTGGGACTGTGCAGCGCGCGCGGGACCACTCGCCGGCAGACCGCTGACCAGCCGTCCTCGGCGGGTCGGACACCCCGGTGCACCCGGCCCCGGTCCGAACCGCAGAAGTGATGCTGTTGGTGATCTTCATGAGCGACGGGTTCGAGTCCCGTCGTTCAGTTGTTGACACAGGTGCTGGAAGCGGGTGGTCGGGCCCCTTCGGTC
>NZ_JBHXDN010000160.1:0-2393 GCF_042726075.1 Kitasatospora sp. NPDC127035 | reverse complement strand
TCACCCACCACCAACGCCACCGCACCCGGCGCCTCCCGCACCCACCCCTCGAACCGCTCCACCACCGAACCCACCACCGGAACCACACCCACCGCCTCGCCGGGGGCGAGCAGCCCGGCCAGTTCGGCGGGATCCAGCAGCTCCAGGTCGTCGACGCGCGCGGCGGGATCGGCCACCGCCTGCTCCAGCAGCCGCAGCAGCCGGCCGGACAGGGCCTCGGCGGTCGGCCGGTCGAACAGGTCGGCCGAGTAGAACAGGCGCAGGTCGAGATCGTCCCCGTGCACGGTGTCGGCGAAGGTGAACTCCAGGTCGAAGCGGGCCGTGCCCGGGTCGACCTGCTCCATCCGGGCCGGGTGGCCGAACATCACCGACGTGTCCAGGGTGACGGTGTTGTGCGACACCAGGGTCTGGAAGAGCGGGTGGCGGCCGAGCGCGCGCGGCGGGTTGACGACCTCGACGACCCGGCCGAACGGCACGTCGGCGTGGTCGAGGGCGGCGAGGTCCGCGGCCCGGACCCGGTCGAGCAGCTCGGCGAAGGTCGGACCGCCCGACAGGTCGGCGCGGAGCACCACCGTGTTGACGAAGAAGCCCACCAGCCCGTCCAGCGCGGCCTCCCCGCCGCGCCCGGCGACCGGCGTGCCCAACGGGACGTCGTCACCACCGCCGAGCCGGTGCAGCAACGCCGCCACCGCCGCGTGCGCCACCATGAAGACACTGGTGCCGCTCTCCCGGGCCAGCCGGCGGACGGCCGTGGCCAGCGGTCCGGGCAGTCGCCGCGCGACCAGGCCGCCCCGCCCGCTCGGAACGGCCGGCCGGGGGCGGTCGGCGGGCAGCGGGATCTCCTCCGGCAGCCCCGCCAGCGCCCGCCGCCAGTGGGCCAACGGCGCCGCCTGGTCCAGACTCGCCTGCCAGAGCGCGAAGTCCGCGTACTGAACCGGAAGTTCGGCGAACTCCGGGGCCCGGCCCGCCAGCCGCGCGAGGTAGCCGGCCTGGAGGTCGGCGATCAGCGGCCCCCGGGAGGCCTCGTCGCCGGCGATGTGGTGCAGGGCGACGACGAGCGTCGCGGCACCGGTGGGATCCCTCAGCAGGGTGGCCCGCAGCGGCGGTTCGGCGGTCGGGTCGAAACGGTGCGCGAGCGCGGCGGCGATCTCCCGGTCGACCTGGTCGGCCGGGACGTCGCGGACGGTCAGCGGCACGGCCTCGGCCGCCTCGGCCGGGGTCAGCACCCGCTGGTACGGCTCCCCGTCCCGCTCGCCGACGACGGTGCGCAGGCTCTCGTGCCGGGCCGTCAGGTCGGCCAGCGCCGCCGCGAGCGCGGCCACGTCGGGGGTCCCGTCGATCCGGGCGACGAAGGGGATGGTGTAGGTCGCGCTCGGGCCCTCGACCTGGTACTGGAACCAGAGGCCGCGCTGCGCCGCGGAGAGCGGGAGCGGCTCGGGGCGCGGTCCGGCCGTCAGCGCGGGGCGCTCGACGGCGGTCCGGCCCGCCAGGCGGGCGGCGAGCGCGGCCGGGGTGGGCGCCTCGAAGACGTCCCGGATGGCCGCGTCGACGCCCAACCGCCGCCGGATCCGGCCGGCGGCGCGCGCGGCGAGCAGCGAGTGGCCCCCGAGCGCGAAGAAGTCGTCGTCCGCACCCACGGCGGTCAGGCCGAGCACCTCGGCGAGGATGCCGCAGATCACGGCCTCGGCCGGGGTGGCCGGCAGCCGACCGGCCGTGACGGCCCGGTCCGGGGCGGGCAGTGCCCGGCGGTCGGTCTTGCCGTTGGCCGTCAGCGGCAGCACCTCAAGCACCACGACCACCGACGGGACCATGTACTCGGGCAGCACCGCCGCCACACCCCGGCGCAGCTCCTCGGGGGCGGGCGGCTCCGCCTCGGCGCCGGTGCCGTCCGCGGTTGCGTCCGTACCGCCGGTGCCCGTGACGTAGCCGACCAGCTGCTGTTGCCCGGGCACGTCCTCGCGGACCAGGACGACGGCCCGGCCGACGCCCGGCAGGGCGGCCAACGCGGCCTCCACCTCGCCGAGTTCGATCCGGAAGCCGCGCAGCTTCACCTGGTCGTCCACCCGGCCCAGGAAGTCCAGCTGCCCGTCGGCACGGCGCCGCACCAGGTCACCGGTGCGGTACATCCGCCCGCCGGCCGGGCCGTACGGGTCCGCCACGAAGCGGCCCGCGGTGAGGCCGGGCCGCCCGAGGTAGCCGCGGGCCAGCTGCTCACCCGCGAGGTACAGCTCGCCGGGCACACCGGTCGGCACCGGCTGGAGGGCACTGTCGAGGACCAGTGCGCGGACCTGCGGGAAGGGCACGCCGATGGCGGGGACGCCCCGGTGGTCGGCCGCCAGCTCCGCCGCCGTCGCCCACACCGTCACCTCCGTCGGCCCGTACACGTTCGTCAC
>NZ_JBHXDN010000159.1:0-2563 GCF_042726075.1 Kitasatospora sp. NPDC127035 | reverse complement strand
CGTGCGACACGAAGTTGCACGAATTTGAGTGGGCTGACCGAATGGAGAGGCGGCTGATGGTGGGGCCGTAGGTGCAGTCACGGGTCCGTGTCCGTATGACCCGTCCCCGCCCTTGGCGTGCGATGCCGGTAACGGCGTGGTGCGAAGCTCAGGGGGAAGCCCAAGGACTCCCGTTCCATCCGGGGGTTACCGGCAAGGGGAAGACCGGACGGGTGAACGCAAGTGAACTCCCGATGATGCCTCGTGAACCCAAGCCCCGCCGATGGAAAGCACCAGCGGGGTGCATGGCTGGCTGCTGAGAAGCGGCAGGCGCTGGCCGGTAGAGGTCGTTCCGGCCAGGTGGACACCGCCGCCTCGGGGTAAAGGGAGCACCCACCCCGGTCGTATCTCATTCGTGTGGAACGTGGAAACCCCGTTGGGGTCCGGGCTGTCGCGGCCCGGTCGGCCGACCGTGAGGAAGGCTCAACTCCCCAGCGGGAACAGGATGGCCCAAGAAGCCAATGCCGGAAGCCGAAAGGAAACGGGAACCCGGGGCAGCATGACCGGTCTCTCCGCCGGTCGCCCCGCATAACCGTCCGGATACAGGCGGCTGCCTGGACCCGAAAGGGTGCTGACGTGGGCCGGGTGAGCCTGTGCGGACTCACTGGACAAGGACGACGGAACTGAGGGACAAGTTGGACACCATGACGGACACGGACGGAGCGGTCTCGACCGTCCCGGCCGCCGCCGCGACGGTGAACGGACCCGAGGGCGAAGACCTGGACTGGGCGTCGATCGACTGGCGCCGGGCCGAGGAGGACGTACGGCGTTTGCGGCGGAGAATCTTCACGGCATCGCAGGCGGGGGACCTCAGGAAGGTCCGCAATTTGCAGAAGCTGATGCTCCGGTCCCGTTCGAACACGCTCCTGAGCGTGCGGCGGGTCACGGAGATCAACGCGGGACGCGCGACGGCGGGAGTCGACGGTCAGGTGGTGCTGCTTGCCCAGTCCAAGGCCGCGTTGGCCCACTGGGTCCAGCACCAGGCCCGACCCTGGACTCCCAAGCCCGTCAAGCGGGTGTTCATCCCCAAACCGGGGACCACAAAGAAGCGCGGACTCGGGATTCCCGTGATCGTCGACCGGTGCCTGCAAGCCGTGGCACTGGGCGCACTGGAACCCGAGTGGGAAGCGCGGTTCGAGCCGAAGTCGTACGGCTTTCGGCCCGGCCGCGGCTGTCACGACGCGATCGGGGCCATCTACTCCACGCTGAACGGGAAGAACCCGCAGCGTGTGTGGGTGCTCGACGCGGACCTGACGGCGGCGTTCGACCGTATCGACCACGACCGGCTGCTGGCCACGCTCGGCACCTTCCCCGCCCGGGGACTGGTCCGGCAGTGGCTGAAGGCCGGGGTCGTGGACAAGGGTCGGTTCGCCCCGACCGAGGAGGGGACTCCGCAGGGCGGGGTGATCAGCCCGTTGCTCTTCAACGTGGCCCTGCACGGGATAGAGGAAGCCGCAGGGGTCCGCTACTACACCGCCGGCCGAGACGCCGGGAGTGCACAGAGCGGAAGTCCCGTGCTGGTGCGGTACGCAGACGATTTTGTCGCGATGTGCACCAGCCGTGAGCAGGCCGAACAGGTCAAGGAACGGCTGGCCGCATGGCTGACGCCCAGGGGGCTCGCCTTCCACGAGGACAAGACACGCATCGTCCACGCGGTGAGCGGGTTCGACTTCCTGGGGTTCAACGTCCGCCGGTATCACGGCAAACTGCTGATCAAGCCGAGCACAGCGGCACAACGACGGATCCGGGAACGGCTGCACGCCGAGATGCTGGCCCTGCGAGGGGCCAACGCCAAGGCTGTGCTCAAGAAGATCAACCCCATCGTGCGGGGCTGGTCGGCCTACTACCGGACGGTGGTGTCCAGCGAGATCTTCAGCGCGCTGGACAGCTACATGTGGACGCTCGCCTACAAGTGGGCCAAGCACAGCCACCCGAACAAGCCGAAGCACTGGATCTCCAGCAAGTACTTCGGCCGGTTCAACAAGGCCAGGAAGGACCGCTGGGTGTTCGGCGACCGCGACAGCGGCGCCTACCTGCTCAAGTTCTCCTGGACGAAGATTGTCCGGCACCAGTTGGTCAAGGGCAGGGCGTCTCCGGATGATCCGGCGCTTGAGTCGTACTGGGCCGAGCGACGTCGCAAGGGACCACCTCCGCCGGTCGACGGCATGACCATGCGCCTGCTCCAGGCTCAGCACGGTCGCTGCCCGGTCTGCGGAGGGCTCCTGCTGCACGCCGATCACCCGCCGAGAAGCCCCCAGGAATGGGAGACATGGCGGGCCGTCATCAGGAAGGCGATCTCCAAGCAGTACGTCGCGTTCCTGAGCGGAAGCACGCCGGGCGATCAACGAATCCGTCTCCTCCACACCCAATGTCAACGGCGGAACGGAGTCGCCGAGCTGACGAGTCCAGCACCTTCTCCTGACCGCGAGCCCTTGGGGCTTGCTTGAGCCGTGTGCGGTGAACAGCTGCTTGCACGGTTCTGAGGGGGCGGGGACGCAGCAATGCGTCCCCGCTACCCGACTGA
>NZ_JBHXDN010000158.1:0-2597 GCF_042726075.1 Kitasatospora sp. NPDC127035 | reverse complement strand
CTGACCGAGTTGCCCTGCCGCACCCTCGCGATCGTGCGGGGGCGTGACCGTGACGCCGCGCTGCGAACCGTGCTGACCCTCGCCGAGGAGGGCATCACCGCCTCTGAGGTGTCCCTGACCACCACCGACGCACTGTGGGTGATCGACCAGGCCCGCCGTGAGCTCGGGCCCGACGCGCTGCTGGGTGCGGGGACCGTCCTGAGTACCGAGGACGCCGCCCGGGCCGCGGACGCGGGAGCCGCCTTCCTCGTCACCCCCGGCCTCGTCCCCGGCCTGCCGCAGGGCCCCGGCGAACCGCCGGTGCTGATGGGGGCCCTGACGCCCGGCGAGGTCATGGCGGCCACCGGTCACGGCGCCCTCGCCGTCAAGCTCTTCCCCGCCCTGTTCGGCGGCCCCGCCTACCTGAACGCGCTACGCGCCCCGTTCCCGGACGTGCCGTTCCTGCCCGTCGGCGGGATCGACGCCACCGCCGCCCTCGCCTACCTCGCGGCCGGGGCGGTGGCCGTCGGAGTGGGCTCGCCCCTGGTCGGCGACGCCGCCGACGGCGGCGACCAAAGGGCCCTGCGCGCCCGCGTCGCACAGTGGCGCACCGCCCTCACCCGGACGGTGACCGCATGACCAGCACCGCCAGCGGCCCCGCCCCTGCCGGCCTCCCCGTGTCCGTGCCCGAGGTGGTGACCGTGGGGGAGGCGATGGCCGCACTGCGCGCCACCGGCCCGATCAGGCTCGCCCCGCCCATGGAACTGTCCGTCGCCGGAGCGGAGGCCAACGTCGCGATCGGCCTGGCCCGTCTCGGCCACCGCGCCCGCTGGGTCGGGCGGGTCGGCGACGACCCGTTCGGCGCGCTCGTCCTGCGCACCCTGCGCGCCGAAGACGTCGACACCACCCACACCTACACCGACACCGAAGGCCGGCCCACCGGCCTGCTCGTGCGCGAGGACGCCATCGGCGACCTCGCCACCGTCCACTACCACCGCACCCGCTCCGCCGGATCCGCCCTCCACCCCGACGACGTCCTCACCGCCCTCGACCCCGCCACCCGCATCCTCCACCTCACCGGCATCACCCCCGCCCTGGGCCCCGCCGCCGCCCAGGCCGTCCTCACCGCCGCCGCCCGCGCCCGCCGCCTCGGCATCACCGTCAGCCTCGATGTCAACTTCCGCGCCCGCCTGTGGACCCACCACCAGGCCCGCGAGGTCCTGCCGCCCCTGGCCCGCCTCGCCGACATTCTCATCGCCTCCGCCGACGAACTCCACCTCGTCACCCCCGACCCCGCCCACGACGAGGACCACGCCGTCACGGCACTCCTCACCCAGGGCGCACGCGAGGTGGTCATCACCCGCGGCGGCGACGGCGCCGACGCCACCACCACCGACGGAACACACCACGCCAAGGCCCGACCAGTGCCCGTCGTCGACGTCATCGGCGCCGGCGACGCCTTCACCGCCGGCTACCTCTCCGGAGTACTCGACGGCCTTACCGTCGAACAACGCCTGAACCGCGCCACCGCCACCGCCGCGTTCGCCGTCGCCACACGCGGTGACTGGGAAGGCCTGCCCACCCGCACCGACCTCACCCTCCTCGACACCCCCGCCGGAACCACCCTGCGCTGACCCCCAGGACCCCCCGTGCACCCCACACCACCCGTACCTCCCACACACCCCACCGGCCCCCGCGTCACCGTCCACGCCCACGGAACCCATCAACTCGCCGAAGGCGCCCGCTGGGTCGACGACCGCCTGATCTTCACCGACATCCTCACCGGCCGCCTCCTCGAAACCCGCGACCCCGCCCCCGCCCCCGCCCGCGAACTCCTGCGCCTGCCCGTCCCCCTCGGTGCCGTCGCCCCCCTCGCCCACCAGCCCGGACACTGGATCGCCGCCGCCGGCACCGGCATCGCCCTCCTCGCACCCGAAGGAACCACCCACTGGCTCGCCCGCCCCGAAGACCACACACGGGTCCCCACCCGCATGAACGACGGCGCCTGCGACCCCCACGGCCGCTTCTGGGCCGGCAGCATGCCCTACGACAACACCCCCGGCGCCGGCAACCTCTACCGCACCGACCACGACGGCACCGTCCACCACGTCCTCGACGGCCTCACAACCGTCAACGGCCCCGCCTTCACCCCCGACGGCCACACCCTCTACCTCGCCGACAGCGCCACCCGCGTCATCCACCGCTGCACCCTCGACCCACACGGCAACATCACCCACCGCGAGAAGTTCACCCGCACCGGCCACGCCGGCACCCCCGACGGCATGACCGTCGACCACGACCACCACCTCTGGGTCGCCCTCTGGGGCGGCTCCGCCATCCACCGCTACCACCCCGACGGCACCCTCACCGACCGCATCCACCTCCCCACCCCACAGCCCACCTCCGTCTGCCTCACCCCCACCGGTACCCTTCTCATCACCACCGCCCGACACGGCCTCACCACCAACCCCGCCCTCGCAGGATCCATCCTCACCACCCCCGTCAACACCACCGCACCACCCGCAACCCCCTACACGCTGCGGTAGCCAGGACAACACCCGGCCACACCTCGCCCTCCCCAGGAGTGCCTCCGCCACAGGGCGGGCTCGAACCCCCAC
>NZ_JBHXDN010000157.1:1496-2673 GCF_042726075.1 Kitasatospora sp. NPDC127035 | reverse complement strand
CTGAGGACAAGCCCTCGGCCTATTAGTACCGGTCAACTCCACCCCTCACAGGGCTTCCATATCCGGCCTATCAACCCAGTCGTCTACTGGGAGCCTTACCCTCTCAAGGAGGTGGGAGTGCTCATCTCGAAGCAGGCTTCCCGCTTAGATGCTTTCAGCGGTTATCCCTCCCGAACGTAGCCAACCAGCCATGCCCTTGGCAGGACAACTGGCACACCAGAGGTTCGTCCGTCCCGGTCCTCTCGTACTAGGGACAGCCCTTCTCAACACTCCTACGCGCACAGCGGATAGGGACCGAACTGTCTCACGACGTTCTAAACCCAGCTCGCGTACCGCTTTAATGGGCGAACAGCCCAACCCTTGGGACCTACTCCAGCCCCAGGATGCGACGAGCCGACATCGAGGTGCCAAACCATCCCGTCGATATGGACTCTTGGGGAAGATCAGCCTGTTATCCCCGGGGTACCTTTTATCCGTTGAGCGACGGCGCTTCCACAAGCCACCGCCGGATCACTAGTCCCGACTTTCGTCCCTGCTCGACCCGTCAGTCTCACAGTCAAGCTCCCTTGTGCACTTACACTCAACACCTGATTGCCAACCAGGCTGAGGGAACCTTTGGGCGCCTCCGTTACTCTTTAGGAGGCAACCGCCCCAGTTAAACTACCCACCAGACACTGTCCCTGATCCGGATCACGGACCCAGGTTAGACATCCAGCACGACCAGAGTGGTATTTCAACGACGACTCCACAACAACTGGCGTTGCTGCTTCAAAGTCTCCCACCTATCCTACACAAGCCGAACCGAACACCAATATCAAGCTATAGTAAAGGTCCCGGGGTCTTTCCGTCCTGCTGCGCGAAACGAGCATCTTTACTCGTAATGCAATTTCACCGGGCCTATGGTTGAGACAGTCGAGAAGTCGTTACGCCATTCGTGCAGGTCGGAACTTACCCGACAAGGAATTTCGCTACCTTAGGATGGTTATAGTTACCACCGCCGTTTACTGGCGCTTAAGTTCTCAGCTTCGCCTGGACGAATCCAAGCTAACCGGTCCCCTTAACGTTCCAGCACCGGGCAGGCGTCAGTCCGTATACATCGCCTTACGGCTTCGCACGGACCTGTGTTTTTAGTAAACAGTCGCTTCTCGCTGGTCTCTGCGGCCACCCCCAGCTCTGA
>NZ_JBHXDN010000157.1:0-1398 GCF_042726075.1 Kitasatospora sp. NPDC127035 | reverse complement strand
CGTCAGTCCGTATACATCGCCTTACGGCTTCGCACGGACCTGTGTTTTTAGTAAACAGTCGCTTCTCGCTGGTCTCTGCGGCCACCCCCAGCTCTGACAGCAAGTGCCGTCACCAGGAATGGCCCCCCTTCTCCCGAAGTTACGGGGGCATTTTGCCGAGTTCCTTAACCATAGTTCACCCGAACGCCTCGGTATTCTCTACCTGACCACCTGAGTCGGTTTGGGGTACGGGCCGCCATGAAACTCGCTAGAGGCTTTTCTCGACAGCATAGGATCATCCACTTCACCACAATCGGCTCGGCATCAGGTCTCAGCCTCAATGAGTGACGGATTTGCCTATCACTCGGCCTACACCCTTACCCCGGGACAACCACCGCCCGGGCTGGACTACCTTCCTGCGTCACCCCATCGCTCACCTAATACAGACTTGGTTCAGCGGCTCCACCACGTCCCTTTGTCCGAAGACTCCGGGCCGGCTTCACGGCTTTAGCATCACCTGGTTCAGCGTTGGCGCTTCAAAGCGGGTACGGGAATATCAACCCGTTGTCCATCGACTACGCCTGTCGGCCTCGCCTTAGGTCCCGACTTACCCTGGGCAGATCAGCTTGACCCAGGAACCCTTGGTCAATCGGCGCAAGAGTTTCTCACTCTTGTATCGCTACTCATGCCTGCATTCTCACTCGTGTACCGTCCACGACTGGTTTCCACCGCCGCTTCACCCGGCACACGACGCTCCCCTACCCATCACAGCAGGCGTTGGCCCTATATGCTGCAATGACACGACTTCGGTGATGTGCTTGAGCCCCGCTACATTGTCGGCGCGGAATCACTTGACCAGTGAGCTATTACGCACTCTTTCAAGGGTGGCTGCTTCTAAGCCAACCTCCTGGTTGTCTCTGCGACTCCACATCCTTTCCCACTTAGCACACGCTTAGGGACCTTAGTCGGTGTTCTGGGCTGTTTCCCTCTCGACCATGGAGCTTATCCCCCACAGTCTCACTGCCACGCTCTCACTTACCGGCATTCGGAGTTTGGCTAAGGTCAGTAACCCGGTGAGGCCCATCGCCTATCCAGTGCTCTACCTCCGGCAAGAAACACGTGACGCTGCACCTAAATGCATTTCGGGGAGAACCAGCTATCACGGAGTTTGATTGGCCTTTCACCCCTAACCACAGGTCATCCCCCAGGTTTTCAACCCTGGTGGGTTCGGTCCTCCACGAAGTCTTACCTCCGCTTCAACCTGCCCATGGCTAGATCACTCCGCTTCGGGTCTTGGGCATGCAACTCAAACGCCCTATTCGGACTCGCTTTCGCTACGGCTACCCCACACGGGTTAACCTCGCTACACACCGCAAACTCGCAGGCTCATTCTTCAAAAGGCACGCAGTCACGGCCCAC
>NZ_JBHXDN010000156.1:0-2710 GCF_042726075.1 Kitasatospora sp. NPDC127035 | reverse complement strand
AGGGCCCGGACACTCGTCCGGGCCCTTCCGCCTGGCCGCGTGGCCGTGGCTCACCTCCCGGCTGCCACCGCGCGCTCCGTCGGCCCCGCCACCGGGGCCGACGCGGAAGCCGTCACCGCGCCGTCCGGACCGGCAACGGCTGCCACCCCGCCGGAGGCCGGTCCCCCCGCCGCCACCACCCGGCCGCCGCCGCTCCGGCCCGCACGCCGGTCCAGAGCACCGGACAGCACGGCCACACCGAGCGCCGCGGCGGCCATCAGTCCGCCCACCCAGTTCGGCGCCTGGTAGCCGAGCCCGGCCGAGATGACCAGCCCACCGAGCCAGGCGGCCAGCGCGTTGCCCAGGTTGAACGCGGCGATGTTCGCGGCCGAGGCGAGCGTGGGCGCGCCCGCCGCCTGGTCCATCACCCGCTTCTGCAGCGGGGCGACGGTGGCGAAACCGAACACCCCGATCAGCGGGATGGCCACGATCGCGCCGACCCGGCTCTGCGCGGCGAAGGTGAAGGCGAACAGCAGCACCGTGAGCACCGCGAGGATCACGTAGAGGCTGCGCATCAGCGCACGGTCGGCGAACCAGCCCCCGAGCAGGTTGCCGACGAAGAGGCCGACCCCGAAGAGGAAGAGCAGCCAGGTGACGCCGGACGGCGAGAAGCCGGCGAGCTCGGTCATCATCGGCGTGATGTAGGTGAACATCGCGAAGATGCCTCCCCAGCCGAGCACCGTCATGGTCAGCGCGAGCCAGATCTGCGGGGTCCGGAAGACGGCCAGCTCGGCGCCGAGCCGGGCCCCCTCCGGCCGGGACTGGACGGGGACGAGCGCGGCGATGCCTGCGAAGCCGATCACCCCGAGCGCGGCGACCACGTAGAAGGTGGAACGCCAGCCGAAGTGCTGGCCGAGCAGCGTGCCCATCGGGACGCCGAGCACGTTGGCGGCGGTGAGTCCGGTGAACATGAGGGCGATGGCGCCGGCCCTCTTGTGCGGGGCGACCAGGTCGGCGGCGACCACCGAACCGATGCCGAAGAACGCGCCGTGCGCGAAGGCGGCGAGGATCCGCCCGGCCATCAGCAGCCCGAAGGCGGGGGCCACCGCGGAGACCAGGTTCCCGACGATGAACAGGCCGGTCAGCATCAGCAGCATGCCCTTGCGGGGGACGCGGGTGCCGAGGACGGTGAGCAGCGGCCCGCCGACGACGACGCCGAGCGCGTAGCCGGAGATGAGCAGGCCGGCGGTGGGGATGGACACCGAGAAGTCGCCGGCGACCTCGGGCAGCAGGCCCATGATCACGAACTCGGTGGTGCCGATGCCGAAGGCGCTGATCGCCAGCGCCAGGAGCGCGAGAGGCATGAGAGGGACCGCTTTCCGGAGCGTTGCAGGGGTACCGGTCAGCCGCACACCAAACCATTGCGCGTGCAACTACCAGCGTCGACAATACGACCGCGCGCCGGATACTTGCAAGCGCGGCATATAGACGGCCGCCTGCAACACCCTCCACGGCAGCCTCGCCCCACTCCCCCTTCGGCGACTCGCCACCGCCCCCCGCACGCGACGGCCCGCGTCACCTTGCCTCACGCAGCGCAAGTCATTAGGTTAGCCTCACCTAACTAGCCGGAGGCTGCCATGAACCCCACCCCCATCGACGCCGAGGTCCCCGAGCCCACCGCCGCCGAACGGGTCGGCAGCCTGCTCTGCGCAGCCTCCTCCGTCGTCGTCCGCGCCTTCGGCGAGCACCACGAACTCACCACCCCCGTCTCGGTCCACGGCTCCAGGCTCCGCCTGCGCGCCCCGCTCGACGCCCCGCTCACCCTCGCGACCGTCCGCGAGCAGGACGGACTCCCCGTCGTCCTCGACCTCACCGACATCGCACCGGTCGCCGTCCGCGACCGGGTCCGCGGACGCCTCACCCTGGCCGGGCGCCTCCACCTCGCCCACCTCGCCGACGACGGCCTCAGCGTCCACCTCCGCCTGGACGTCGCCCACGCCGTCCTCTCCACCCCGTACGGCACCAGCGCCCTCACCGGCGCCGACCTCGCCCTCGCCACCCCGGACCCGCTCGCCCGCTACGAGGCCGGCATGCTCACCCACCTCGCCGACGACCACCCGGACGCCCTCGCGGTGCTCACCCGCCTCCTCGACCCGGAGCTGCTCGTCGACCACCCCGACGTCCGGCCGCTCGCCCTCGACCGGTACGGCCTGGTGCTCCGCCTCGACCACGCGCACGGCCACCGTGACGTCCGGTTGGTCTTCCCCGAACCGGCCCACGACGCCGACGACTTCGGCCACCGCGTGCACCAGCTGCTGACCGCCGCGCAGCAGGCCGAGCCCGCGCACCGGCGCTGACCCCCGCCCTACCCCCGGCCCGACTCTCCCGCCCGGCCCGGCCGCTGACGGCCGGCCGCGCACCGCCGGTCACCCATGCCGCGGAACCGGTCGGCCGGGAGATTCGGCGAGCGTCCACCGGGTCGACCGCGCCCACCCGCGCGTCCCCGGCGGCCGCACACTCCGGCGAACCCTGCCGACCGGCACCACCGCCCCGCGCCGCTGACGGCACCCGAACGATCCGTTCGCCCGGAAACCCCTCCCGAACTCTCACCGAGCCCCTTCCGGAATCCTTCCGGAACCCTTCGGGATTCGGCCTGAATTCGGCGGGAATCCGGCCGGGCGGACAAGCCACCGGAAAGATCCCCCCCCCGGGGGGAGTAAACGACAAAGGC
>NZ_JBHXDN010000155.1:0-2894 GCF_042726075.1 Kitasatospora sp. NPDC127035 | reverse complement strand
AGAACGGCAAGGCCATGCCCGCCGAAGCCTTCGCCCCCACCACCATGGTCGACGCCACCACCTTCAAGACCAGCGGCGCCACCTGCAGCTGACCCCCGTCCTACACATGCCGAGCCGGCCTGCCCCCGCAGGCCGGACACCCCCCCAGGAGCGTTCCCGCCGGACACCCCTCCAGGCACCCGGTGCCAGACGCCCCCCGCGCGGCCGACAACACCCGCCAGGTGCCACCCGGCCCCACCACCCGGCGCCCGACCCGGCGCCCCCCCCGCACCACCGGAGGCACCCGTGTCCTACACGTCCTGCCGAACCACCGGCTACCCTCACCCGGGCACGGCGTCCTGCACACCGGTGCGCACCGCCCTCCTCGACCACTGGACTAGCCCGGACGCGACCCCCTGCTGGATGGTCACCCTCCCCACCCGCACACCCGACGGCTGCCACGGAACCCACAGCTTCGTCCAATGGGCCACCACCCCCACCGAAGCCACCGCCGCCGCAGCCCTCCGCGCCCAGAGCCCCGAAGCGGTACGCCACCGTCGAGGTGCCCACCTCGACACCCCCCACCCCGCCTGACACACCACACCCGCCCGCGCCGGGTCACGGGTCGGGGCCCACGCACCGCCACCACAGCAAGCTGCCACGTCGCAACAGCCCATACCGCGAACGGCGGCGGCCCACCGAGAGCCCGCCCGACCCACCGCCGACCGTCACTACCCGCCAGGCCGGCAGCAGCAGCCACAGCCGACCTACCACCGGGCGCCCCCTCGCGGCCCGCCCCCGAACAGCCCCGGCCGGTCATCCCCCCGCCGGCCGGGGCCCCCGCCTCTCTCGGTGTCACCCCGCCGCCGTCCTCGCTGTCCCTACCGATGCCTTCGAGGTGAACAACACCATGACCCGAGTACCCGACCCGCCCACCGACCCGGAATCCGGCCGGACACCGTCCGCATCCACCGCCGGGGTGCACCAGGTCACCAAGCGGTTCGGTGCGGTGCAGGCCCTGGACGGTGTGACCCTCGACTTTCCCGCCGGCCAGATCACCGCGCTGATGGGCGAGAACGGGGCCGGGAAGTCCACCCTGCTGAAGATCCTCACCGGCGACCACCAGCCGACGGAGGGCCATGTCGTCCTCGACGGCCGGCGGGTGGACCTCGCCTCACCCGCCCAGGCCCGCACCGCCGGCATCCGGATCATCCCCCAGGAGCCGGAGATCATCCCGCACGTCTCCGTCGCCGAGAACGTCTACGCCGGCTCCCTGCCCCGCACCACCGGCCGTCGCCTGGACCGCGCCGAACTACGCCGCCGAATCACGGCCGACCTCAGGCGCCTGGGCTTCGACAAGGTCCTCGACCCCGACCTCCTCGGCTCCCAACTCACCCCCGCCCAACGCCAACTCGTCGAAATCCTGCGGGCCCTGACCGGCGACGCCAAGGTGATCGCCTTCGACGAACCGACCTCCTCGCTGTCCGAACACGAAGTCGACGCCCTCTTCACCCTCATCCGCCGCCTACGCGACCAAGGCGTAGCCGTCGTCTACGTCTCGCACCGCATGCAGGAGATCTTCCAACTCGCCGACCGCATCGCGGTGCTGCGTGACGGCGCCCTCGCCGGTGTCCAGGACGCGGCCACCACCAGCGAGGGCGACCTCGTGCGGTTGATGGTCGGGCGTGACCTGTCCACCATGTTCACCCGCGAACGCGTCGCCACCGACCGCCTCGTCCTCGACGTCCACGGCCTGACCACCGACCACGTCACCGGCATCGACCTGCGCATCCACGCCGGTGAGGTCGTCGGCCTGGCCGGACTCATCGGGGCCGGACGCTCCGAACTCGCCCTCGCGCTCGCCGGTGACCAACCCGTCCGCTCCGGCACCGTCACCCTCGACGGCCGCGCCCTGCGCTCGGGCAGCCCCGGCGACGCCATCCGCGCCGGCCTCGGCCTCGCCCCCGAGGAACGCAAAGCCCAGGCCCTGTTCCTGCACCGCTCCATCCGCGACAACACCAGCACCGTCGTCCTGGAACGCCTACGCCGCTTCCGCTTCGTACGCCGCACCGCCGAACGCGAGCTCGCCCAGGAATACACCGACCGCCTCCGCGTACGCACCCCCTCCATCGAACACGAAGTGCGCAAACTCTCCGGCGGCAACCAACAGAAAGTCGTCCTCGCCCGCTGGCTCGCCCGCAAACCCAAAGTCCTGATCCTCGACGAGCCCACCCGCGGCATCGACGTCGGCGCCAAAGCCGAGATCTACCAGATCATCGCCGACCTCGCCGCCGAAGGCGTCGCCATCCTCGTCATCTCCTCCGAACTCCCCGAAGTCCTCGGCCTCGCCGACCGCATCATCGTCATGCAGAACGGCCGCATCACCGGCGAACTCGACCGCACCACCGCCACCGAGGAAGCCATCCTCAACCTCGCCATGGCCGACGACATCGCCACCGCGACTACGCCCGCCCCCGCCCCCGGAGCCTGCGAATGAGCACCACCACCAGCACCACGCCATCCGCCAAGAATGGCGGCCACTCCCCACGCCGGTCCGTGGTCTCACCGAAGATCCTGGCCTCGGTCGGTGGGCAGAACCTCAGCCTGATCGGTGCGCTGGTCGCCGTCCTCGCCCTGTTCGGCATCCTCAACGACAACTTCCTCAGCCTCGGCAACATGCAGGTCATCGCCGAAGCCGCCACCATCACCGGCCTCCTCGCCATCGTCCAGACCGTCGTCATCATCTGCGGCGGCCTCGACATCTCCGTCGGCTCCCAAGCCGGCGTCGCCTCCGTCGTCTCCGCCATGGCCTTCACCTCCACGGGATCCAACCCCTACCTCGGCATCGCCGCCGCCATCGGCACCGGCATCCTCGTCGGCATCCTCAACGGCCTGATCATCGTCTACGGCCGCGT
>NZ_JBHXDN010000154.1:0-3247 GCF_042726075.1 Kitasatospora sp. NPDC127035 | reverse complement strand
ACGCCGCATCGACGTCCTCTTCGCCATGCTCCGAGACGGCACCCTCTACCAGCCACCGACCGCCGCTACCGGTTGACGAAGACCATAGGGGCACCCTTTGAGGGCCCGGACGTGAGAGCCGTCCACGGCGCAGTCGTCCAGGTCCAGCAGTCCGCGCGGTGCAGTTCGGTCAGCAGCGCGGCGTGCAGGCGAGGCCAGGCGGCCCGGTCCGGTCCCGCAGCCGGCGCCAGGCCGTGACTCCGGAGCGGCCCACTGTCTGCACGGGGACATCGCGCCATGCGACACCGGTCCGCAGCAGGGAGATGATGCCGGCAAGGGCCGCCCGGTCCGGGACTCGTAGTCGCCCGGGGTGTCGGTGGCGTCGTTCGGGAGCGGGCGGCAGCAGTGGAGCCACCCGCTCCCGCAGGTCGTTCGGGACAAGATCGACACGCACTCCGGATACCCTGCGACCAAGATCGTCGAGCGCAGGAGTGCAGCTCGACTCGAGCGGCTGACCCTTGCCCGCAGCGGCTTCGGCTTCACCTGGCCCGCTGCCTTCCCGCTCGCCCGCATCGACCGCGTCCTGACCCGCGACCTGTCCGCCACCACCTGGACCCTGCCTGCCACGGCCAGCGACCACCTTCCCCTGGCGGGGAGGATCCGGGCCTGAAGCACGGTGCGGGAGGTTCTCCGGGTGGGCAGGCGGGAGTGCGGTCCGACCCGCCGGTTCACGTCGTTCGGGCGAGGTCGTGCAGGTGGGCGACGGCCTGCACGGCGTGGCGCAGGGCCGTCGCCCTGCCGACGGCAGTCGCGGAGGGACCCGCCGACGGTCGCGGCCGGTGCGGTCACCAGAACCGGGCGAGGGCGCTGTCCTTGAACGGCTGCGGGGAGACGTCCAGGTCCCCGGAGAACGGACGGTCGAGGACGAGCACCAGCAGCAGGCTGAAACCGACGAGCGCGGCCACCGACCCGACGAACAGGATCCGCGCCCGCCGGCTGCGGACGCCGTACAGCAGGGTGACCAGCATGATCACCGCCGCGCCGCCGAAGATCAGCATCTGTAGGAGGGCCGGGAGCTGGTCGCGGCTGTCGGCGATCCTGGTACGGCGGTAGGCGGCGACTTCGTTGAGGCTGTCCAGGGCCTTGGCGTAGAAGGCCTGCTCGGCGTTCGTCCGCGGCTCGTAGTCGGCGAGGGCCCGGTACATCGCGTCGACGGATCGGGTGGTCACCGCGGAGTCGCCGTCACCGGCCCGCATCAGCGGCCACTGGTCCTCGACCACCGCGTGGACGTAGCCGCCGACGGCCGCCTGGACGGCGTCCCGCGGGCCGGGAGGGAAGCACTCGGCATCGCGGACGATCTGTGAGACCGCACTGGCCTCGCTGGAGACGACCGTGCCCGCGTCCTGCAGATCGGTCCACAGGTTGACGATCACGAAGGCCAGGATGATGCCGTAGATGGCGCCGAACATGCCCAGCACCACACCGACCATGTCGTTGTTCTCGCCGTCCGCCAGCGCCGGGAACCAGCGCATGGCCAGCACACTTCCGGCCACCGCGAGCAGCACGGTACCGCCGACCACGAGCAGCGCGAGGACGGCGGTCGGGAGGTGGTTCAACAGCCAGAGTTCCACGGTGCTCCTCACCTCTGTGGGCCGGGGAAGGACGGTCCGGCCGCCCCCGCCAACGCGAGGTGCGCGTGGAGCGCGCGGGTTCGGCCTGCCCGGTGCCGCACGGCCGGGAGCGGGCACCCCAGCATGGCCTCCGGCCGCCGCCCGACGGTCCAGGCCCCGCCAGATGCGGCGACGTGTCACCCCGATCAGGTGAACCCGGCCGCCTGGTCCCGGGTGGGGTGTCCGGCAGCCGCCCGGGTACTGCGCCGACCTGCGGGGAGCCCCGAGTCCAGGGCCGCCGGGACCGGTGCCGCGGTGGCCGCAGTGTCCCGGCTCCGGACGGACGTCGGCCCACGGCGGGCGCGGCCCCTTGCTCGATGGAGTGACTACGAACCGCCGGCCGCGTGGAAGTGTTCCGCCGCACGGAGGATGGACTTCGGGCGCAGCCGCACGGCTGCGCCCGAACGTTCCACCCTGCGGGAAGGAAGCGGAAGTGACGCACGAGAGCTCGCCGCACTAGGACCGGGCGCCTGGGCCTGGTGGTCGGCGCGGCCTTCATGGCCGCCCTGGTCCCCGCGACGACGGCCCAGGCGGCTCTGCCGTCGAACTCCGACCTGGAAGTGGTCCGCATCGACCCGGACCCGGTTGCGCCGGGCGGTACGACGACATTGGTCGTGGCGGGCGGCGAAGGCGCGGGCGTCTCGGGTGAAGCCGTTGAGTCCGATCATGACGGGTACGTCGGCGTGGTGTTCGGGGCGGGCGGTGCTGTTGAAGGTCTGGACGTCCCGGGAGCCGACCGGTCTGGCGCAGTGCTTGCACTGCACGACCACCTTGCGGCCGAGGTGGTCCCAGGCGACGACGTCCGCGCCGAGGTCTCCGGCGCGGCCCGAGTGCTGGACCCCGGTGAAGCCGTCGCGGACGAGCAGGGCGGCGCACGCCCGCTCGAACTCCGTGGCCTCCCAAGCGTCCAGGTGATGCATCCCGCACCAGGACGGCCGGGGCCTCGTCGTCGAAGTCGTCGTGCAGGTAACGGACGTACCTGCGCGGGGCGAGGAAGCGGGCGGCGAGCAGGACGGGAACCAGCACGAGCGGGGCGGCGATCAGAGCCGACCACCAGGGGTGATCGGTGATCCAACCCCAGACGTCGACGCTGAGCCGGCGCCAGAAGGAGGTGCTCAGCCACTGCCGGACCACCTTGGCGACGGCGATGGCGAGTACCGCCCAGGCGATGGCTTTCAGCAGCGGATCGAAGGTGCCGTCATGGCGCACTGTGCGGCCTCTCCTGTACCTCGGGGTGCTGGCGCCGGAACGGCCGGGCTGCGGGGCCTGGCCCCGCTCGTTTCCCCTGCGGGAGATGAGCGACGGCTACCGCACCGCCGCCGCGCTCGTGGTCGACATCCTCAAGCAGCTCCACGACGCGGCGGGGTGGTCAGCCCGGCTGAACGGAAAGGGTCTGCCGGTGTAGGCCGGTAGCGACTGGATGATGTTGCACAGCGATGAGGGTTCTGGCCCCTCGGAGTCGCCCCCCGCGGAGGGAAGCTCCAAACCGCTTCCTGCTGCGTCGGCTGATTGTGTCCTGAACGTGAAGGGGAGCTGGTCGTAGGACGGTTTCTGGAATCGATGCTGTGCGAGAGATGAAGGTATGGCCCTTCGGAGCC
>NZ_JBHXDN010000153.1:0-3645 GCF_042726075.1 Kitasatospora sp. NPDC127035 | reverse complement strand
CGTCAAGAACTGGGTCGTCTGGGGCTGCAACGACGAGAACGTCCAAGGCGGCGTCACCGCCCTGGAGAACGCCGGCTTCAAGGCCGACCACGTCACCGGCGTCGGCCTCGGCGCCTACCTCGCCTGCAAGAACTGGAACAGCGGCAAGCCCACCGGCATGCGCGCCGCCCTCTTCATCAACGGCAAGGACGTCGGCGCGCTGGCCGTCCAGACCCTCTACGACAACCTCAAGAACGGCAAGGCCATGCCCGCCGAAGCCTTCGCCCCCACCACCATGGTCGACGCCACCACCTTCAAGACCAGCGGCGCCACCTGCAGCTGACCCGCCACACCGCACCGTATCCCTCAGTTCCGGCCTGCCCTGGCAGGGCCGGACGCACCTCAGGGACGCTTCCGCCGGACACCAGGCCAGGAAACCGGCGGAAGACACCCCATCCCGCGGCCGACACCACCGAACGCCACCCGGTCGCCCCCGTACCACCCCCCTCGACCACAGGACGGGCCCGGACGCGACCCCCTGCTGGATGGTCACCCTCCCCACCCGCAAACCCGACGGCTGCCACGGAACCCACAGCTTCATCCAGCGGGTCACCACCCGCACTGAGGCCGTCACCGCCGCAGCCCTCCGCGCCCGGAGCCCTATAGCGGTACGCCACCGGCGCGGCGCCCACCTCGACATCCCCGCCACCTGAACCGACAGATTGTGCTAGCCCCGACCGGACCCACCGCTCCGGCCGGTTCATCCCCGCGGCCATCGCCCCGGCCCCGCAAGGGGCGTCCGGCCGGCGAGCGTATCCGTCGGCCACCGTGCTCACCACCCCACCCCACCCCCCACCTCTGGAGATTGACATGCAGTTCTCCCTCGTGCCGTGGAACCGCGAGGTACCCGTGGCACCCTCCCCGACCAGGCCCGTGCTGCTCGTCGGCAGAGGGCGGCGGCGGTCGCGCCGCGGCATCGCGGCGACCGCGGCCCTGTCGGCCGGGGCGTTCGCGCTGCCCGCCCTGCCGGCGACCGCGGCCGTGCCGGGAAGCTGGACCTCGGTCCAACCCGGCGCCTCCGGTTCCGGCTGCGACGGCGTGCGCGCCACCGTGGCCCTGAACGCCAGTGGCGCCCTCACCCTCGGCGCGACCTGGGACTGCAAGCAGGCCCTGATCCCCGCGCCGATCGGGCTGGTGACCAGCACGGTCGACTACAGCACCGGGCTGGAGTTCGTCAGCCGCACCGACACCCCCGTCACCGACACCTACACGGTCATGGCCGGAAAGTCCCGGACCCGGACCCGGACGGCGACCGAGACCCGGCTGGTGTTCGGCAAGGGCACCGCGCGGATCACCGTCCTCGTGCGCACCTCCCCCGACGGCGTGGCCCTGCGTTACGAACTGCCGTCGGCCGCGACGATCCTGAACGAGAGCACGTCGTTCGAACTCCCGTCCGACGCCCAGCTCACCCACGAGCTCGGCTACTACAACAGCGCCCACGAGGGCGAGATCGGCACCTCCCAGGTCTCTGTCGTGCCGACCGGGGAGTACGGGATGGCGATGTTCGCCCAGCTCTCCAACGGTACCCGGGTGCTGCTCGCGGAGTCCGGTGTGGGCGGCCACTACTCGGGCGGCCGGTTCACCCACACCCTGGGCACCGGTCGGTTCACGGTGAAGCTGGCCGACACTCAGGTCGTCACCGGCTCCGCCATCTCGACGCCATGGCGGGTCGCCGCGATAGGCAGCACCGCGACGGTGGTCGAGTCGACGCTGGTCGACGATGTGGCGCCCCCGTCGAAGGTCGCCGACACCTCGTGGATCAAGCCGGGCATCTCCGCATGGGCGTGGTTCGGCGAAGGCCGGGCGGGCCAGGCCAACCTGGACAAGCTCAAGACGTGGGTCGACTACGCGTCCTCGCAGGGTTGGCCCTACATGATGGTCGATGACGGGTGGAAGGACAATCCCTCGATCATTCCCGCGCTCGTCGCCTACGGACTCGACCGCGGCGTGAAGATCATGTTGTGGTACGACTCGAAGGACCTGGCCACGCAGGCCCAGCGTGACGCCGAGTTCACCAAGATCACCGGCTGGGGCATCGTAGGCGTGAAGCTGGACTTCATCGACGAAGAAACGCAGGTGAAGCAGCAGTGGTACGACGTCGCCTTGGCCGACGCCGCTCGCTACCGCCTCATGGTCGACTTCCACGGCAACCGCCTGCCGGTCGGTGTGCACCGGACCTGGCCGCAGGTACTGACCAGCGAGGCCGTCAGGGGCGAGGAATACGGCAGAGGGTTCGGCTCCCGGACCATCGGGACCGTGGCGGCGCTTCCGTTCACCCGCGGCGCGGTCGGCCCGACCGACTACTCACCGATGGGATTCCAGCAGTTGAACCCGAACAGCGACGCCGCGGAGCTCGCCCTCGGCGTCCTGCTGGACAGCGGCATCACTCTGCCCGGCGGTTGGATCGCCGAGAACCAGGCCCGCCCCGAGTCGCAGCGCTGGCTGCGCAACCTGCCCACGGTGTGGGACGAGACGAGGTTTGTCTCCGGTGATCCGCTCACCGGTGCGGTCATCGCCCGGCGCAGTGGGGAGCGGTGGTTCGTCGGGGCGCTCAACTCCGGAAGCGCGAGGACGATCAGTTACCCGACGGCGTTCCTCGGCAGTGGCACCTGGCTCGCGGAGATCACCACCGACGGCACCGGTGGACTGGTGCGCACCAGCCAGACCATCCAGGCCGGCCAGACGCTAAGCGTCCCGGCCGTCGCGAACGGCGGCCATGCCGTCAAGCTGACCCGGGTCCACACCGTGTCGGCCGGGTACCACCCCGTCATGATCGTCGGGACCAACCAGGTCATCGCCGTTCGCGACTCCAGCACCGCAGACGGCGCCCAGATCCTTCGCCGGGCGAGTCATGGCACCCCGAACCAGTACTTCGAGTTCAGGTCGCTGGGCGACGGTTATGTACGCATCGTCAACCAGAACAGCGGCAAGGACGTCGTCGTGTTCGGGGCGTCCCAGAGCGCCGGCGCGAAGATCGTCCAGTACGCGTACGCCCCTGGCGTCAACACCAACGACGAATGGCTGCTGGAGGACGCCGGCAGCGCTCGCGTCCGCATCCTCAACCGCTTGAGCAACCTGTACCTCACCGCAGGACCCGCCTCGGGCGACCAGTTCGAGCAGCGCCCCTACGATCCCAGCGGCATCCGCCAGACCTTCACCATCGCCTAACCCCTACGCCCGCCGGCGGGCGTGATGGGTGGGCGGGCAGCAACCAGATCCGTCCACCCCGACCCCCGCCCCCACCGCACCGCGTTCATCAACGCCAAGGACATCCGCGTCCCTGCACCCCAATGTACGACATGGCGCCAGACCTCCCTGAACAGCCCCGGCCGGTCATCCCCCCGCCGGCCGGGGCCTCACCCCTCCTCACCTGCCCTTACCGGCCCTTCGTTCAGTCCCGCCGATGTCTTCGAGGTGAACAACCGTCATGACCCGACCCGGCCCGATACCGGCCGATCCTCGTCCGCCCACCGGCTCGGACTCCGTGGGGTTAGCCGGGGTGCACCAGGTTACCAAGCGGTTCGGTGCGGTGCAGGCCCTGGACGGTGTGACCCTCGACTTTCCCGCCGGCCAGATCACCGCGCTGATGGGCGAGAACGGGGCCGG
>NZ_JBHXDN010000152.1:0-3816 GCF_042726075.1 Kitasatospora sp. NPDC127035 | reverse complement strand
ACGCCAGCATCAGGCCCGGACCAGCCACTACAACAGACGAGGCCACAGCCCAAGAGCTGAAGCCTCGTCTCGGTAAGCACCGTTGCAGTACTAAGAAGACATATCATTTGGGCTTGTAGGTTGGTCCGGTGGCGATCGTGGAGCGTCTGGTGCCGGGCGAGTTGTGGCAGTTGTTCCAGTTGGTGGTGCCGACGGCGCGGACCCGCCCGCAGGGCGGTGGTCGGCGCCGCTACGGGGACCGTGAGGTGCTGGCGGCGATCGTGTTCGTCGCGACGTCGGGGTGCACGTGGGCCCAGCTGCCGCCCTGTTTCGGTCCGTCCGGGCCTACCGCCCACCGGCGGTTCACCGAGTGGAGCAGGGCGAGGGTGTGGGCCAAGCTCCACCGGGTCGTCCTGGACGAGCTCGGTGCGCGGGGCGAGCTGGACTGGTCGAGGTGCGCGGTCGACTCGGTGAACATGAGGGCGCTGAAAAAGGGGAGTTGACGGGTCCGGATCCTGTCGATCGGGGCAAATACGGGTCGAAGATCCACCTGCTCACCGAACGTACCGGTTTTCCCTTGTCGCTCGCGATCTCCGGAGCCAACGTCCATGACAGCCAGGCCCTGATCCCGCTCGTCGACGCCATTCCGCCGATCCGCTCGCGACGCGGACCCAGGAGACGCCGACCCGGCAAGCTGCACGCAGACAAAGCCTACGACCACCGCTTCATCCGCACCTGCCTGCGCCGGCGGCGGAATGACACCGAGTCCTTGGGCAGGGTCCCCTCCTTGACCCGGCTGTCCGGCGTGAGGACGAATTCCACCCTGAGTGATCGGCCTGAGCCGCCTTGCTCGGAAGCAGGGCGGTCAGGACGGGCTCGGCGATCTGATCGGTGAGCCCGTCTGTCGGAGCCAGCTCGACCGTGGCGAATCGCACCGCTTCCTCGGCGCGGCCGAGTTCGATCAGCGAGACCACGGTGTGCATCCGGTTGGCCGCCACGTGCGCCTGGGTCGCAGGGATTCCGCGAAGCCTCGAACGGAGCGGAGTTCACGGGACAGGAGTCGCAGTTCGATGTGGTCTCGGAGGGGCACGACCGTGCCGCGCCGGAACGGGTGCGGTGTTTGACGACAAATACCCGTTCGCCGGTCAGATAGACCTCCTCGACGCGCGGTTGCGCGAGCACCATCGCGTCGGTGAGGGACACTGGCGGGCCGAGTTCGTCGATCCTGCGGCCGATCACGCCTCCCGAACAGGCGTCGAGTCCGAGCAGTTGCCGGCCGCCGTCATTGATCAGGGCGGTCGCTGTAACTGTTCGATAACGCACCGGGCTTGGTTACCGGCCTCGATACTCTCACTCCACGGTCGCGCTCTCTTGCAACCAGCGAGCTGAGGGTCCGACAACTGCGGGCCGCAGCGAGCGCGGCCGGCACGAGATGGGCGGTACCGACCACCGAGAGTCGTTGTGTGGGCCGTCGAAACGGTAATTCGAGAGGGAGACGCATGACCGAGGGACCCGGCCGGAGGGCCGGCGATGTCGTCGCCGAACGCTTCGAGCTGAGACAGCGCCTGGGCTCCGGGTCGATGGGGACGGTGTGGCGGGCGCACGATGCGGTCCTGGAGCGGGACATCGCGCTCAAGGAAATGCGGCCGGTCCGGGATGAGGACGCCGAGCGCGCCGCCCACATGCGTGAGCGGGCCATCCGTGAGGCCAAGGCCCTTGCGCGGCTCAACCATCCCAACGCCGTCACAATCCACGAGATCGTGGACGCTCTGCCCTACCCGTGGCTGGTCATGGAGTTCGTCGACAGCGTCCCGCTCGACGTCCTGTTGCGTGAGGGCGCCCTGGCGCCGGCCCACGCCGCCGCCGTGGGTCTCGACATCCTGGGCGCTCTGCGGGCCGCTCACGCCGCGGGGGTTCTGCACCGTGACGTGAAGCCAGCGAACGTCCTCATCCGCCCGGACGGCCGCGCCGTCCTCACCGACTTCGGCATCGCCGCACTTCAGGACTCGCTCGACCTCACGGCCACTGGCGACCTCATCGGCTCACCGGACTACCTCGCCCCTGAACGGATCAGTGGTGAGGGGGTGGAGGTCGGCCCGGCCAGTGATCTGTGGTCATTTGGCGTCCTGCTGTATATGTGTGTCGAGGGGACGAACCCGATGCGGCGCGACTCGCTCTGGGAGACGCTGGTCGCTATCCGGGAGGATCCGTTGCCGGAACCGCACCGGGCCGGCCGGCTCGGCCCGCTGATCTGGGCACTGCTCAGCAAGGACCCGGCCGGCCGCCCGAGCGCCGAGGAGGTCGCACGCGCTCTCGCAGCCGTCGATGATGGGCAGCCGTACGGCCCGGACGGCTGCCGAGCCGCTGATGTCGACACCCAGCCCCCAGCGGTGGCCAGCGCGGTCGAGTCCGCCTACCGGCCTCTCACCGTCGCGGCCGTCACCACGATCGAGCGCCCGACAGCGAACAGGAAGCGGGCTTCCCGCCTCGTGCGCGTCGCGGTGCCGAGCGCCGTGGGCGCGCTCGTGCTGGCGACCGGTGTCGTCCTCCACACGACCCAGCGGGGTGTACTCGCAGGGGCTCCCGGTACCGCCACCCCGACCACCCCAGCTATCCCGGCCCCCGGCGGTGGCCCGGCCACGACCTCCACCGCCCCGGCAGCAGCCATGACCCCCTCCGTCGCAGTGCTTTCCACCCCCGCACCCTCACCAGCGGGCAGGTGGATCGCCCAGTTGTCGGCCATGCCGCAGAGCTCCCCACAGGACAGGCGCGACAGGGAACTGCTGACCATTCAGAAGGATATCCCCGGCGCGAGGATCCTCAACAGCGATGACTGGAGCTCCCTCCAACCCGGGAACTGGGTGGTCTATGCCACGGGTGACTTCCCGGACGGCAACGCCGCGCTCGCGTTCTGCGCCCGGCACGGCCAGACCAAGTGCTTCGGCCGCTACCTCAGCCACAACCCCGCCGACAGCCGCTACATCTGCCTGCCCAGGTCGGGTGCCCCCGGCTACGGACGCGACCCCGCGAACTGCCGTACCTGATCTGCAGTTCCCTGTTTTGGGCGGCGCGGACCATCGTGGACGCTCCCCACACCATGGGTCCGGCTGGTGCCGCCCGCCGCCCCGGCCGGACCGGCGTCCGCGCGGTGGCCGTCCGGCGCCCTGTCGACGACCGAGCCGTGGACCGGAGCATACGGCCGGTGCCGCTGTGCCTTCGCCCATCGGTCGACCCGTCATCCGTTCAGCCCGGTCCCCGCTTCGGATCAGGCCTCTGGACCCAGGAGGGCCATGACCGGTGTGCCGCCGCGTTGAACTGTGCGTTGCCGCCGTCGCGGTATATGCTGCGACGGACGCCTGAGCACTGAGCGGGGTCGGCCGGTTCGCAGCCGACCTTGGGATACAGATGCAGGCCGGTCGCCCGCAGCGCGTCCAGCCACGTGCTCGAACTCGGTAACCCATTCGCCGCGTCCGCCGCGGAGGAGGGCCTGCGCGCGCCCTTCTGGTTTGCCGCCTACGGGCAGATGGCGGCAAACCAGAAGGACCGCCAGGCCCGCTGGTACAACAGCTACGGCGGCTATGTGACCATCGGCTGCGAAGCGGCCCGTGTCAAGGTCTGCCCTGCCTCCTTCGCCGACCTGCTGAAACCGGAGTACAAAAGCCTGGTCGCTATGAACGGCGCGAACCCCAACACCGCCGGGTCGGCCTTCGCTGTCGTGTACGCCGCGGCCTCGCCAACCACGGCTAGTGCTGTGACCGCATAGGTTCGCCGGGTTGGTACCGGAGGGCCCTGGACCGGTTGGATGTCGTGAGACGTTCAGCTCGGAAGGGGGCCCGG
>NZ_JBHXDN010000151.1:0-3870 GCF_042726075.1 Kitasatospora sp. NPDC127035 | reverse complement strand
CTCGGCCATCTCCTCAGGTGTCACACACCATCAACGCGCTTGCTGACACAGAGACACGCCACCATCGCGCACACCTGACCAAGCCCTACTAGTGCCGCATCAGCCAACGTTCGCCCTCTCGTGAGGGGTCGCCCGGATGCTGCGGACAGTGGCTCTGGGCGGTCAGAATGATCACGTGGCTGAACGCGTGCAGGTCCGGGAGATCGATGACGACGAGGGCAGACGGCTGCTGCGGATCGTCCGCCGGGGCACTGGGTCGGTGGTGACCTGGCGGCGGGCCCAGATGGTGCTGCTGTCCGCCCAGCGCATGCCGGTGGCGAGGATCGCCGAGGTGACGTTCACCAGCGCGGACCGGGTCCGCGACGTGATCCACAACTTCAATGCTGACGGCTTCGACTCGCTCTACCCGAAGTACAAGGGTGGACGGCCCAGGACGTTCATCCTGCCCGAGCGGCGGGAGATCAAGAAGATCGCCAAGTCCAAGCCGGTCGAGCACGGCCTGCCGTTCTCGACCTGGAGCCTGGCCAAGCTGGCCGACTTCCTGGTCGCCGAGGGGGTGGTCGACGACATCAGCCACGAGGGCCTTCGGGTCCTGCTCCGCGAGGAGGGCGTCTCGTTTCAACGCGTGAAGACCTGGAAGACCTCCCGCGACCCCGACTACGCGGCCAAGAAAGCCCGGGTCGAACGCCTCTACGCGATCGCCGACGGCGAGGTCGTACCCGAGGACGGAGAGCCCGAAGTCGTCTTCTGCCTGGACGAGTTCGGCCCGCTCAACCTCCAGCCGCACCCCGGCCGACAGTGGGCCGAGCGCGGCGGCAAGGGCAAGGACCCCGACCGCGAACCAAGGCCCCGCCGACGGGCGACCTACACCCGACCGCACGGGGTCCGGCACCTGTTCGCCGCCTACGACCTGGCCAAGGACCAGCTCTACGGCCACGTCAAGAAGACCAAGAACCGCTCCAAGTTCCTGGAGTTCTGCCGCTACCTGCGCTCGCTGCATCCGAAGGACGTGCGGATTGCGATCGTCTGTGACAACTGTGAGCATCATGGAGTGCTGCCGGGGGCGGCGAGCCTGACCCGTGTGACAACTGGCCTCAGTTGCCTTGGAGTAGAACTGTCGGCTTCCCGCCCCCGTGCAGCACTTGCCGGCATCGGCCCGGTGGACGTGTCCCGATAGGGGCTTTGCGGGAACAAAGCACCGTCACAGTTCTGACCGCCCACCGGACCGGCACTGGCCACCAGCCCCAGTCCGAGGAGCCCTGTGACCGCCACCAGCATGCCCCAGACCGCCCTGCCCACGCAGCGATCCTCCGTCGCGGAGGAGGTGGTGCTCGGGGTGGACACCCACAAGGACATCCACGTCGCAGCGGTGATCACCACATTGGGCGCCTCGCTCGCGTACCAGGAGTTCCCGGCCACGGCCCAGGGCTACCGCCAACTGGTCTCCTGGGGACAGTCTTTCGGAGTTCTGAAGCGCGCCGGTGTCGAATGCACCGGCTCCTACGGAGCCGCCCTGACACGAGTCCTGCGGCGCGAAGGCCTCGACGTCGTAGAGATCAACCAGCCCGACCGCGCCACCCGCCGCAAGCGCGGCAAAACCGACGCGGTGGACGCGGACGCCGCGGCCCGCGCTGTCTTGTCCGGACGGGCCACGACGACACCGAAGACCGCGGACGGACCCGCCGCGGACCTGCGTGTCCTCCGGCTGGCCAAGGAGTCGGCCGTCAAGGCCCGCACCCAGGCCATGAACCAGCTCAAGGCTGTCCTCCTGGCGGTCGACCCCACCTTGCGCGAGTCGCTCGCCGGCCTGACCAACCGCGCCCTGACCGCCACATGCGGCGAACTGCCCGACGACAGGGACCAGGCCGTCTTCACGATGCGCCTGCTCGCCCGGCGGATACAGAGCCTGACCGAGGAGATCAAGGAACTGACCCGTCGCACCGCCAAGGCCGTACGCGCCTGCCGACCGCAGCTGCTGGGCCTCGTCGGAGTCGGCCCGGACAGCGCCGCCGCCCTACTCATCGCCGCGGGCGACAACCCCGAAAGGCTCACCGACGAGGCGGCCTTCGCCGCCCTCTGCGGGGTCAGCCCCGTCGAGCTATCCTCCGGCAAGACCCAACGCCGACGCCTGAACCGAGGCGGAAACCGGCAGGCCAACGCGGCCCTCTACCGCATCGTCATGACCCGCATACGCTGGGACGAACGAACCCAGACCTACCTGCAACGACGCACCACCCAGGGCCTGTCCAAGCGAGAGATCATCCGCTGCCTCAAGCGCTACGTCGCCCGCGAGCTCTACCGGCACATCCAACCGACAACCGCGCTCACCACGCTTGCGACTGCCGCTTGACACAACATAGGGGCATCTGGGGAGATGGATCAGGTCCGGGAGGATCTCGAGGCGTTCACGGCGGATATGTTCGAGGCGTTCACGCGCGCGGACCAGCACCGCTGGGGGCAGGCGTATGTGCGCGGGCTGCTGCTGGATGAAGCAGGCGTTGGGACTGGCCCACTTCGAGGGCCGCACCTTCAACGGCTGGCACCACCACGTCACCCTCGCCGCCCTCGCCCACGCCTTCTGCACGCTGCGGAGGCTGGCCCGGGCCCCAAAAGAAACAGCACCGGCCTGAGCCTCTACCAGGTCGTCCGCGAGCTGCAGTTACTCCTCGTGACCTGGGCCGGCGCCTGCCCCACCTGCCGCCGCGACATACCCACACCGATACGGACCTGACCAAGCCCTACTAGTTCGACGACATCAAGCCGGGCATCGACTTCTTCGGCCGGCTCGCCGCGGTGGGCAACTACAACACCGGCAACCCCGTACCGGAATCGATCGTCAAGGGCGAAACCCCGATCTCCATCAGCTGGGACTTCCTCAACCTCCAGCACGTCGACACCCTGCGCGGCCAAGGGGAGGACTGGAAGGTCTCCATCCCCTTCGACGGCAGCTTCTCCCAGTACTACGCCCAGGCGATCAACAAGGACACCCCCACCCGGCGGCGGCCCGACTGTGGGAGGAGTACCTCGCCAGCCCCGAGGGCCAGAACCTGCGACCCGTTGGCTACGCCCGCCCGGCCCAGATGGACGCCATGGCCAAGGACGGCACCCTCGACACGAACCGGGCCGCCAAGGTCAGCGGCCGGGGCTCCGGGCGGATCTCGGTCGCTGGGCTGCTCGCGATGAGACCCGGATCGCGCACCTGGTTGTGCCACCGGGTCCTGCGGCACAGCGGCCGCAAGGGCGAACGCCGCAGTCTGTCCGAGCACGACGACATCAGCCTGATCGACGGGATGTACCACCTGGTCAGGGCGCCCGATCGTGCTGGAGTGGGACCGGCTGAACACCATGTCTCCCATGCCATGCGCGGCCTGATCGGCGCGCGGGACTGGCTGACCGTGTTCGTACTGCCCGGGTACGCACCAGAGCTGAACGCGGTTGAGTACCTGTGGGCCCACGTCAAACGAAGCCTGGCGAATCTCGCAAGCGTCGCCCTCGACCGACTCGAAACCCTCGTCCGAAACCGTCTGAAGCGCCTGCAGTACCGATCCGACACACTCAACGGCTTCATTGCCGCGACCGCACTCTCCCTCGACCTTCCGCCACCGTCACCTTGAAGTGTCGAAGTCAGTAACTGAGCGGCATTGAGGCCGCCTCGGCTTTTTTCGCCCAGGAGCTCGACCCGACCTGGCGACGGTACTGAAGCTCATCGACGAGCACCAGGACCGCTTCGGGGCCGAGCCCGTACTCCGGGGACTTGACATCCCCACCTCCACTTAGAAGACATCTCATTTGGATAGCCGTCGGGTGCAGATGAGGGCCGCGGCGATGCTGGCGAAGGCGGCGAAGTGGTCGGCCTTGCGTTCGTAGCGG
>NZ_JBHXDN010000150.1:0-4058 GCF_042726075.1 Kitasatospora sp. NPDC127035 | reverse complement strand
TTGTTATGCGCCCCGGCGGCCGGGGGGGGGGGGTGCGGCGGGGACTTCTCGCTCCGAGGACGCCGAAGGCGCCGGGAGCGCCCGGGCGCGCCCCGGGCCGCGGTCAGGCGCCGACGTAGGCCGCCAGGTGCTCGCCGGTCAGGGTGGAGCGGGCGGCGACGAGGTCGGCCGGCGTGCCCTCGAAGACGACCCGGCCGCCGTCGTGGCCCGCGCCGGGCCCCAGGTCGATGATCCAGTCGGCGTGCGCCATGACCGCCTGGTGGTGCTCGATGACGATGACCGACTTCCCGGAGTCGACGAGCCGGTCGAGCAGGCCGAGCAGCTGCTCGACGTCGGCCAGGTGCAGGCCGGTGGTCGGCTCGTCGAGGACGTAGACGCCGCCCTGGTCGGCCATGTGGGTGGCCAGCTTGAGCCGCTGCCGCTCGCCGCCGGACAGCGTGGTGAGCGGCTGGCCGAGGCTGAGGTAGCCGAGCCCGACGTCGGCGAGCCGCTCCAGGATGCGGTGCGCGGCCGGTGTCCGCGCGTCGCCCTCGCCGAAGAACCGCTCGGCCTCGGTCACCGACATCGCGAGCACCTCGCTGATGTCCCGGCCGCCGAGGTGGTGGTCCAGCACCGACGCCTCGAACCGCTTCCCCTCGCACTCCTCGCAGGTGGTGGCGACGTTGGCCATCATCGCGAGGTCGGTGTAGATGACGCCCGCGCCGTTGCAGTTGGGGCAGGCGCCCTCGGAGTTGGCGCTGAACAGCGCCGGCTTCACCCCGTTGGCCTTCGCGAACGCCTTGCGGATCGGGTCGAGCAGGCCCGTGTACGTCGCCGGGTTGCTCCGCCGGGAGCCGCGGATCGCGCCCTGGTCGACCGACACCACGCCCGCGCCGGGCGGGATCGACCCGTGCACGAGCGAGCTCTTGCCCGAGCCCGCGACACCGGTGACCACGACCAGCACCCCGAGCGGGACGTCCACGGAGACGTCCCGCAGGTTGTTCGCCGTCGCGCCGCGGATCTCCAGCGAGCCGGTGGGCTTGCGCACCGCCTCCTTGACGACGGCCCGGTCGTCGAGGTGGCGGCCGGTGATGGTGTCGCCCGACCGCAGCCCCTCCACGGTGCCCTCGAAGCAGACCGTGCCGCCGCCCGAACCGGCGCCCGGGCCGAGGTCGATGACGTGGTCGGCGATCGCGATCGTCTCCGGCTTGTGCTCCACCACGAGCACCGTGTTGCCCTTGTCCCGCAGCCGGCGCAGCAGGCCGTTCATCCGCTGGATGTCGTGGGGGTGCAGGCCCGTGGTGGGTTCGTCGAAGACGTAGGTGGTGTCGGTGAGCGAGGAGCCGAGGTGGCGGATCATCTTCACGCGCTGGGCCTCGCCGCCCGACAGGGTGCCCGACGGCCGGTCGAGCGCGAGGTAGCCCAGGCCGATCTCCACGAACGAGTCGAGGGTCTGCCCGAGCGTGGCGAGCAGCGGCGCCACCGAGGGCTCGTCGAGGGCGCGGACCCACTCGGCGAGGTCCGTGATCTGCATCGCGCAGGCGTCGGCGATGTTGATCCCGCCGATCCTCGACGCCCGGGCGCCCTCGCTGAGCCGGGTGCCGTCGCACTCGGGGCAGGCGGTGAAGGTGACCGCCCGGTCCACGAACGCCCTGATGTGCGGCTGCAGGGCGTCCTTGTCCTTGGAGAGGAACGACTTCTGGATCTTGGGGATCAGGCCCTCGTAGGTCAGGTTGACCCCGTTGACCTTCACCTTGGTCGGCTCGCGGTAGAGGAAGTCCTGCATCTCCTTCTTGGTGTACTTGCGGATCGGCTTGTCCGGGTCGAGGAAACCCGACTCGATGAAGATCCCCACGGTCCACCAGCTGTCGACCTTGTAGCCGGGGATCGTGATCGCGCCCTCGGCGATCGACTTGGTGTCGTCGAAGAGCTGGGTGAGGTCGATGTCGGAGACCTTGCCCCGGCCCTCGCAGCCCGGACACATGCCGCCGGTGCGGCTGAAGGTCTGCTTCACCGTCTTGCTGCCGGTGCCCCGTTCGACCGTGATCGCGCCGCTCGCGCGGACCGAGGGGACGTTGAAGGAGTACGCGTTGGGCGAGCCGATGTGCGGGTCCCCGAGCCGGCTGAAGAGGATGCGCAGCATCGCGTTGGCGTCGGTGGCGGTACCGACGGTGGAGCGGGGGTCGGCGCCCATCCGCTGCTGGTCGACGATGATCGCGGTCGTCAGGCCTTCGAGGACGTCCACCTCGGGCCGGGCCAGGGCCGGCATGAAGCCCTGGACGAAGGCGCTGTAGGTCTCGTTGATCAGCCGCTGCGACTCCGCGGCGATCGTGCCGAACACCAGCGAGCTCTTGCCGGAGCCGGAGACGCCGGTGAACACCGTCAGCCGGCGCTTCGGGATCTCGACGCTGACGTCCTTGAGGTTGTTCACCCGCGCGCCGTGGACGCGGATCAGGTCGTGGCCGTCGGCCACGTGCGAGTCGGTCGACTCGGGGGACTGCGTGTCGGGCCTCGGGGCCTTGCTCATCGTGTCTCCGTATCCGTGACGCGGGCGGCTGCCGGGCGGGCCCGCTCGCACGGTCTCCGTCGGCGTCGCCTGGTTCGATCTCGATCCAACCACTTCGGGGCACCGCCCGGCCGCCGTCCGGATCTTCGCGGGCCGTCGCGGACGTGCGCGCACGTGCGGTGACGTGCGAGGACGTGCTCGGGCCAGCGGCGATCTTCGCGAGCGGGCGGGCAGCGAGTGAGCATACGGGCAGGCTCTGACAACGGCGGTCCTGCCGGCCGTCCGGCCGGTGGTTCCGCCTGCGGACGGCCCGGCGAGCGACAGCGCGGCGCGACGGCCCGGCGAGCGACGGGCCCCGCGCGCCCGACGCGCCGCGGGTGCGGGCCCCGGGGCTCAGCCGGTGGCCGCCGCCGCCTCGGCGAGGGCGTCCAGCACCGGCCGGATCAGCGGGTGGCCGTCCGCACCGGCCCGGACCGCGGCGAACACCCGGCGGGTCGCGAGCGCGCTGTCCACCGGCCGCACCGCCACCTGTCCGAGGTCCACCCCGAGCAGCGCGGAGCGCGGCACCAGCGCCACCCCCGCACCGGCGGAGGCGAGCGCGACGACGGCGCGGAAGTCGTCGGAGGAGTGCACCAGGCGCGGTTGGAAGCCCGCGTGCTCGCAGGCCAGCAGCACCACGTCGTGGCACGGGTTGCCTGGGTAGGGGCCGATCCACGGCTCGGCGGAGAGGTCGGCCACCGCGATCGGGCCGTCGCCGGTGGCCAGCGGGTGGCCGAGCGGCAGCACCGCCTCGAACGGTTCCGCGTACAGCGGGACCCTGGTCAGCCGGGCGTCGTCGGCGCGCGGCGCGCCCCGGTACTCGACGGCCACCGCGAGGTCGGCGCGCCCGTCCAGGACCATCGGCAGGCTGGCGTCGCCCTCCGCGTCCAGCACCTTGAGCCGGACACCGGGGGCACGGGTGGCCAGGGTGCCGATGGCGGGGGCGAGGACCAGCGAGATCCCGGTGGCGAAGGACGCGACGGTGACCTCCCCGGAGACGCCCGCGCTGTAGGCGGCGAGGTCCGCCTCGGCGCGTTCGAGCTGGGCGAGGACGGCGTCGGCGTGGCCGAGCAGGATCTCGCCGGCGGCCGTGAGGCGGACGCCCCGGCCCTCGCGCGCCAGCAGGTGGTGCCCGGTCTCCTGCTCCAGCGCGGCCAGCTGCTGCGAGACGGCGGAGGGGGTGAGGTAGAGGGCGGCCGCGGCGGCGGTCACGGTCCGGTGGTCCGCCACCGCCCGCAGGGTCCGCAGCCGTCTTGCGTCGATCACGGGCCAATTCTGCCAGCGCCGGAGCGGCCGGTGGGTCGGGGGTGGCCGCCGGGGCCGGTGGGACCAGTGGGGCGGCGGCGTTCCCCCGGCGGTGGCGGCGCCGGGGCGGCCGCGGGTGCCCCGGAACCGCGAACGGGAGTGGGACGTCGGACGGGCCGACGTCCCACACCCCGGGGGGGGGGTGGGGGGGGTGGTGTTGGGGTGGCGCGTGGCGGGGCGGGGCGGTGCGGGCCCCCCCCCGCGGGGGGGTTTGGAGGCCGAGGGACCG
>NZ_JBHXDN010000149.1:0-4088 GCF_042726075.1 Kitasatospora sp. NPDC127035 | reverse complement strand
GTGTGCGGCGGGACGTGGTCCGAGGTGACCTTGCCCCCCGACACCATCGCCAGACGCGCCGAGGTCACGTCATCGGTGAGCGTGCGGCCGTTCGGGTAGACGGCCGGGCGGGAGCGGTCGTAGCGGAGGATGTCGGGCAGGACGAGCTTCAGCGTCTCGGTGGCGGCGTCGGTGGTGTAGTCGCCGGTGTGCTGGAGGACCGCCGTCCAGGCCTCGCGGTAGTTGGTCCAGTCGTCGGCCGGCTCGCCCGCGTTGTAGGCGTCCTTCACCTCCTCCGCGTTGAAGTACGCGGTGAGGGAGGGGTGGGCGCCCCGGTCGACGGAGACCAGCTGCCCGTCGACGTGCAGGCTGACCCGGGCCCAGAGGCCGATCTCCGCCTCGGTGCCGAGGTCGGCGTCCGGCACTTCGAGCGCGATACCGAGGACGTTGGCGTTCGCCATGGCGTCCCGGCCCGTCCAGGTGAAGTTGTCGACGATCCCTTCGAGGTCGGCGAAGAAGGGGTCGCTGCGCAGGCCGACGGAGAGCTTGCGTCCGTCGGCCTCGACGACGTGCGGGGCGTCGCCGAACGTCACCGGGGCGTCGGGGAAGAGGACGTCGCCGCCCGCCTCGTGCTTCTGGGCCGCGTCGCCGGTGGCACGGCGGACCGTGACGGTCTGGCCGCCGGAGGCGTCGGGGGCGGAGAAGGTGAAGGAGTAGGCGATGTCGGCCCGGTGGTCGCCGTCGGTGTCGACGTTGAGGCGGTAGACGGCGTCCGGGTGGAAGGCGGCGCCGGGGACGGCCGCGTACGGGTGCGCGTCCAGGACGAGGACGGTGCGGCCGGGGTCGCCGGCGGCCGGGAAGGCGAACAGGTCGGTGAGGTCGAGCCGGGCATCGCCGCGCGGGGAGCGGAGGTGGGGGCCGCTGAGGTGGTGGGACATGGCCGCAGTGGTACCAGGACGGCCGGGGCGGCGACCGGAGGACACCCGCGCGGAAGGCCGCCGTCCGCCGGATGGCGGACGGCGAGGAGTTCGCGAGGAGAGGTCGGGTGGGAACCGGACCCGTGCTCGCGGCTCCGGCCGCAAGCTCCGAGCGGGCCGGCGGCTTGCGGCTCGGCGATTCGGGAACACGAGGTTCCGTCCCGTCCCCCGGCGAACTCCCCCGGTGAACCCCTCCTGCCCGACTCGAACAAGGAGCACAGATGACGATCACCCTCCGCCCGGGAACCAGGGTGATGTTCACCGGGGACTCGATCACCGACGGCCTGCGGCTGGCGAGCGAGGACGGCCTCGGGTTCGGCTACCCGCTGCGCGTCGCGGGCGAGTGGGGCCTCAGGCACCCGGACCGGCCCGTGACCTGGCTGAACACCGGGATCGGGGGCCACAAGGTGAGGGACCTGGAAGCCCGCTGGCAGGCAGACGTGCTCGACGCCCGCCCGGACGTGGTGTCGATCCTCGTCGGCGTCAACGACATGGGCTGGCACACGCTCGACCCGAACGGCCGCGTGATCCCCGCCGAGGAGTTCGCAGCGGGCTACCGCCGACTGCTCGCGCCGCTGGCCGGGGCGGGCACGGAGCTGATCCTCGTCGAACCGTTCCTGCTGCCGATCAGCGGCAGCGTCAGGACGCGCCACGCGGAGGTCGACGACGCGGTCCGGAAGGAGTGGCGGGCCGACCTGGACCCGAAGATCCAGGTCGTGCGCGAGCTCGCCGAAGCCTACGGCGCGCACCTGCTCGCGGCGGACGCCATGTTCACCGAGCTCGCCGCGGCGACCGGTCCGGAGTACTGGGCCGCGGACGGCGTGCACCCGACGCCGGCCGGTCACGCCGCACTCGCGTCGGCCTGGCTGCGCCTGGTCGCGTGACCGCCGCTAGGGCTTGCCCCGGCCCCGGCCCCGGGGCGAGCCCTAGCGGCGGGCCGACCGGGGGGCCACGAGCCTGGTGGCGGTCCAGTCGCCGCCCGCGGAGAAGGCGCCCGTCTGCTGGAGGCCCGCCGTGGGGGCACTCTCGCCGATCTCCGAGGGCTCCACGTAGCCCGGCCGTCCCGACTTCGGGGTCAGGACGAACACGACTCCCCTGTCGGCCAGCAGCGTTCGCGCGTCCACGAGCAGATCCACCAGGTCGCCGTCACCGTCGCGGAACCAGAGGAGCGCGACGTCGACGACGACGTCGGCCTCCCCCTCGACGAGGGCGCTGCCCGACCGCTCGGCCACCGCGTCGCGGACGTCGTGGTCGACGTCCTCCTCGTAGCCCAGCTCCAGGACCACCGTGCCCGACTCGATCCCGAGCCGATCCGCCACGCTCGCCTGCGTCGTCATCCCGAACTCCTCCAGTGCGCAAGGGGCGACCGGTCGACCGCCGCAGCCATGGTCGCCGCCGGACCGCCCGGCCGGGTGCCGATGCCACACCCCGGCGGAAAGTGATCGATCTTGTTCGAGCCCGACACCTCCTCGCACAGGAAGTCGACCACGTCGACTTCCTGTGCGACTGCGGCAACTGCCGGGGCGGCGTCAGGCCCGGTGCGCCAGCAGCTCCTCCAGCTCGGCCGCGAAGAGCCGCGCCGGATCGAAGCCCATGCCGGCGAAGTGGCCGGCGAGTTCCAGTGACAGCACGCCGTGCAGGCGGGTCCAGACGGTCAGGAACCGGTGGAGCACCTCGGGCGGGGCGGGGTGGCCGCCGGCCCAGTCCCGGTGCTCCTCCAGGTACGCGCCGAAAGGCGTCGCGGCGGCGGGGCCGGCGGGCGCGAGCGCCGCACACGCGTCGAGCAGGGTCGTCATGATCTCGTTCGAGACGGCGGTGACGTCCTCGGGCGCCCGGTAGCCGGGGACGGGGGTGCCGTAGATGAGCAGATACCGCTGCGGGTCCACCAGGGCCCAGCCGCGCAGCGCGCCCGCCAGCCCCGCCAGGTCGGCACCGGCGGCGGCGGCCGTGCGCAGGGTGTCGGCGAGGCTCCGGTACGCCTCCCGGACGAGTTCGGTGATCAGGTCGTCGCGGCTGGCGAAGTAGCGGTAGAGCGCGGGCCCGCTCATGCCCATCTGCTTGGCGATCGCGTTGAGGGAGAGCGCGGACGCGCCCGCCGTGGCGATCTGCTCCCAGGCGCGTTCCGTGATCTCCGCGCGCACCTGGGCCCGGTAGCGCTCTCTCGGGGTGTCCGCGCCCGCCCTCGCCATGACCTGCCGCCTTCCCGCCCCCGTTCAGCTACATGCTCAAGGGTTGGCGAGAAGGTATCACGCAACCTGTTGACCTCCCTCTCAATCGTGCGTTACAACTTCTAACGAACGCATGAGTATGTAGCTCAAGCGGGAGTGCGGGGCATGGGACCCGCACTCCACCGCCCGTCAGAGGGGAACCCCATGTCCGGCATCCGCAGCACCGACCCCCGCGTTAACGGCTCCCGCGCCAACGGCTCCCGCACCGCCCGTCCTCGCCGCGTCGGAATCCGCACCGCCCTGGTCGCCGTCCCGCTCGTCGCCGGCCTCCTCGGCGGCGCCGCCGCGCCCGCCGGCGCGACCACCCCCCACCACGGCAGGTCCCTCACCTGCCAGGGCAAGGGCGTCGACCCCGACGCCCTCGTCCGCCACCGGACCGAGATCGTGATCAACGCGCCGCTGCGCACCGTCTGGAAGCTCCAGACCGACGTCGAGCGCTGGCCCGACTGGCAGGCGCCCGTGCGGACCGCGGAGCGCCTCGACCACGGGCCGCTCCACCGGGGTTCGGCCTTCCGGTGGACGACCCCGCTGCCGCCCAACCCGGCGACTCCCGCCACCAGCCTGGACATCACCTCCACCGTCCGACAGCTCCGGACCGGCTCGTGCCTCCGCTGGACCGGGCCCGCCGTCGCCGAGGGGCTGCGCATCGACGGCGTCCACGTGTGGAACTTCACGGCCGTCCGGGGTGGCGTCCGCGTCACCACCGAGGAGACCCACAGCGGTCCCCAGGTCGAGGCGAACGTCCCCTTCGCGACCGAGGTCCTCCGGTCGGGCCTGGAGTCCTGGCTGAGCGACCTGAAGACCACCGCCGAAGCGCTTGCCCACGGCCGGAGTTGACGGATCGGCTCGGAGGTTCGCCGGGGGACGCCCGCGGCCGGGCGGGCCGGCGCCGCAGGTCCGCCCG
>NZ_JBHXDN010000148.1:0-4463 GCF_042726075.1 Kitasatospora sp. NPDC127035 | reverse complement strand
GGAGCGGCTCCCGCCCGCCGGGCCCCGGCCTTCGTCGAACGGCGGCCCTTCGTCAAACGGCGGCCCGGCGTCGGACGGCGGCCCGTCGCGCGGTGGTCCGGCCGGCGGGGCCGGTGCGCGGCCCTACGTGCGGGGCCTGTTCGCGAACACCCACCGGTTGCCCGCCAACGCGTCGTTCTGCTCGGGCAACGGGCCGCGCCCGTGGCGGCGGGTGAAGTCGAAGGGGGTGTGGACCGACGTCGACCAGCCCTTGCCCGTCAGCCGGCCCGCGGAGTCGGGCCGGGGCCCGCCGTCGAACAGGCTGAGCAGGTCGATGCCGATCTGATGCTTCGTCGACGTGTAGATCGGGCTGTCGCGGTAGGCCAGCAGGTCCTTCTCCAGCTTGACCTCGAAGGCCAGGGCGCTACCCCCCGGACTCAACCGGTCCACCGTGTCGATGAGGTACGTCTCGGCCGCGGCGGGCAGGTAGAACAGCAGCCCCTCGGCGAGCCAGACGCTCGGCGCCGACGCGTCGAAGCCGGCCCCGGTCAGGGCGCCGACCCAGTCGGCGCGCAGGTCCGTCGGGACCGGTACGCGCGCCGCCTTCCGGGTGGTCGCCAGCCCGTCGAGCACATCGTGCTTGAACGCCAGCACGCCCTCCCTGTCGATCTCGAAGACCACGCAGCCGGGCGGCCAGTCGAGCCGGAACGCCCGGGTGTCGAGCCCCGCCCCGAGCAGGACCACCTGGTGGGCCCCCGCGTGCGCCGACCGGAGGAGGAAGTCGTCGAGGACCTTCGTCCGCAGGCCGAAGTACCGGGCGAAACGCCCCCACAGCGGGTTCGCGTCGCCTTCCGGCACCTCGTGGAGGCGGACGGGCCACGCCGCGGACGCCGGTGCGGCGCGGACGAAGTGCTCCGCGTAGTCGTCGCGGGCGAGGCTGTCGTGCCGGTGGGTCTCGATCGCCCGCGCTGCGGCGACCAGGAGCGCGGTGATGCCGATGCCCCCCTTCACGCCGTCCGTACCTGTGCCCCGACGCGCTGCGTCGACCATGCGTCCTCCCTCGGGCGGGTGTCGAGACCCCTGGGTCGAAGCTCCCCGCGTCTCTCCCACTGTCCGCGCGGCGCCTGCCTCCCGGCCGGGGAGCCCGCCGGATTCACTGGAACGGGTGAATCCTGGGGTATTCCCCTCCGGGCGCGCCCTCGTCGTGGTCGGGTCCACGGGTGCCGGCGGGCATCCGGTGGTCAGTACCGGGGCGGGGCCTCAGCGGTGCGCACCGTGGGCGGGGCTGAGGGCGTCGTTCATGGCCGACAGGACACGGATCGCGGCGTGCATGTCGTCCGGGTCGAGGCGCGGCAGGAACGCCGTGCGGTCCCGGTGCAGGGCCGTGTCGCCGCGTCGGACCAGATCGGTGCCGGCCGGGGTGAGGAGGACGGCGTTCTCCCGGCGGCTGTGCGGGGACGGCCGGACCGCGACCAGTCCGGCGGAGACCGCGTGGTCGATCTGGCGGCTGACGGTGCCCTTGGTCAGGCCGAGCCGGTCGGCCACCTGCTGCTGGTTGAGCGGTCCGGGGTGGGCGTCGATGACGGAGAGCACGAGGAACTGTGCCAGGGAGATGCCCAGCTCCTGCTGGAAGAGCGCCTCGCCGGCACGGTCCATCAGGCCCGCGACCCGGCGGGTGAGATACCAGAGCGTGGCCAGATCGTCCGGCATCGGCTTGTTCATGGGGTCAGGGTAGCCCATTCGTTTGACAGGCGACGGTTCTGACTGCAACCGTTGCTGGCGAAACGGTTTCCTCTTCCTCCGGAGTACCGCATGCGCGTTCTGATGGTCCTCGACCACCCGTACACCTTCGCCTCGGCCGACAACGTTCCGCACCAGCGCAGCTTCACCGCCGCCGTCGCCGCCGCTGCCGTCCGGGGCGCCACCGCGGCGGGGCACGACGTGGACCTGATCGACCTGGCCGCCGACGGGTTCTCGCCGGTGATGACCCGGCAGGACCTCGTCGCGTGGCGGCAGGGCGCCGCGACAGACCCGCAGGTGCGCGACTACCAGGACCGCCTGCTGGCCGCCGACCACCTGGTGTTCGCGTTCCCGGTGTGGTGGGAGGCGATGCCCGCGGCCACCAAGGGGTTCCTCGACCGGGTGCTCACCAAGGGCGTGGTGTTCGCCGAACGGCCCGAGGCCAAGGGCAGCCCGTTCCGCAACCTGCTGCCGCGGCTGCAGGGGGTCACGGTCCTGTCCGTCATGACCACCCCGGACAGGGCCTACCGCTGGTGGTACCGCGACCCGTTGACCAAGATCCTCTTCAAGGGGACCTTCGGCAAGATCGGCGTCAAGGGCCTGCGGTGGGTCAACTTCGACCGCGTCACCCGGCGGACCCCGGAGGAGCGCCGGCAGATGCTCCTCGACACCGAGAAGCGGTTCGCCGCCCTCGCCCCGACCCGCGGCTCCGCGGACCCCGGAACGCACGGCCGGGAGGCCGCGCCCCCCGGCCGCTGAACGGGCCGCCGGGGCCGGGGGCGCGACGCTCCGTGCGGGCCGGCCCCGGCGCCCGGCGCGGCGCCCGCCGCCGATGCGGGCGAGGGCCCGGAAGCCGTCGGCGGCAGGGTCGACCGGTCGGCTCAGAACAGGGGCAGGCGGCGCAGGAAGACGTCCTGGTGCTGGTTGGTGTCCCCGGGTATCAGGGGGGTGTCGGCGGACGCGATCATCACCGACGTACCGAGCGCGTCGATGGACGGTCCGTCCGACTCGACCGCCGACTCGGAGCCGTCGGCGGACGGCGCGACCCGCTCGACCCGGCCCGTCCACAGGTCACGGCGGAAGACGTCGCCGACGCCGTTGGTGTCGCCGGGCACCAGGTTGGCGGCCGCCGAGGCGAAGTAGACCCGGCGGCTGTCGGCGGTCATCACGGGGGAGTGGGACTGGCCGTCCCCGGCGCCGGGCGCGTCGTCGTGGGCCGTGCTGACCAGGGCGGTGGTCTCCGTGAGGAGGTCGCGGACGAAGATCTGCGGATGGGTGTAGCCGGTGACCATGGACGTGTAGGAGCTGAAGAGCGCGTAGCGCCCGTCGGGGCTCAGTCCGCCGTCGAGGGCGCCGTACTTCTTGCCGTCGGGGCCGATGCTGGCGGGGCGGGTTCTGCCGGTCCGCAGGTCGTGGACGTACAGCGGGTAGGTCCGGGGCTTGGCGATCTGCGCGCCACCGCCGTCCGCCGGGTCCTCCGCCAGGTCCTCCTCCGGGCCGTCCTCGGGGGCCGGGGCGAGGCTGTCGCGGGAGATGAAGGTGATGCGGGTGCCGTCGGCGCTGAGCGCGGGGTGCCGGGCCAAACTCCCGGCCTGGGTTCCGTCGTCGGCGACGTTGGCCCGCCGGGCGGTGCCGGTGCGGCGGTCGTGCACGAAGATGTCGGCGACGTGGTTGGTGTCGCCCGGGACCAGATCGCTTCGGCCGGAGGCGAACGCGACGTAGCGGCCGTCCCAGCTGATCACCGGGGTGTCGGTGCCGCCGGTCTGGGGCCGGGACGGGTCGCCGGCGGTGATCCGCTCGGTGTGCCCGGCGACCCGGTCGCGGACGTACACGTCGAAGGTGCCGTTGGTGTCGCCGGGCACCAGGTCGGGGGCGTCCGAGGCGAAGGCGACGTAGCGGCCGTCGGCGCTGATCGCCGCCCCCGAGGAGGTGCCGGTCGCCTGGGCGCCGTCGTCGGCGACGCTGACGCGCTCGGTCCGCCCGGTGAGCAGGTCACGGACGAAGACGTCGGAGTCGCCGTTGGTGTCACCGGCCACCAGGTTGGCCGCGTCAGAGGTGAAGACGGCGTAGCGGCCGGTGGCGGAGAGCGCGCCGAGGTAGGAGTCGCCGTCGGCCTGTGCCCCGCCGGGGGCCTGGCTGATCCGTTCGACGCGCGGTGGTGCGGAGGCGGGGCGAGCCGTGGCGGGCCCTGCGGTGGCTGCCGTGAGAACGGCGGCCACCGCGCACGCGCCGGCGGCGGTGAGGGATCGGGCGCGGTGCGGTGCGAACATGAGGTCCTCCCGAACGGGCTTACCCCCGGGCCTCGTTGGCCGGCGGGCCCCCTGAGCCAATAGCCAGGGCAGGTGGGCGGTCAACGCCCCGGTGGACGATTGTCCGTAAAAGAACGTGCCCGTGACGCCTCGTCAGCTCGGGGGTTCGGGCGGACGTGACCGACCCGCACGTCGCACTGAGGCGAGGTTGACCACACGGCCCCATCCGCGCTCGCGCATCGCGGGCGCGCACAGCCTGGTCAGGGCGAGGACGACCGCACGCATCAGTTGCCGGCGCGGGGCTCGGGCGGACGGGCGGCTGCCCGGCCCCGCCGGACCGGGCAGCGCGCGGCGGTACGGCCGAGACTCGGCGACCGCACCGCCCGTCACGGGGCGCTGATCAGGCGGGGAGTCCGACGGCGCGTTCGCCGTTGCGGCGTTGCTGGATGACGACGGCGGCGACGAGGAGGGCGCCTTGGGCGACGTTCTGCCAGA
>NZ_JBHXDN010000147.1:0-4542 GCF_042726075.1 Kitasatospora sp. NPDC127035 | reverse complement strand
TGGAAGGTCTCCACCCAGGTCGGGTTCAGTGTGACCGACACGGCCACGCGCACCGAGGCCGGGGCGTACACCGTTCCGGCCGGCAAGTTCGGTTATCTGGAGGCCTACCCCCTGTACGACCTCTTCTACTACGACGTCTACAGCCGTGCCGTCACCGACCACTGGGTCGGCAGCGGCAGCGCGCAGCACCCGGTAGGCTTCTGCTACAACGCCTGGTCGAATTAGAGGAATTGATATGAGGCGCCCTTTCCGGTTCGCGGGCGCGACGGTTCTCCTGGCCGCCGCGGTCCTGGCGACGGCATGCACCGGTGACGGGAAGACATCTCCCGGAGGAGACGACTCCTGGGCCCTGGAGGGGCTGGCCGCCGTACCGGCGGGCCTGCCCCTCCAGGGCAGTGTCGACGCACCTCCCGCCAAGGGCACCGCCAAGATCCTGGGCATCGCGAAAGTGGAGGAAGCCGACGTGGTCCTCGCGGTCAGGAACGACACCTGCGAGGTCTCGTTCCTGACGGTCCCACCCACCGAGGCGACGCCTACAGTTCGCGGTTCCGTCGGATCGCAGCGTCCTTCCGACAGCGCCCATTCGGATGTTCACCAAGGATTTCCCGGCAACGTTCTTGCCGGAAAATACACCCAGGCCTCCGCGCAAATCCCGTCGTTCACGTTCGTGGCCGTCGGATGCTCCGAAAAGGCAATGGCGGTGAGAATTGAGGGTGCGGGTGCCTCGGTCGAAGACGGAAGCAGGGCGGGGGATTCACTGAGAGCGTGGCGAGACGGTCCGGACATGGTCCTGACTGTCGGGAATCCTGGGACGATCCGCCGACCGGAACCCGGTCCCACCTCCTGAGGACACCAGGAACCCGACCGAGGGCACCCGCTCGACGCGGCGGGCGCCCTCGAGCCCGCCCCGACGAACCCTGCCTGCACCTCTGCGGCGATCGGAGTGCCGCGTTCTGCTGGGCACGGGCGAGCACGGCGACGGCCTGAACGAGCTCGCTGTCGGTGGGCAGCTGCCGGGGGGGCGTCGGCGTCGGTGCGGAGAATGTTCGCCAGCACCAGGGCGTCCAGGTGGTCCGACGTCTTGCGCGCGACGGTCCGGCGCTCGCGGTAGCGCGCGGAGGCCATGGGGTTGATCGCGTACACAGGGCGGCCTGCACCACCACCGCACCCACCCGCCAGGGGATCTGAACCGCCGACCGGGCCTCGGCGGGGGAGTACCAGGGTCAGCCGGCGACGCGGTCGACGTGGCAGGTGATCTTCCCGTTGACCTCGACGATGGCGGTGGTATCGGTTCTGGCGAGTTGGCCCGGGGCGACGGCGCTGGAGCTGGTGACGCCTTCGCCGAGGCAGGTGCCGGCGGGGTCGGTGAACTCCACGGTCACGAAGTACGTGGACACCTTGGAGCTGTTGTTGCGGATCTCCAGATGCGCGACGGGGAACTTCGCGTCGTTGATCTCACAGCCCGCCACGGTGACATCACCGGCCGGCGGATGGTCGGTGTTGTTGGAGCCGCTGAGCGGAGCGCCGGAGGAGACGGGGAAGCTCGGTTTGTCGGAGCCGTTGCCGACCGAGACCACGATGGCGATGACGATGCCGATGACCAGGAGCACACCGAGGCACCCGCCGAGTAGGCACCCGCGTCCGAACCGGCTGTTGGACCGGGCCGGGGGAGGCGGTGGCGGTGGGGCGCCGTAGGAGTTGCCCGGCGTGCCGGGGCCGGTGCCCCACCCGGGCTGTCCGCCAGGGCCGGGCGCACCGTTCCCAGGAGATGGAACGGGTCCTTCGCCGGGAGGGGGTCGCTGGGTCCCTCCTGGCACCCTTCGTCCGGCTGTTGACCGACCGTAAGCCCGATTCCTGTGACTGGCGCGCTGGAGAGCGGCCATTCGGGGTGGCGGAACCCGCGGGCGATCCCGGCCACTCAAGGCGCCCTCCCGCGCGACACCCCTGATCAGGCCGTGACCCCGGGTCCAGCGCGGCGACCGAGGTGGCAAGGCTCGCCGGGAGAACCCGGTGGCAGGATTTCGATGCGGCATGTCATTCCTGCCACTCGTGGCCGGTCGGTGGCGGCGCGAAAGTGGAGCCATGGATTCCGACACGCTCGTAGGCGCACTCGCCCTGGTCGGGGTCGTCGGCGGCTTCGGCCTGCTCGGCGCCCTGATCGGGCGCGACGTGGCCCGCAACACCGCCCACGGTCGCGACAACTGGCACCGGCCCGGCGGCTACCCCGTCGACCCGGCCCTGCCCGACCGGCTCTACGACACCCTCCCGGCCGCCTCGCTCAGCCCCACCGCCGATCCGGCCACCGCCACCGCAGGCCTCGACGACAACGCCCCGGTGCCGGGCGCCGGAGGCGGCTACACCGCGCAGGGCATCCGCGACACGACCCGCCGGCCCGACCTAGCCGAGAACGAGCACGCCACCGACACACGCTGGAGCGGATCGACGTCCAGCGAAACGACATAGACCAGGACGACCCTTCCGCCTCGCGGGGCGAAACCGCAGACGACGCCGACCAGGACCAGTTCGTCCAGGCCGGGCCGGCCGACGTCGGGGCGCCCCGGCCCGTCCCGCCCGCCGCGCTTCCCCGTACGCCCGCGTGATGGTCCCAAGCGGGACGCCGACCGCCACTGCGGCGGACCCGACTCGTTGAACGAGGTGTGGCACCCATCCGGCCGCCCGCCGCGGTCTCGGCCCCGGCGCAGGCCCTCGCCCGGGCACGGGAGCTGGCGGCCAGCGGGGAATTCACGGCGGCCGAGGTCCTGGACGCGGCGGTCGACACGGCCATCGGCGCCGGGCTGCTGGCGCTGGCCGACGCCCGCACCGCTCCCGATCCGAGCCTGATGGCCGAGCGGTGCCTGCAAGCCGTCCCGCACCTGGTGCTCGCGGTGGCCCTGGCGTCCGCCGACCCGCACTGACCTTCCTCCTCGCCCGGCCCGGCGAAGACCCGTTCCTCCTGGAGGCCGCCGAGGGCCTGCCACGATGCTCAGCTCGCCGACTCGGCATCGCCGCTGGGGAGCTGTCGGTGGTGGTTCATAGGGTGCCCGACGTGAATATTGATGATCTTGTCTGGCAGGCCGAGACTGTCGGCGCGATCTCCTCCCGCGTCGCGCTGACCCTCATCGAGTACGGGCACCTGGAGACGGTGATCCAGGCCGCCCTGGAGAGGGGGGACTGGAACTGCGCCAAGTACGCCGTCCAGACGCTCTGCGCGGACGGCGAATTCGACAGGGCACTGGAGGTGCTGCAACCGTTCACCGCCACCGGCTGGCTCACCGCCCGCTGGCAGACCGCCCACGTCATGGCCCGCCAGGGCCGCAGCGAGGAAGCCCTCGCGATGATGCGCCCCGACCGGACTCAGGCGGACGAACGCTACCTGGCCCGCTACGCCGAGCTCGCCGCGTCCGCCGGCCAGATCGACACCACCATCACCACCCTCACCCCGCACCTCCATCAAGGGTGGCTGCTGAGCACCCTGGTCGAGGTCACCGAGGGCCAAGGCCGCGACGAGCGGATGCTCGAACTACTCACTCACGCGCTCGCCCGCGCGACCGGCCGGCCCGGCACGGACCCCTCGGAGATACTCGTCCACACCGCCCAGGTGCTGGAGCGTGCCGGCCGCACGGACGAGGCCACAGCACTGCTGCGCGCCGAGATAGCGGCCGGCCGACTGCACTACCCCAACGTCCCGAGGCACTTCGCCGCACTGCTGGCCCGACAAGGCCTTACCGAGGAGCTCGCGCACCTTGCGGCGATCATCGACGTCGTCGTCCCCATCTACGTCGAGGAACTCAGTGCTGCCGGGCGGGCGGCGGAGGCCGAGACCCTGCTGCGCGAACGCCTCAGGGGCCTCGACCGGGACCACGACCGTGTCCGACTGATGATGTTTCTGGGCCGCCAGGGCCGGATCGACGAAGCCGTCGAGGTCGGCCTGCCCGCCTGCGAGGACCACGACAACGGCGGCATCGTCCACCAACTCATCGGCCTACTGGTCGACGACAACCGCCCCGACCGGGCCCTGCAGGTGCTGGACAACCTCACCGGCTGGTGGGTCGACGGCCACCCCAGCGACGTCCAGTACATGCGTCTGTGGCTGCTCGGCCAGGCCGGCCGCCACACCGAGGCCCTCGCACACGCCCGTACCCTGCCCCGCACCGAACCGGGCGAATGGGACCCCAGCATCGCAGACCTCCTCGACCGCACCGGCCGCACCGAGGAAGCCGTCACCCTGCTGCGGGCCTCCCCCCACCGGGACGCGGCGCACCACCTGGCCGAGATCCTGGCCCGAACCGGCCGCCCCGACGAAGCGATCGCTGCCTACCCCTCCATCGCGGAGCAGCGCGCTGAGTACGAGCGGCGGCAGAGCGCCTGGAAGCAGCCGGAGCCTGCCACCCTCACCGAGGCACTCGCCCAGATCGAGTGGGACGAGGAGTGGAACGAGCGGTACGGGGGCTAGTGCTGTGACCGCATAGGTTCGCCGGGTTGGTACCGGAGGGCCCTGGACCGGTTGGATGTCGTGAGACGTTCAGCTCGGAAGGGGGCCCG
>NZ_JBHXDN010000146.1:0-4641 GCF_042726075.1 Kitasatospora sp. NPDC127035 | reverse complement strand
GGTGCGGACGTGGTGGCGAACGGACCGGAGGACGACACCCCTGACTGGCACGAGATCGACTGGCGTGCCGTCGAGGACGAAGTACGGCGTCTGAGGACGTACTTGCGGACGATCTGCTCCTTGCCCGGGTAGCCGCGCTGCGCGATCTCTTCGAACAGGCGCCGGGCGTTGGTGAGGCCCTGGGCGAACCGCTGGTCGATGTGCGACTTGAAGGGGTCCAGGATGCTGGCGCGTCCGGTCCACCGACCGACCAGCAGTTCGTCAGGATCGGCGGCGCGGGCGAGGCGCCGGACTGTGTTGCGGGCAAGTCCCAGCCGGTCGGCGATGGTCCGAAGCGCGACGCCGTCGTCGATCAGGGCGTGGACGGCGGCGTGGTGCTCGCGGACGCGGTCGGCCAGGCGTCCGGTTGTGCGGGGCAGTGAGGCGACCGAGGGCAGGGCGGCTACCGTCGGCAGTTCGTCGTCGACGACGGGGGCGGGTTCGGGCAGCAGGGCCCGGTGCTGGAGCACGGTCTTCTCCACGGCCTCGGCGAGGTTGTGCCACAGGTGGTAGCGGTCTGCGACGTGGATGGCGTCGGGGGCGCCGACGCGCCCGGCCTCGGCGAACGTGCCGGAGCGGTCTCTGCAGATCACCTCGACGCCTGGGTGGTCCGTGAGCCAGGCGCTCACGGTCTCGACGCTGCGGTCGGGCAGCAGGTCAACCACGCGGCGGGTCTCGATGCCGACCAGGACCGTCGCATAGACGTGCCCCTTGCGCAGGGCGAACTCGTCGACGCCCAGCACCCGCGGCACGGGCAGAGCCGTCTCGGGCACGGCGCGTATCAACCGCAGCAGCGTCGAGCGGCCCACCGGCGCGGCCAACACGTCCGCGAGCCGGGCCCCCGCCCGGCCGGCCAGCATCAACGCGACCCGCCGCAACACCGCCTGCAGCCCCTGACTTCGCCGGCCGTGGCGGAACGTCAACCCCGGCACCTGCTCGACGAACGTGGCCCGAGGACAGGACGGCTCACCGCAGCGGAAGCGCCTCACCCGTAACTCGATCACCACCGGCCGCCCACCCACCGACGCGTCGTCGAGCCGACGCACGTAGCGGCTGTGCACCCGACCCGAGAGCGTCGCGCAGGACGGACAGGAGGCCAAGCCGCTGGTGGTGGCGGCGTGGACGGTGATGCGGTGCGGGTGGACGGTGAGGGTGTTGACCGCGACGTCGGCGGTCTGGTGGAGCCAGAGGTCTTGGAGGAGTTCGTCAGCCACGACCGTTCATGATCGCGGTTCCGGTGACGCTCCGTGGCTCCAGCACTGAAAGTGGGTCAGACCCTTCTGCGGAAGCATTGACAAGGCGCGCCGATGGGGTGGGGGAGGGGCTGGGAGTCGTAAAGGCCCGCCGTTCACGCAGCACCCGCCGTCGGGCGGCCGTTCCACTGCTCGAAGTGGTTTCCGATGAACAGCGGTGCCCGATTCCCGTCGTAGAAGCGGTTGAATCCGGCGAGGTAGCAATGGTGAGCCTGGCTGCGCCACTCGTCGTATTTGGCCGGGTCACCCTTGGATTGGGCGTCCGCCTGGCTGGCCATGATGCTGTAGTGCATCGACCGGACGGGGAGGGTCACGCCGCCGCTGTCACCGGTGGGGCGACGAGCGAGGCCCGCCCGGCGTCTCTCCCCGTGCGTGTGGGTGAAGAGCCGATGGTTCCCCGCGAGTGCGGTGGCCCCTTGGCGGTGAGGTGTCAGCGGGTGGGGATGGCATGGCGACCCCCCTGGGTTCAGGACCTTCCTCGAAAGAGAGGGAGGTGGCGTACTTGCCATCCGTTGTGTTATGCAACTGTGGCCTTGTGTAGTGTGCGCATCGAGGCCGTGGTCGTCATGGGGGACCCGCGTCTCCCGGGGCACGGCGGGGAGTACGGTACGGTCTGCCGATCCTGGTGCCCACAAGGGAAGCCCACGGCCTGGGGTGGACGGCCGTCGGTTGGCCGTGCCCTGTCGGCGGTCACTGCTCGGCGCGGGCCGGGCCCGGGGTTGGCGTCGATGGTTCGTGGAGGAGCTCCCGGCCCACGGCCGGTGGGACCGGTGCGGTGACTGTCTCCGGGCCGGTGTTCGATCCGGGTGCGCTCTCTGGCAGTGGCCCGGGCCGGTCGTACGCCGCGGAGGGGCTCCCGTCTGCGGGTGGCAGTGCCGAAGTCACGGCTGTGGTGCTCTCAGCTGCGACGGTGGGTGTGGTCCTCGGGTTGGCCGGAGGGGATGGGGAGGCCGGCTCGGCCGTCGCCGACCCCCGTGCGAGGAGCGCGGCGGGGTCCTCGGCATGGGGCATGGATCGGACGAGTGCCGTCCTTGTGAGTCGAAGGTGCCGGTTGGTGTCGCGCATCTCATCGTAGTGATGTCGGCATCGCGTGCAGTCCTTGAGGTGTCGGATCAGGAGTTTGGACTTCCTTCGCGCGGGGTGGCGGACGAGTGCTGTGAGTTGGTCGGCGCAGGCGAGGCATTCGGGGGAGTCGGCCCCCTGCAGGTGTGCTGTCAGGTAAGCGCGGCACAGGCCTTCGCGTGCGCGCGACACCAGCGAGGAGGCTCCGCTGGTGCTCATCCCGAGGAGGCGGGCGACCTCGTCCGCAGGCCGCTGTTCGAGTACTGAGTGCTGCAGCGCTATGCGCCAGTGCTGGGGCAGTGCGCGGTACGCGGCGGCGATCAGGTCGTGTTCGAGGGTCGATGCGTGGATCTGATCGGGTGACGGGGCCGTGGTGTTCCGGTCGGCCAACAGGTCGACGTCGGCGGAGGGAAGGCTGCGGCGGTTGGCGCGCGCCCACGCCGCGGCGGTGTTGCGGACCACCGCCAGGAGGTAGGGGCGCCAGTTGTCGGAGGGACCGCCGCCCGCTCGGACGGCGGCGAGAGTAGCGGTGAAGGCCTCGCTGGCGAGGTCCTCGGCGCTGTCCGCGGTACTGCCGAAGGAACGGGCGTAGGCGAGTGTGGCCCGGTGGTGGCGCGCGTAGAGTACCGCCGCAACACCGTCCTCCCCCGACCGAAGGCGTTCCGTCAGCTCTCCGTCCTCGAGCTCCCCTACCGGGCGGGCACCGCGCTCCCCGGCGGCCCCGCCGCCGGTACGGAGAACCGGTGTCGGCTTGGACCCGTCGGGACCCGGGGACGAGAGGTCGAACATGGTGATCCTTTGGCCTTTGCAGTGATCTGACCAGCCGGGGAGATCCGGTGCGGGCCGACGGGCCGGCGGGCTGACCACCGGGCGTGAAGGGCGGCGCCGCCTCTCCGGGGTGCGGGTTGGATCCGCGTAGCCGTCGTGAGCACGCGGTTTGGCGGCGGCATGGCGGACCTTGCGGGTGGGGAGACAGGGACGGGGGTGGCCGGGGCTCCGTCGCAGGAGCCGACGGGGGCGGCATGGGCTGGCATCGGAGGCGGGCCTGCTGAAGTGGGCGCACCGATCCGTGCGGCCTGTGTCGGGCGGCATGGTGGTGTCGCGTTGGGCAGTGGGCGAGGCGGGCTGCCAGGCTCGGTGTGCGGGTGCCCGGTGCTGCGGTGGCCTGCCGTGGTCGGTGGGCTGCGGCGGTTCCCCGGTCTTGCCGGGGTGGTCGTCATCCGGCGGGGAGGTCGAAGGTGTATCCCTGGGCTTTGAGCCAGGGCAGTAGTTGCTGTAGGGCCGCGATGGTTTCGGTGCGGTCGCCGCCGCCGTCGTGCATCAGGACGACGCCGCCGGGGCGCAGGTCGCGTTGGACGTTGGCGATGATGGCGGCGACGCCGGGTTTGGTCCAGTCGAGGCTGTCGACGGTCCAGGTGAGTGAGCGCATGCCGGCGGTGGCGGCGACCTGTTCGTTGACGGGGGTGAAGCCGCCGCCGGGGGCGCGGAACCAGGGGACTTGGGTGCCCGGTCCGCCGGCTCGGACGATCATGTCCTTGGCGGGTCCGATCTCCTGGACCTGCTGGTCGTGGGTGAGTGCGGCGAACGGCTGAAGGTGGTGGACGGTGTGGTCGCACAGGCGGTGGCCGGCGGCGAGGATGCGTTTGACCACTGCCGGGTTCGCGGTGGCCTGGGGGCCGATCTGGCAGAACGTCGACTTGGCACCGTACTGGGCGAGCACGTCCAGCACGTCGGCGGTGGCGGGGCCGGGGCCGTCGTCGAAGGTGAGCGCGACCGTCCGGCCGCCGTGCGCGGTGGACCGGACCAGCGTGGTCGGCTTGGCCGGGGAGCCCGAAGGCGGGGCGGCCGACGGCGTCGCCTTCGCGGAGGCGGGTCCGGCGGACCCGGTGGGGCGGGGGCTGGGCGCGGGCGAGCGGGCCGTCCCGGGAGTCGTGGGCGCCACGCTCCCCGGCGCGGTGCCGGGTGCGTTCGGCGCCATAGACAAGCCGACCATGCCGCCCTGCGCGGTGCCGCACCCGGTGAGCGCGGCGACGAGCAGGGCGGCGCAGGCCGTCCGCAGGCCGCTGCGCTGGCCGCCGGCCGCCGAGGGACACAGCGAACGGGCCCGCCGCGCAGGGCTTGACCTCTTGACGCGGTCGGCGCCGTCGCCCACCGGGTCACCGGACCCGGAGCCGGAGCAGGTGTCGGAGCAGGCGTCGGTGGTCTGGAGGAGCGCGAGTTCGGTGGTGGCGCTCGGCGCCGTCCTGCGCGTCAGGTCGGACATGGTTTCCCCCTTGGGAGTGTGACC
>NZ_JBHXDN010000145.1:2939-4714 GCF_042726075.1 Kitasatospora sp. NPDC127035 | reverse complement strand
CTTCGACCTCCTACGCCGCCGCATCCTCCTATCACCATGATCAGCCAGCCAAGACCCCTCAATCAGCGACAGAGCCCGGAAATTGATCCAGAACCTGCATCTAGCCGGGGGAGGCACGCAGAGGCCTGGAGATCATCACGTCGGTCCGCAGCCACCGGCTGGGCATCGGCCCTCTGGAGGAGGACCGGGGCTTCCTGGCGCAGCTGCTCGCGCTGAACACCGAGCCGAGCCCGGTCAGGGCCAAGGCCCTTTGGACGGACGGCTGGCCTTCCTCACCGGCGATACGGCCGGCGGCCAGGTTCGAGTGGCCGAGTGCGCCGACCTGGCCCGGTCCACGGAGGACCCCGGCACCCTCGCCGCGGCGGGCCGTCCGGCCGGGCTCGGCGCGCTGTTCCAGGACGATTTCGTGAGGGCCGTCGACCTCCTGAAGGATGCTCTCGCCCGCTATGAGGCCCTCGGCGGCGCCGGCGAGTCCTGGATTACCCTCCACCTCCTCGTCCTTGCCGCCTGTTTCGCCGGCGACCGGAGGGCCGCCGCCCTGGCCCACGAGCTCCTGGACCGCTGCGACACCCACGACCTGCGGTGGGCCTGCCCCCATGCCCTGTGGGCTCTGGCCCTGCGGCACTGGCTGGCACAGGAGACCGAGCAGGTCGTCACGGTGCTGCGTGAGTGCCTCCGCTCAGCGCTGCCCGGCCACGACTGGTTCCTGCTGGCCCGGTGCCTGGAGGCGATGTCTTGGGGGAGGGCACGGCAGGGCCACAGCAAGGAGGCGGCGGAACACCTGGGCGCAGCCCGGAGCCTGTGGCGGCAGACCGGTACCCTGCTGCCCGGCGCGGGACAGCTGCCCGTCCGCCACCTGGCCTGCGAGGAACTGCTGCGGACGGCCCTGGGCGCCGCCGCGTTCGAGCGACACGTCCGAACGGGCGCTGGCTCGACCGTCCGGCAGGGTCTCGCACTGGCCCTGCTGGATGACCGGGTCCTCGCTGGTCCCTCGCAGAACGCGGTCCCCCTCTCCTCACCGCTCGTGAGTAGCAGGTCGCCGGTCTGCTGCGGGAGGGGCTGTCGGACAAGCAGATCGCCGCTCGGCTCGTCATCTCGCCGCGGACCGCGCAGGGCCATGTGCAGCGGATCCTGCTCAAACTGGGTCTCACCCGACGTGCCCAGGTGGCCGTCTGGGCCAACGACCAGGCCCAGCGCTCCTGAGACACCGACACACGTCGCGTGAGTCACCGAACAACCGGCCGAGTGCCCGGCGGTCTTGGCGACCGCCGGGCACTCGGCCCTGTTCAGATCTGATTACCTGTCGGGTTGGTCACTCGTCAGGGCCCAAGCCCGACTCGGCATTACAGCTCATCGTGCCGGCACAACGCGCCCTTGTCATCGGCGTACCACTTCTGCCAGAGTGCGCCGTCCGTTCCGCGGACGAACACGTCCAGGCGCCCGTTCTCCCATGACACCGGCGCCGGTGCCCCGACAAGGCCGCCGGCGAGGTTCTCCCAGGGCATCCAGCCGTGGCTGAGCGTCCAGCTCCTGGCCTGCAGGTCCCCGTCCGTTCCTCGCGTGAGGACGTCGAGACTGCCGGGTGCCTGCCTCACCACGCGCGGATCGCCGCCCAGGTTTCCTCCGAGGGACTGCCAGGAGGACCAGACGCCGTTGGTGTACCACTTGTTCCAGAGCTCGTTGTTAGATCCGCGGACGAACACGTCCATGGCTCCGTCTTCCAGTCGCACCGCCACGGGTGCGCCGCCCAGGCCGCCTCCGAGGGACTCCCAGGC
>NZ_JBHXDN010000145.1:0-2839 GCF_042726075.1 Kitasatospora sp. NPDC127035 | reverse complement strand
GGACCAGGTGTCATTGACGTACGACTTGTGCCAGAGCTCGTCGGTCGTTCCGCGGACGAACACGTCCAGGCGGCCGTTCTCCGGTGACACCACCGTAGGGGCGCCGACGATCCTGCCGTCGAGCTCTGTCCAGTTCGTCGTCCAGGACCCGTCGTGAGTCCAACTCCTCACCTCCAGGTCGTTGTCCGCGCCGCTGATGAAGACGTCGAGACTCCCTGGACCCCGACTGATCGCCGTCGGGCTGTCCCTCAGATCGCCTCCGAGTGACTCCCAGGCGGACCAGGTGTCATTGACGTACGACTTGTGCCAGAGCTCGTCGGTCGTTCCGCGGACGAACACGTCCAGGCGGCCGTTCTCCGGTGACACCACCGCAGGTGTCCCGACGAAGCCGCCGCTGGGAGTCGCGCCGAGGTCAGCAAAATCTTGCCAGACGGCACCGTTGTAGGACCTCTGGTACAGATGGCCGTCGTTGCCCTGGGCGAAGACGTCGAGACTGTTCGGTGCCTGGCTGACCGCCGTCGGATCGCCGGCCAGGCCTCCGCCGAAGGGCACCCATGGGGACCAGGTCGGCGACGGCACCGACCGTTTGCATGTGCGGTCAATGGCGGCCGAAAGCACTAGCGCCAGTACCGGTACAACGTCCAGGAAGGAGCGGTAATGCCGCTGGCCGATCACCTGCGCCGGGTGGGTGGGGTCCTGGCTGATGTGGGCCGTGTATTCGGAGAGCCGGCCCCAGCTGTTCTCCTCCATGAGGTACTCGGCAGGCAGCATGACTCCCGCGGATATCGAACCTGCCTGAGCGTGCATGAAGTCCGCGATGTGATGGAAGCGCGAGGCCTCGGCAGTGATCGCGGCAACCCGGAGCACGGCCCCGGCCAGGTCCGCATTGGAGACGCGGGCCTGGTCTCCGTCGTAGGCGCGCATGGTACTGAGTGCGTTCAATATCGACTCGGAACTGTAGCGCAGTACACTGCGGCCTGCGCCTGCCACGCGTTCGAGGGCGGGATAGTCGGACGCCATGGGCAGTTCGTGCGGTGCGCCCGCGTTGGTGAACTCGCGGACCCGCTCGGCCTCTCCTGTGAACGAGTAGGCCCGCGCATTGTGAGCCCATGAGCGGAACCCGATGAGGTACATGTTCTCCGCGTTGAAGTAGAGACTCATGCGCTCGTGATCGCCAAGGAAGACAACGATCTCGGTGTTGCCGGTCCCTGTGCGATACATGGAGTCACGATAGGAACGGCCCGTGGCTCGCAGACTGGCGATCATGGTTTGGTAGTGGCTTGCACGAACGGATGGGTTGTCCGTCCTGTAGTAGCGCCAGTCCACGCTGTGATCAGTGGCTGCCACAGCCGGCGGCGACGAGGCGATCGATCCGCCCAGAAGGGTGGTGATGGCTGCCAGTAGCGTCAGCACGGCGGTCAACGACCGACTCGTCCTGACGCCTGGATGTCTCTCAGTCATTTTCACCTCGGTGGATCGTGGTTGGGAAAGAACGGAGCCGACGCGGATTCGCCGGCCCGTGTGCAGAGTCCCCTTGTGTAGGGCACATGCCAGTCTCGGCCTCGTCGAGACGTCCGGGGCAGCGTGGAACTACCTGCCCCGATACCTGTCTTTCGGCCACCACCGGGACGACGGAGCCGATGAACTGGGCATCACCCCGGACAGGGGACGCATCCGAAGGGTGGATCCTCGGGTCCGTGGCGTGTTCGGTGGCGGCCACCGGATCGCCCCGGCCGAACTCGACGTAGCCGAGGACCAGGTCAGGACGAAGTCGGTGGGGGAGGAAGAGCCCTCTCGGTGACCAGGGTGAGCGCGGAGGAGCTGGGGGCGGCGGTGCGAAAGGCTGGTCGGTCGGGGTCCGGCACCGGTAGTCGGGGGCTTGCCATCGGTATTCGCCCTTGAAACCGAGGAACTGACGGCTCGTCGCGAGGCCTTGCGACCCGCGCGAGGCCCTGAGTGCCCCTCACAGACCATTCGCAAGGGAGAGCCGTGTACTCACCACGGACGCCCGAGAACCCGCAAGCCGCGCTCTACCTGCGGTGCTGTCCGAGCGATCCGTCGGAAACGGGATGCCACTGCTGCAGGTTGGAACGGCGCGCCCACCGGCATGGCCTGCCGGAGCCATTCGTGTACCAGGACGACGGTCGGAGACACCGTGACGGCCTCCCCCGGCGGAAGCTCCTCGAACGGGACATCGCGAACGGCCGGATCGACACGCTGCTTGGGTTCTAGCGGTCCTCGCAACACCCGCGATCGGTGGGAGTTGCGAGGACCGTGGCCGTTGGACGCGATGATCTTTCGGGGTTGAGGGAGCGTTTCCTTGCGCAGGTGGATGTGGTGGGGAACGCGACGGTGGTGGCGCGTGAGCTGGGGGTGAACCGGAACACTGCTTTCGGCTGGGCCCGGAAGGGCGGACGGAGCTCGGTGCGCCTGCCGCGGCGCCACCCCGGGCGCGATGAGTACGAGCGGCTTCGGGACACGGGTGTCGCACGCCTGGCGGCGGCCCGGCAGGTCGGTGTGAACGAGCGCACGGCCAGGGACTGGGAACGGGGCGTCAAGAAGACCGGCCATTCGCGCACGTATCCGGAGGGGTACCGCGTCGACTACCGGGCGGGAACCGTCACCATGTCCGGTGTGACAACAGTACCGGTCGGCTTGAGGGTCCTGGAGAAGCAGCTCCACCCGCGCTTCCTGACCCTGGCCGAGCGCGAACAGATCCGCGATCTGCGCTCGGCGGGCCAGTCTCTGCGGGCGATCGGACGGGCCCTGGGACGGCCGGCGAGCACGATCAAACGGGAGATCGACGCGAACGCGGGCAGCAGGGGCTACCAGCCCTACG
>NZ_JBHXDN010000144.1:0-4757 GCF_042726075.1 Kitasatospora sp. NPDC127035 | reverse complement strand
GCGATGATCAGCCTCATGACCCGCCGCCTCACCGGCGAAACGACCCCCACCTGGCACGGAACCTGACCTCGACAACCAGGAGCGAAACACCCACTTAGTGACTGACGCGGCAGTGGACCGGGTGCTGGCAGCCGAGTTGCTGAGCCAGGCGCGCGCGGACCGAGACTCGGTCCTGGAGCTCGCCGCGGAGTTGATCCGGGTGCCCTCTCGGGGCAGCGTCGACTCCTACGAGCCGGTCCTCGCCGTCCTGGAGGGATGGTTCACGGGGCGCGGGCTGTGTGCACGCCGCTTGCACGACGGGTCCGGTGCCTTGGTGGGGCTGGTCGCCGAGGTGGGCGGCGGCCTGCCGGGCCCCACCTGGGTACTGGGCGCCTGCGTGGACACCGCACCTCCTGCGTCTGGGGGCGAATCGTCCGGTCTATTCGTTGAGGCGTCGAGCTGGTGTTCCCGGTCGGGCCTTCATCCACGATGGGATCCGACCAGCCCTGACCTCCCGACTTCGTCGGTGTACGGGAATCACGTGAGTGTTCCGGGAATCCCAGCGCCGCTCGCTCCTACGCCCTCTCCGTGCCGTGCTCGGCGAGCTGCGCGAGCTGGCCCGCCGTCAGCTTCGCCCTCCTGCTCTCCTGATTGTTGAGCCAGGTACCCGGGGCGAAGTGCGGTACGACCGCCTGTTCCTCACCTCCGGGGCCGGCCTCTACGCTCTCCGCCGGTTTTTGTGCGGGCGGGGCACCCGGGGGTGCCGTTCCCGCTCCACGAAGGCGGCGAGGGGGCCAGGCGCTGGGCGAACCGGTCGGTGCGGGACATCTTCGGCCTCGTTCCGGCCGCCCGCTTGGCGGCCGCCGGGTTCGGGGTCGGCCGCCCAGCCCGCTGCGCGAGCATCCACCGGCCGGGCTGCTCGTCCTCGAACGCCGTGAAACGAGGCCTTCTGCGGCCCGGCGACAGGCGGACGCTGCCCCGCCCTCCCCACTTGAGGGGGCAGCTGGAAGGCCCCGACGACCGCTGGTGCACTCTGGTCTACCCGTGCCCGGCAAGGGACGGCTGCGCCGTCAGGAGGACGGCGCGGGCTTCGGCGGGACGGTCTTGTCCCAGTTCTCCTTGACGACGTTGCGGGCCTGCTTCAGCTGCGCCGGGGTGGGGAAGGTGGGTGTGCCGCCCTCCACGGTCGGCAGCCTGGCGGCCAGGTCCTTGTCGAGGGTGCCGTCCTTGGCCATGGCGTCCATCAGGACCGGGCGGGCGTATCCCGCGAGCCGCAGGTTCTGGCCCTCGGGGCTCGCGAGGTACTCCTCCCACAGCCGGGCCGCCGCCGGATGAGGCGCGTCCTTGTTGATCGCCTGGGCGTAGTAGAGCGAGAAGCTGCCGTCGAAGGGAATGGAGACCCTCCAGTCCACCCCCTGGCCGCGCAGGGCGTCGACGTGCTGCAGGTTGAGGAAGTCCCAGTTGATGGCGATCGGGGTCTCGCCCTTGACGATCGACTCCGGTACGGGGTTTCCGGTGTTGTAGTTGCCCGCCGCGGCAAGCCGGCCGAAGAAGTCGATGCCCGGCTGAATGTCGTCGAACGAACCGCCGTTGGCGAGGGCCGCGGCGAACACGGCGGCGAACGCCGACCCGGCGGTGTTGGGGCTCGCGCCGTTCACCGCGACCATGCCCTTGTACTCCGGCTTGAGCAGATCGGCGAAGGTGACGGGGCAAACCTTCACGCGGGACGCGTCGCAGCCGATCGACACGTATCCGCCGTAGCTGTTGTACCAGCGGGCGTGGGGGTCCTTCTGGTTCGCCGGAATCCGCCCGTAGTCGGCGACCCGGTAAGGCGCGAGCAGGCCCTCCTCGGCAGCGGACGCGGCGAAGGAATTGCCGAGCTGGAGCACATCGGGCGCCCGCTCCTGGCCACGGTAGCGCTTCACATCGTCGATCTCCTCCTGGCTCCCACCGGTGGGATTGTCGACGGTGACCTTGACCCCGTACTTCTTCTCGAACCCGTCGATCAGCCCCCCGTAGTTCGCCCAGTGCCGCAGCAACGCGGTTGCCGTCAAAGCGCCCTCCTGCTGCGCCGCTCGGATGAGTGTGTCCATGCCGCCGGCCTGGGCGGCGGATGCCGCCACCTTCGGTGCCACCGCCGCTGGCGGGCTCCCGCCTCCGCAGGCGGCGCCGCTGATCGCCACGAGGCCCAGGCAGAGGCCGAGGCAGAGGGTGGAGGCTCGGGGTGAAGCCATGGCACCTCCAGGCGGAGCCGGGGACGGCCGTCGACCGGGCCGCGGCCGCTGCACTCGGATGAATCGGTATAGGACATTTACTAGACTAGTGGAAGATATATCTCTTATGGGCATCATCGCGGGCGAACCGTGCACAGGGCGCGATGGCGCCGGGCTTCGGGCATTCGGGTGGAGAACGGCCAGCCCCGCGGACGCCACGGACCGCACGTCCACCTCGCCACTGCTGCGCGGCCCGGGCGGCGCCACCTGGAACGCGCGGGGCGGGGTGTTCCTGATCGAGGGCTGGCCCGGGCGCACCCTGTTCCCCGTTCGCAGGCCCGACCGGAGCCTGGCGGGCCGGGTGGAGACTGGCCACAACGGGTGGACGGCGTTCGCCGACGGCCGGACGATCATCGATCCCGACAGCGGCCTGCTCTGGCTCGCCCGGGTACCACACGCGCTGCTCACCGTGGCTCTCGGCAGGCGCCTCACCTGACCCTCCGCCCGCCCGTCGCGGTGCGGTGCGCGCTGCGGGCAAAGGATGGCGGCGCGCACCGCACTGCGATCCTCGTAGACTCCCGCAGGGCCCTGCCCGGGTTCTTGCCGCTGTTCTCGTACGACCGGTTTCCGGCGCCGGTGGGGGCCGGCGGGGTCGGTCGACGGCCCGTGGCAGGTCGCCTGTCCGGGGTGGCCCGTCCCCGTCCCATCCGGGGGCCGGGAGTGCCTGTGACGTGGAGCGCCGGGAGATTCCCTGGATTCGCGCTGTTGTGGGCCCCGGGCCTGGTGGTTTCGGGGTGGGCGGGTTCGCCGGATCGGCCGGATGGCGGGGCGTGGTGTTCGGCCTGGTGCCATCGGGTTCGGGTTGGGGGCGGTCGGGTGAAGACCGGTTCCGGTCAGGGTCTGTCGCCCGGGGGGAGTGGGCGTCCGGCTCGTAGCGTCGTCGGGGTGAGGCGTTGGGCACGTCTTCACGCCCGGTCCGGCCGAATCCGGCCGGGACCTGCGGCCCGGCCGCGACGGTGGCGAGGACCGGGGTGACGGCCCTGGCGACACCAGCGAGTGGCTGGGCTGACCCATCCCGTTCGGCGCGGCGGTCCGGCCCGGTCTCCCGGGGGTGTGCCGGCCCATCCCGTCACGTCACCATTCTCGTTGTCGGCACGGCCGTACGGTGGCCCTTCGGAGGCATCGGGGTGTGCGCTGCCGGTTCTCCCTCGCCTCACGGTCGCCGCCGCGCCGGCTCGGCGCTGCCCGCGTGGCCGGGACGGGCCGTATTGGCTGCCGCGGGTCGGGGCGGGGGCGTAGAGCGGAGGGGGCCCGCTGCGAGGACAGTGCGGGGGCCGGGCCCGGCGACGCGCCGGAGCTCTGCGCCGCGCACGGGGCGCTGGTGGCGGCGGGGGAGGTGGTGGTGCTGCGGGTGCCGGACTCCTGCGCGGTGGCCATGGACGCGTGCCTGGACGGTGTGCGGCTGTTGCACGCGTGCGGCGTACGGCACCTTGCCCAGCTCGCCGTGCGGTACCGGCGTTGCCCGTTCGTGCCGGAGGAGCTGTGGGCCGGACATGTCACGCGAGCGGTGCGCCTGCTCGGCCCGCTGGACGACGGGGGGATGTACGAGCGGGTGATCGCTGTGACCGGTCTGGACGAGGAGCGGCTGATGGGGCCGTCGCCTGGCAGGACGGCCACAGCGGTTCCCCGGGTACCGGCCTCGGGGTGTGAAGGCACCCCGCCCGCACCTGCGGGTCGCCTTCCCGGCGGCACGGCGCCGAGGTCACTGACCGTGCCCGGGGCGGGGCCGCCGGGTTGCCGGGACGCGGTTCGGGGCGCAATCGGTATGACCCCGGCATGAGGGTTGGCGGGCGGGACAGACGAGTGGGTCACCGCGTGAGATACCGATCCGAAGGTGGGCTCAGCGATGAGCAAGGTGCGGGAACAGATTGACGTCGACGTGCCGGTCAGCGCCGCGTACAACCAGTGGACGCGGTTCGAGGACTTCCCGAAGTTCATGGACGGCGTGGAGGAGATCAGCCGGATCGACGACCGCCACAACCACTGGAAGACGAAGATCGCTGGCGTCAGCCGCGAGTTCGACACCGAGATCGTCGACCAGGTCCCCGACGACCACGTCGCCTGGCGCACCATCGGCGGTGATGTGAAGCAGACCGGCATGGTCCGCTTCGAGCCGATCGACGCCACCCACACCAGGGTCCTGATGGAGATGGACTTCCAGCCCGGCGGCCTGGCCGAGACGTCCACCGACATGGTGGGCGTACTCGACCGGCAGGTCAAGGGCGACCTCAATCGCTTTAAGCACTTCATCGAGGAGCGCGGCACCGCCACCGGCGGCTACCGCGAAAACCTCTGACGCCGCTCTTCCCGCGCCCCCGCCGCTCGTGCGGCGGGGGCGCCGTATGTCCGCCGGCGGCGTCCGGTGAGGAGGCGGCAGCGGGAGCCGTCCCGGCGGGGTGCGGTCAGGGGTTGCGGCGACGCGGTTGACGTCGCGTGCCCGGGGAGCGATCAGCTCCCGGACGGCGAGGTAGAGCACCTTAAACGCGGCCTGTTCGGATGGGAAGT
>NZ_JBHXDN010000143.1:0-4900 GCF_042726075.1 Kitasatospora sp. NPDC127035 | reverse complement strand
CACCCCGTGCGACTCCACCAGACGCCGAGCCACCAACCCGCCCAACGTCCCCGTCCCACCCGTCACCAACACCGTCCCCGCCGGATCCAACACCCCGACGGACCCGGACACGGCCGCACGCACCAGGCGCGGCACCACCGCGTCACCGTCACGCCACACCACCTGCGACTCACCCGACGCCAGCAGGCCCCCCAGGACCGACGGCTCCACCGCCGAGGCGGGGAACGCCGCTCCCTCGCCACCGAGGAGGAGGACGCGGCCGGGCTGCTCGTGCTGGACGGAACGGACCAGCCCCCACACCGCGTTGACCGCCGGGTCCGCGTCGGGCAGCCCGGTCGCGACGACCAGCGTCTCGCCGGCCCGGGCAGGATCCGCGAGCCCGTCGTGCAGGAAGGTCGCGACCCGGCCGAGCAGCGCGCGGGCGCCCTCGGGCCCGACCGCCGGCTCGCCGGTGAGGTCCAGCACCGCCGGGACGGCCGTCCCGGCCTCCGCGACCGGGGCGAGCGGCGCCCAGGCGACGCTGTAGAGGTGCTCGGCCCCGGCCGCCCCGAGGGCGGTGAGCCGGTCGACCGGCACCTGCCGCAGCGACAGCGACCCGATCGAGGCCACCGGCAGTCCGGCCGGGTCGGTGAGGACGAGCGAGAACGCGTACGGACCCGTCTGCCGGGCGTGCACCCGCAGGGCGGTGGCCCCCGACGCGAACAGGGCCACGTCGTTCCAGGCGAACGGCAGCAGGACGTGCCCGGGCTCCGGCTCGGCGACGGCCAGGAAGTTGGTGGCCTGGAGCGCGGCGTCCAGCAGCACGGGGTGGATCCCGTAGCCGGCGGCGGCCAGGCCGGCGGGCAGCGCCACCTCGGCGTGCACCTCGCCGTCGTGCCGCCAGGCGGCCCGCAGCGCCTGGAACGCCGGGCCGTAGACGAAGCCCCGCTCGGCCAGCCGCTCGTAGAAGCCGTCCAGCGCGACCGGCTCCGCACCCGCCGGAAGCCACGGGCCGGGGGCCGCGGCGCCCGGCCCGGCCTCCCCGCCGAGGAAGCCGCTGGCGTGCCGCGTCCAGGCCCCCTCGCCGCCCTCGGGCCGCGAGTACAGGGCGAACGGACGCCGGGCATCGGGCGCGTCGTCCTCCGGCGCGTCGACCCGCACGTGCAGGTGCAGGGCACCACGCTCGGGGATGACGAGCGGAGCCTCGATCACCAGCTCGTCGACGGCGGGGGCGCCCGCCTCGTCACCGGCCCGCGAGACCAGCTCCAGCAGCGCTGCCCCCGGGGCGAGGACGGTCCCGGCGACGGCGTGGTCCGCGAGCCACGAGTGGTCCCGCTGCTCCAGCCGGCCGGTGAGCACCGACCCGCCCTCCGGCAGCGACACGGCCGCACCCAGCAGCGGGTGCCCGACGGGTGCCAGCCCGGCGGCGCCCACGTCGGCGGTGGGACGCGTCTCCAGCCAGTAACGTTCGTGCTGGAAGGGGTAGGTGGGGAGGTCGGAGGGCCGCAGGGTGCCGGCGTCGGCGAACGCCGCCGACCAGTCCACCCCGACCCCGCGGACGTACAGCTCGGCGGCCGAGAGCAGGACCCGGTCCCACGCACCGTCCTCACGCCGCAGCGTGCCCGTGACCACCGTCGGAGCCTGGACCGCCTCCTCCAGCGCCTCCACCAGACTGTGCGCCAGCACCGGGTGCGCACTCACCTCCACGAAGGCCCGGAACCCCTCGGCGGCGAGCGTGTCCACCGCCCCGGCGAAGCGCACGGTCTGCCGCAGATTGCGGTACCAGTACCCACCGTCCAGCTCAGGACCCTCCAACCACCGGCCCTCCACCGTCGACAGGAACGGCACCCTCGCCGCCTGCGGCTTCACCCCGGCCAGCAACCCGGCCAGTTCCTCCTCGATCGACTCGACGTGGGACGTGTGGGAGGCGTAGTCCACCGGGACGCGCCGCACCCGCACACCCTGCTCCTCGAAGCCCGCCACCAGCGTGTCCAGCCCCACCGGGTCACCGGCCACCACCACCGACGACGGCCCGTTCACCGCCGCCACCTCCACACCGGCCGGCAGACCGCCCACCACCTCGGCGGCCGGCAGCGCGACGGACACCATGCCGCCACGACCCGCCAGACCCCGCGCGATCGCCTGCGAACGCAGCGCCACCACGGCAGCGGCGTCCTCCAGCGACAGGATCCCCGCGACATGCGCCGCCGCGATCTCGCCCTGCGAATGCCCCACCACCGCGTCCGGCACCACACCCAGCGAACCCCACACCCGCGCCAGACCCACCATCACGGCGAACGACACCGGCTGCACCACGTCCACCCGCTCCAGCGAGGCGGCACCCGGCACCTGATTCACCACATCCACCAACGACCAGTCCACATACGGCTTCAGCGCACCCTCCACCTCCGCCAGAGCCCGCGCGAACACCGGGGACTCGGCCGACAGACGCCGGCCCATCCCCACCCACTGCGAACCCTGACCCGGGAACACGAACACCGACCGGCCCGCCACCTCCGCACGGCCGGAGACGACACCCGTCGCCTCCTCCGCGCGCGCTGCCGCGCCCAGCGCCGTCAGGACGGCCTCCCGGTCGGCGGCCACCACCACCGCCCGCTGCTCCAGCGCGGCACGCGCGGTGAGGAGGGTCCGGGCGGTCCGCGCCAGGTCTGCGTCGGGCCGTTCGGCGAGGAACCGGCCCCAGCCGTCGGCCTGGGCGTGCAACCCGGGCTCGGTGGCGGCCGACAGGACCAACGGCAGGGCGGCACCCGGCAGTACGTCGTTCGAGGCACGGCCGGCCGACGGGGAGACGGCGGACTGCTCGTCGGGCTGCTGCTCTGACGGCTCGTCGGAGGACTGCGGCGCGTCCTCGGCAGGGGCCTGTTCGAGGATGACGTGGGCGTTGGTGCCGCTCACGCCGAAGGACGACACGGCGGCCCGGCGCGGCCGGTCCACCTCCGGCCACTCCCGCTCCTCCGTCAACAGCGCGACCGCACCCGACTCCCAGTCCACCTTCGAACTCGGCGCGTCGATGTGCAGACTCTTCGGCAGCACACCGTGCCGCAACGCCTCCACCATCTTGATCACACCCGCGACACCCGCCGCCGCCTGCGCATGCCCGATGTTCGACTTCAACGAACCCAGCCACACCGGCTGCTCCGCCGGACGACCCTGCCCGTACGTGGCCAGCACCGCCTGCGCCTCGATCGGATCACCCAGCGACGTCCCCGTCCCGTGACCCTCCACCGCGTCCACGTCCGCGGCGGTCAGCCGGGCGTCGGCGAGCGCGGCCCGGATCACCCGCTCCTGCGAGGGGCCGTTGGGCGCGGTCAGGCCGTTCGACGCACCGTCCTGATTGACGGCCGAGCCCCGCACCACGGCCAGCACCTCGTGACCCAGCCGCCGCGCGTCCGACAGCCGCTCCAGCAGGAGGACCGCGGCGCCTTCGGCCAGGCCCGTGCCGTCGGCGGCGTCGGCGTACGCCTTGCAGCGACTGTCGCGGGCCAGGCCGCGCTGCGTCGCGAAGTCGACGAACACCTCCGGCGTGGCCATGACGGCGACACCGCCGGCCAGCGCCAGCGTGCACTCCCCGTCACGCAGCGCCTGCGCCGCCAGGTGCAGCGCCACCAGCGACGACGAGCAGGCCGTGTCCACCGTCACCGACGGACCCTCCAGCCCGAGGGCGTAGGAGATGCGGCCCGACGCCACCGAACCCGAGTTGCCGATGCCGAAGTAACCCTCCAGCCCCTCCGGGAGGTTGAGCACGTGGTGCGCGTAGTCGTGGTACATCAGGCCGGCGTAGACGCCGACCGGCTGCCCACCGAGCGAGGTCGGGTCGATGCCCGCCCGCTCCAGCAGCTCCCAGGACGTCTCCAGCAGCAACCGCTGCTGCGGATCCGTCGCCAGCGCCTCACGCGGCGAGATCCCGAAGAGTGCGGCGTCGAAGCCGCCCGGGTCGGTGAGGAAGCCGCCCTCCTCCGCGTAGGTCTTCCCGGCCGCGTCCGGGTCCGGGTCGTGGAGGGAGTCCACGTCCCACCCCCGGTCGCGGGGGAACGGGGCCATGGCGTCGGTGCCGTCGTGGACCAGCCGCCACAGGTCGGCCGGGGAGGCCACGCCGCCGGGCAGCCGGCAGGCCATCCCGACGATGGCGATCGGCTCGGTGCGCCGGGCCTCGGCGTCGCGCAGGCGGCGCCGGGTCTGCTGGAGGTCGGCCGTGACGCGCTTGAGGTAGTCGCGCAGCTTGTCGTCGTTCGACATGGGGTTCTTCCTCGTATCCGTCATCAGGAAAGGCCGAGTTCGTTGTCGATCAGGTCGAAGAGCTCGTCGTCGGAGGCGGCGTCCAGGTCGACGCCCTCGGCGTCCGGCTCCTCGCCCGCCTCCGCCCAGCGGGCGGTGAGGGCCTCCAGACGGGCGGTGACCTGGGCCCGCAGACCGTCGGGCGTCCCGGACGTGGCCGCCAACGCCGCTTCGAGCCGGTCGAGTTCGAGCAGGACGGGCGGCACGACCGCGGCCCCCGCCAAGCCGAGCCGGTCCCGCAGGTGTTCCGCGACGGCGGTCGGCGTCGGGTGGTCGAACACCAGCGTCGCCGGGAGCCGGACACCGGTGGCCTCCGTCAGGCCGGTCCGGATCCGCAGCGAGGTCAGCGAGTCGAAGCCGACCTCCTTGAAGGTCTGGGTGGCCCGCACGGTCTCGTCGATGCTCTGGCCGAGGACCTTCGCCGCGCCGGCGCGGACCACGTCCAGGAGCAGGCGGAGCTGTTCCGCCTCGCTCACCGCGGTGAGCCTCCGGAGCAGGGCCTCACGGCCGTCCCCGGTCGGCGTGGCCGCGGTGGTGGTGGCGGTGCGGCGGGGAGTGCGGACCAGCCCGCGCAGCAACGGGTTCAACTCACCACTCGCCGCCTGCGACCGCAACACCCCCCAGT
>NZ_JBHXDN010000142.1:0-4945 GCF_042726075.1 Kitasatospora sp. NPDC127035 | reverse complement strand
CGAGGGCGGAGCAAGCTTCTCTTGTGCGGCATAGAACCTAAAAGTGGACAAGGATGAACGCTGCATATAGGAGCAAAGCTCCTGAAACGCCCTCTGAGACAGAGGATCTTCACGGCATCGCAGGCAGGCGACCTCAAACGGGGATTTCCAGGCACATCCGAGTGGTCGACGTCGCCCTGTCACCGCTCGGCGCGCCCACACCGTCCTGTTCCCACTTCAGCCCGCGACGGGGCCGTGCCCCCGACCGCCCGCGCAGCACGCCGATCGGCGCGAGCTCTGCCCGGAACACGAGTGGCCGGGCCAGGGCCGACATAGGCGCCCGTCCGTCACCGCCACGGGCCTCGGGGCCGGTGCGGTGTGGTGGCCGCGACGATCCCTGAAGGCGACATCCAGGTGAGGTGGGCCCCGGCCGGGCCGCACGTCAGCGTACGTGGATCACCACCCAGGCCCGAGAGATCAGCCGGCGCCGTTGACGACGGCGTTGTGGATGGCGTTGTCGGACAGTTGCCACTTCTCCAGGATGCTGCTGTAGGTGCCGTCCGTGATAAGCGAGTTCATCGCCTTGGCCAGGACGTCCCGCAGCTGGGTGTCACTCTTGCGGAGAGCGATGCCCCATGGCTGCATTTGCGCCTGCCGGCCCGCGACCTCAAAGCTCCTCCCGTTGTCAACGGTCTGGGCGTTGTACAGCACTTTGGGGTAACCGGTGATCAGCGCGTCCGCCCGGTTCCTCTGCAGCTCCGTCACGGCGGCCGGATCGGTGTCCGCTCGCAGGACGTTAAGGGTCTTGCCCAGTCGCTCACAGGCCTTCTGCTGGCGGGTCACGAGCTCGTCGTGAACCGTCTCCTTCTTCACCGCCACGGATCTTCCGCACAGGTCCCCGAGGCTGCCGATCCTCGCCGGGTTGCCCTTACGGACCATGATGCCGGAGCCGGCCATAAAGTAGTCCACGAAGTCGACACCTTCGTCGACCTGCTTGTTGTCCTTGTCGACGCCCCGTTCCCGCTCGCGGGTGTCGGTGATGCCCGACATGCCGATGTCGTACTTCCTGTCGAGCAGCCCGGGAATCACGTTCGAGAAGAGATCGACCTCGCGGAATCGGACCTCGACACCGAGCACCTTCCCCAGCGCGATGGCGATATCGAGATCGAGGCCGTCCGGCTGACCATCCGTACGCCGGAAGACTATCGGGGGCGCCGTGTACGACACGCCCACCTGGATCACTCCCGCTTCGCGGATCGCTCCGGGCAGCTGGTCGTGCAGCGGGGGCTTGTCACCGCCTGCGCCACCCGCTCCCGTGACAAGAGCGACGGCGGTCACAGCGACGGCGGTCAGAGCCACGGCGGTCGCTACAGCGATGCGGCAACGGCTGCTGGAGGGGGTCATCTCTGTTTCTCCCGAGGATTCGATAGGGGCGCCCTGACATGGGGCCCGGTACGTCGACGATCCGGCCACCGCCCTCACGCCACCCGAAGGACCAGAACGGACCAAGTCGCGCCCGCCTCAGAACATGGCCGGGACTGAGCCGTCCGACAGCGTGTGAACCGGGGGCGCGGCGCGGTCCTCCTTCGACCGCCACAGCAGCTGTCCAGCAGGAAGGAGACGAAGTCCGGTCCCGGAGCCTGACGCGTGGCCCGATCGTTATCCCGTCGGATGGAAGGGCAACGGCACCGTCCGCCCGAACACGCTCCCGTCCGGTCGCGGTCACCTGTCCCGGTATCGACGGGACGGCGTTGGCCGGCTAACGCTCCGACAGACCTCGCGCGATGTCAGGAGCCCGTAGTTCCCCGTGCCCCTGCAACGCTCCGAGGGAACCTGCATGATCAGACCCGGAGCGGCGGCCCGACGGTCAGCGCGGCTCCGGCGCGCGGGTGACCGGTTCCAGACGCACTCCGACTGACGACTCGTCCGGCCCACCACCCAACGCACCGAGCGGCCGACCGCGGCGGGCCCCACGCCCCTCACAATCGACCTGGTAACGGTTCGGCAACGCTGCAGGGGCTGGCGCGGACTTTCTTCTCTCTTGCCAGAGCAGACACTTGAAATCATCGCCCTTGAGGAGAATGTGATGTGCCCGCCCCTCCCGAGGCGGGACAAGAACTCGACAGGACGGCCCAAAAGGGTAAGTGACAGGCTCGGCCATGCCCAGCCCGTGGCACGACCGAGCCCATTTCCTCGACGCCTTCGTCCGCCCTGCCATTTCCGGAATGCCGAATCCGAGTGGCAGCCGATTGTCGAAAGGTGACGCATTTCCGGGATTGATGTGCACCTGAGGTTTCAGCGCCAAATTCTCGAACGGATCACCACGGGCCTCGCGTTCAGGCGACTGCCTTCCCGCGCGACGAACACATCGCGCGGAAGCCTCCGACGAAGTGGGAGGCGACCCCAGCCGACCGGCCGCGCCTAGACGTCGAGCCCGGCCTCGATGCGCTTGAGACCATGCCGGGCCAGCGCCAGATTTGTATGCGAACGATCCAGTGCCAGGTAGAGGAAGAGCGACCCATGACTGCTGGCCAGCGGGCGGATCAGGTGGTACTGGCCACCGAGGGTGATCAGAATATCCTCGACGGCGTCGTCGATCGACAGCGCCTCCAGCGCGCGCGCACCTTGGAGCGGACGACCTCGGTGTTAGCGGCGGCCTCGACCTCCAGGTCGAGCTGCCGACCCCCTCCGAGAAACCCGAGTGACATGCCGCTCTCGAAGTCGGCCACTGCCACGCCGATGGCGCCCTCGAGCTTCATCGCTTCCTTGAGTGCATCGTCAATTTTCATGCGCTGACCGTCCCTTGTTCGACGTCCGGGAGGAACTCCTGTGGGAGGAAACGAAGTAGCAAGAAATCACCCGCGATGGTCACCCCGATAATGGTGGATTAATGTACGCTACCTGGAGTTCAGAACGCGAAGGGGTTCCACGTGCGCGCGCTCGAAGCTTCCCTCTCCGGTGTGCTCGGTGTCCCCGGGGCTGTAGGTGTCGCTCTCGTCGACGCCGTCACCGGCCTCGGCTACGGCTCCGTTGGGGACCACCGGTTACTCGGGTCCGGCGCTGAACTCGCCGAGCTGACCAACCGGATCGGCGACCGGCTGTTCGCCGCAGGGGCGACGGGCGAGTTGGAGAGCATGGTGGTCACCAGCACCCGCCACCACGAGATCGTCCAGGTGGTGCCCCGACAGGACGGCCCCCTGCTGCTCGCCATCGTGCTCGACCGAGAGCGGATGAATCCCGCCCTGGCGTCCCGTCAGACCGTTTGCCACGCGGCGGACCTGCTGACATGACCGGCCTGCCGCACGACCAGCTCCCGCCAGGCCCTTCCGAAACGGCCCGGCGCCCTCGGTGGCCCGGCGCTGCTACTCTCCTTGCACAGGAAAGGCTTCACAGGCTCGGTCGCGGTCTCCGGCGCACCGGGCGGCACGATCCAGGTGGAGCAGGGACTCATCACCGCGGTCGAGACCCCCGGAGCCCCGTCCGTCGAGTCCCTCCACCTGAAATCACGCCGCGTCAGCGAGTCCGACTGAGCAGCTGCCGAGACCGCCGTCACTTCGGGCGACGCCATTTCGGCCCGGGGTGGCGACCTCGGTGCAGCCCTGGTCTCCCGGGGGGCGATCGGTGCCGCCGAGGCGCGGTACTCCTGCTTGCCGCCGCACGTGCGGCGTTGCGGCGCAGTTCGCGAGAGATTGTCCCGGGGTCACGGCCCAGGGCGCGGGCGATCTCGCGCACGCCCCTGCTCATCGCCCTGAGGATCGCGATCTCCTCGCGCTCCTCGAACGTGAGGTACCGGCCCGAGGGTTCGGCCAACGAGATTGGAGGCATGCCGCCAGCGTGACGAAACCACCTCGCACCCACCGGCCACGACACTCCGGCCGCCAGTGACGCCTCCACCGTCGTGACCCCCGTCGCGATCAGGCGCCAGAACTGGCGCTGCACGACCCGAGACGGATCAGGCCGTCCCGGCGAACGCATCGCCCGCCGCAACGCACAGTCAGCGCGCCACTGCCGACGCCGCCCCTCCGGAACATCGCTGGTCTTCAAACGCCAGTCCGCTGTGGCCACGCCGCACCCCTCCAAGATCAGGGTGTTGCGACGACCAGTTGAATCCGCCCTGACACCGGTGGTCGCTGTGATGGATCAGCGTCCCCGGCTCGACGGGCCCGTCGTGCAGGGCGTACTCCAGTGCGGTGAGCACGAGGTCGGCGCCCGCGCGCTCGCAGGCGTGCCAGCCCACGATCCGGCGGGAGAAGGCGTCGCGGATGGTGGCCAGCCACCACGGTCCCTCGCTGGTGGGGATCAGCGAGATGTCGGCGCCCCATAGCCGGTTCGGGGCGCCCGCGGTGAAGTCGCGCCGGACAGGTCGGGGGCGAGGTCGGCGGCCGGGCCCCGGCGGGTGAAGGAACGGGGCCGGCGCGGACTCACGCCTTGCAGGCCGGCCTGGCGCATCAGGCGCTCGACCCGTTTGCGGCCGACGTGGGTGCCCTCGCGCCGCAGGACCGCGTGGACCCGCGGGGAGTCGTAGGTCGCGTCGGAGTCGGCGTGGATCCGGCGGATGTGCTCGGTCAGCTTGGCGTCGAGGCGCTTGCGCGCGCACGGCTCGTGAACGTCGCGGCGCCATCGGTAGTAAGAGGTCGTTTTCGTTCGATGTTTCATCCCGAGACGGGGTGTTTGGTGAGGCTCTTCGGGTCGCGCCAGGAGATGGTGTTCTCCCCGGTCAGGCGGCGGGCCATGAGATCGGTCATGGCGATGTGGATGACGGCTTCCGAACGGGTGGGCAACGTCTCGTAGTCGCGGGCGAGGCGTCGGTGGAGCATGAGCCATCCGTAGGTCCGCTCGACCGCCCAGCGTTTCGGGATGGGAGTGAAGCCCCTAGTACTGCAACGGTGCTTACCGTGACTGCTGTTGGGTTTGCTCGTTGGACTGTTCATGAGTGGGGACATATCTGAGGTCGATGCTCGTCGCT
>NZ_JBHXDN010000141.1:0-4972 GCF_042726075.1 Kitasatospora sp. NPDC127035 | reverse complement strand
CTTGGCCCGTAACGCGGTGATGGGCGGACGCACAGGCATGGTCCACCATCCCACCAACTCCACCAGAGCAAGCAGTAATTGAAATACAAGCCCCCAATGTCCCGGAGTACTGCCGGGCCACCCCGGCAGAGGCCTTGCCGTCCTTGGGGAACCCGGTGTCGTCCACCACCCACACCTCGGGCCGAACCGCCCGCACCGCCCGCCGTGCCAGCCTGGCCCGCACATCGGTGACCGGCCAGGTCGAGGACGTCATGAACTGCTGCAACTGCTGATGATCGACCCCGAGCCGTTCGGCCATCGGCTGCATCGACTTGCGCCGGCCCTCCAGCAACAGCCCCCGCAGATACAGCCCGCCCTTGGCCCGCTGATCACGCCGCACCAACGGTGCGAACACCTCCTCGGCGAACTCCTCCAGCCGACCCCGACACGCCACACGCTCCCCAGCCCTCATACAACAAGCGAACTACCGAACACCCATCGTGACAAGACCACCTAACAAAGCACTACTAGAAGCTGCCTTGTGGCTCATGTGACCGGCTACTCATCCACCCATCGTTCCGATCACGGGTGGGGACCTGCGCGTGAGCTGCTGGTGCTGTTCCTTCTGTGCCCGGTCGGGCTCTCGATCGCGGCGGGCGACCAGGGCGGGGTAGTCCAGGTGATCCTGGGGTGGTTCTGCGGCTGGCTGATCGCGGGGTTCGGTGCTGCCGTGCTGTTCGCGGCGCGGTCGGCGTGGCGGGAGCGTCGGCTGTACCTGCGGGGCATCCCGGCGATGGCCGAGCTGACCGAGCAGGAGCTGGTCGACGTCCCGGACCAGGAGCCGCCGCATCGGCCTGATCGGGCTCGCGGTGGCCGCTCCGTTCGCCGTCCTGTCGTGATCGGACGCCTCGATGCCTCCTCCTCGTCGGCCCGCGCGGCCCGACGAGGAGCCTGGACCATGTCGCCCCCGCGCGCGGGCCGGCCGGGGAACCCCGGCGCTGCCCGTCCGGGCAGTGGGCGCTTCGCGGGCGGCCGAACCGGCCTGGTTGGGCACGGGTACTGCGGAGCCGGGGCCGGTGGGGCTCCGACCGCAGGTCGCCGCAGGCGCGGGCAGCCCCGGTTGTACGCCGGGGCAGCCGAACGGGGCTGCGCGGCCGTTACTCACCGGTGTTCAGTGACGCTGCGCCAATTGGACTGTGAGCCTTCCGGAGAGGGGCGCCTGCCCGCGGAGGTCGGAGAGCAGCCGTCCGCCGGCAGTCGGCGGTGGGGCCCACGCGCAGCCTGCCGTCCGGCAGGTGGGCAGGTCGGTGATCCGGAGGTCAGTGATGGCGATGAAGAAGCTCGGGAGGACCGCTGCGGCGGCAGCGGCCCTGACGGCCACGACGACGGGCATGGTCGTCGGACCCGCAGGCACCGCCAGCGCGGCTTCGGCGGATCAGATCATGCTACGGCAGTGCCTCAAATCGACCGCCTCGGTCGAGGACCCCTTCCACGAGGGCTCCGATCTCCTCTGCGGCGGGGGTTTCGGGCGGGTGATCCCTGTCTACAACTTCGACGACGGTACGCGACAGATCTTCTTCGTCGGGCCGGAGCGCGGGGTGTGGACCACCTGGACCAACCCGAACGGGGCGTTCGGCGGCCGGGTCTGGCTCGGCGGCCAGGTCACGAGCGACATCGATTTCGCCGGCTACCACGGCAACTTCCTGCAGCTGAAGGCGAGGGGGACGGACGGCGCGACGTGGTACAACACCCGCTACGAAGACGGCCATTGGGGTGGATGGTTCCGGTAGCCGGAGGGCCCGGGTCGCGACCAGAAGGCTGGCGTGGGACGTCGGACCGGCCGACTTCCCACGCCAGGGGTGGGGCCGGCATCAGCAGGTACGTCGGCGGCCCCGACACCTCGGTCATGGCCGGGCCCCGCCGTCCGCGGCACCCTGTGGCCCGTTCCGAACGAGGTCACGGCCCTCCCGACGGGGGTGCGCCCCAGCGCGGGAGTGCCCTGCGAGGCGGCGGCCGAGACCGTCAGCGGACCGGCACCGGGTCCCGCCAGATGTCCATAGGGACGGCGCGGACCGCGCGTCCGTCCGCGTCGAGGATCCGGCCCATCCGTTTCACGGTACGCAGCGACACCCGGCGATCTGCCACCCGCAGGTCGGGGAACCGGCGGGTGAGTGCGGCCTCCAGCCGCTGGACGTCGGCGAGGGAGCGCTGCCAGACGGAGAGGACGAGGTTGTGCGCGCCGGTGACGGACACGCACAGCCGGACCTCGGGGAGTCTGGCGAGCTGGGGGCCGACCTCGTCGAGCCGGTCCGGGGGAAGGTCCGCCCGGAAGGTCGTCATGACCGGTCGGCCGGCGTCGCGGGCGGCGATCTCACAGCGGAAGCGGATCGCGTCGGAGGCGGCCAGCCGGTCGAGGCGGCGGCGCAGCGTGGACGGGCTGAGCCCGGTGGCAGCGGCCAGCTCGGCTTGGTCGAGGCGGCCGTCGACGCCCAGTCTGATGAGCAACTCTCGGTCTTCCCGACGGACTTCAGCTCGTACGGCGGGTGGTGGCCCGTTGGCCGCCGGGTGATCGTCGTGCAGTTCCACCCGCTGGGCGTGGTCCAACGAGTCCAGCCTCCAGCGGATCCCCTCGGCGTAGAAGCCGGTCGCCAGGTGGGTGCGGACGGCGTTGACGCCGGGGAGGCGGCCGAGCCGTTCGGCGGTGTACCGGGAGACCGCCGCCAGGTCGGTGAAGGCCGCGGTGACGACGAGGTCGCAGCCCTGGGAGAGATGGTCGATGCTCATCACGTGCGGATCCTCGGCCAGGTCGTCGGCGATCTGGCCGAGCCGGTCGGGAGCGCAGTCGAGGTCGAGGTAGGCGACGCACCCGGGGTCCTCGGGGTGCGGCAGTCCGTAGGCGGTGACCCAGGCGATCCCGGCCTCCGAGAGTCGGCGCCAGCGGCGGGCGGCGGTGACCGGACTGATCCCGAGGGTCTGGCCGAGCAGCGACCAGGGGGCCCGGGGCCGCAGCTGCATCGCGTTCACCAGGGCGAGGTCGAGCTCGTCCGCGGTCACGTCGGAGCGGGTCACCGTCGACTGCCGGTGGATTCGTGCATCGAAGGGCCTCTCGTGGCGTGATCCTGCGAAATGACGGGAAACTCCCGCCGAAAGAACCAGAATCACGGAGCAGATCGCTCTGCACAAGTTCCCGCCACGCGCGGGCTCGATGGAGGTACCTGTGTCCCTGCACGACGATGCTCTCGGTCTGGCCCCGGACCTGGTCCGGCTCCGCCACGACCTCCACCGGTTCCCCGAGTTGGGCCTCGCCCTCCCCCGCACCCAGGAGCGGGTGCTGAGGGCCCTGGACGGACTGCCGCTGGAGGTGAGCCTGGGCACCTCGCTGAGTTCGGTCACCGCGGTGCTGCGCGGCGGACGGCCGGGACCGGCGGTGCTGTTGCGCGCCGACATGGACGGTCTGCCGGTCACCGAGAAGGCCCCGCTGCCGTTCGCCGCCGACAACGGCGCCATGCACGCCTGCGGACACGACCTGCACACCACCATGCTCGCGGGCGCCGCACACCTTCTGGCGGCACGGCGGGAGCAGCTCCGTGGCGACGTGGTCTTCATGTTCCAACCCGGTGAGGAGGGCTGGGACGGCGCCGGAGCCATGCTGGCCGAGGGCGTGCTGGACGCTGCGGGCAGGCTCCCGGTCGCCGCGTACGCCCTGCACGTGGCATCGGCCCTGCCGCACGGGGAGTTCAGCTCCCGGCGCGGTCCGATCCTGGCCGCCTCCGACGCGCTGAACGTCACCGTCCACGGTGCGGGCGGCCACGGCTCGGCGCCGCATCGGGCCAAGGACCCCATCCCGGCGGCCTGCGAGATGGTCACCGCCCTGCAGACCATGGTGACCCGCCGTTTCGACGTCTTCGATCCGGTGGTGATCACCGTCGGGCTCCTCCGGGCCGGCACCCAGCGCAACATCATCCCCGAGACCGCCCGCTTCGAGGCGACCGTGCGGACCTTCTCCGCCGAAACGCGGTCGAAGGTGGCCGACGTCGTGGTGGAGCTGGTGGAGTCCATCGCGGCCGCCCACGGTCTGCGGGCGGAGGTCGACCACCGCTTCGAGTACCCGGTGACCGTGACCGACGGAGCCGAGACCGACTTCCTGGCGGACACCGTCCGGGAGGTCTTCGGCGAGGAGCGCTTCCAGACGATGGCGAACCCGATGACCGGGGCGGAGGACTTCTCCCGGATACTTGCCGCCGTTCCGGGATCGTTCGCGTGGCTCGGCGCCGCCCCGAAGGGGATCGACGACCCCGCCGACCTGCCGCTCAACCACTCGCCCTACGCGGAGTTCGACGACGCGGTGCTCCCCGACGGGGCCGCGCTCTACGCCGAACTCGCCACCCGCCGTCTCGCGGCCTGAACCCGTTCGCCCAGGAAGGAACAATCACGCACATGTCCGACCCGCGCGACGTGGTCGAGCAGCAGCTCGCCGCCTACAACAACCACGACATCGACGCCTTCGTCGCCACCTACGCCGAGGACGTCACGGTCCACCGGGCCGACGGAAGCCGGCTGCAGGGCCGGCAGGCCCTGCGGGACAAGTACGCCGGACAGTTCTCCGAAGGCCGCTGCCGGGCGGAGATCGTGGGGCGGCTCGTCGTAGGCGACCGGGTGGTGGACCACGAGATCGCCCACGGGCTAGCCGACGGGCCGGTCCGCGTCCTGGTGGCCTACCGGGTGCGCGAAGGCCTGATCGACCGCGTCGACTTCCTCAACTGAGCAGCATCGACCCGCACCGGTGGCCCGGCGCAGCACCCCCGCCGGCCACCCCACCCACGAACCCGACCTGATCCGACCGGCCAGAAGGTCACCGGCTCCGCGCAATCGAGCCGGCGGCCGGACGTACGCCCGGTCAGCAGAACCGCCGGGGGGGGCCGGCGGTTGGCCGGCCGCCCCCCCGGGCGCGGGGTGGGCGGCCGCCGGGAGGGGCGGGGGGAGGGGTTTGACA
>NZ_JBHXDN010000140.1:0-5274 GCF_042726075.1 Kitasatospora sp. NPDC127035 | reverse complement strand
GACGATCTTCGCGGAGGTGGTGGCGCGGGTGGGGGCGGCCGCGTTAGAGCTTGCGAAGTCCACTGAGGACCCTTTCGAGCAGCGTGACGTCGGGCTGGTTTCCGGATTCGCCGCCGGAAGCGGGCTGGTGGATGGCGACGAGGCCGGCCTCGGCCAGGTCGGCCACGAGGATGCGGGCCACTCCCAGCGGAAGGGAGAGCAGCGCCGACACCTCGGCCACGGACTTCACCTCGGTGCACAGGGTGCAGATCCGCTGGTGCTCGGGGAGCAGGGTGGCCAGGCGCTGCGGATCCACGTCGGCCGAGACGAGCGCCTCCAGGGCGAGCTCGTAGCGGGGCCGGGTCCGTCCGCCGGTCATCGCGAACGGTCGGATCAGCGGGCCGGAGTCCTGCTCGTCGTCGAACTCGTCAGCGTGCCCGGGCCGCTGGGCCGACCGGCCGCCCTGGTGCCCGACGGCCGACCGGCCCCCGAGGCCGGGGCCGGGCTGCTGGCCGGCCGTCCCGTCCTGCCTCGGGTAGCCCGCGGGGGGCGCGTCGTAGGAGGGCTGCGGCTGCCGGGGCCGGCCGTACTCGTCGTACTGCCCCGGCGGGTACGGCCCGCCGTACTGCGGCTGTCCGTAGTGCTGGTCGTGCTGGCCGTGGAGCGGCTGGCCGTACTGCTGACCGTGGCCGACGCCGGGTGCTCCGAAGGCGTCATGGCCTGTGCCAGGGTACGGAACGCCGTACTGGCCGCTGCGGTCGTCGGGCGGTGTCACGGATCCTCTCCTCACAGGGTGCGGCGGTGCGGTGCGAGCTCGGGCACTGGTCCCGAGCCGGTGGTGCGAAGGCCGTACTACGTCCGATCCCGAGCCCGCCGAAGCGGGCCCGGGACGGGCGCGGAGGTGCTTCGAATACCAGGACGGTATCCGACGGTCCGTCAGTGCAGGAGACTGCCCTGGAGTTCTGCGCGGAGTGCGGGGGTGAGGACGGCGCCGGCCCGGTCGACGAGCAGGGCCATCTCGTATCCGACGAGACCGATGTCGGAGTCGGGGGCGGCCAGGACGGCGAGTGCCGAGCCGTCGCTGACGGCCATCAGGAAGAGGAAGCCCCGTTCCATCTCGACGACGGTCTGGTTGACCTCGCCGCCCTCGAAGATCCGGCTGGCGCCGGTGGTGAGGGAGGTGAGGCCGGAGGCGACGGCGGCGAGCTGGTCGGCGCGGTCGCGGGGGAACCCTTCGGACATGCACAGCAGGAGGCCGTCCGCGGAGACCACCACCGTGTGCGACACCCCAGGGGTGTTGTCCACGAAATTGGTGATCAGCCAGTTCAGGTTCTGTGCGGCCTGGCTCATCTGACTCAACTCAACGCTCCTGGTGGTTCGAGCCGCCGAAGAGATCGGTGCTGCGATTCTGCTGTCCGTTGCCGGACTGGTCTACCTGATCGGGGTCGATCCGGAAGCTTCCGGTGCCGCCTGCGCTACGGCCCTGCTCGACACCGCGGCGCAGGTTCGTGAGACGTCCACGGACCTCCTCGGGCGAACGGGAGACCTGCGGCCCATCCTGTGGGGTGGGCTTGGCGTTGCCGGCCACCAGGTTCTGCTTGGGTACCCGCCGGGGGAGTCCGGACGGGGTGGTGCCGCTGGAAGAGGGCTCGCGGAGCTGTTCGGCGCGCTGCCAGTTGCCGTCGTTGGGCGACTGCCAGGCGGCGCTTCCCGCGCCGGTCGGGCCGGTGGGCCCGTACCCGCCGAGCGCGGACACCTCGTGGCCGCGCGGCTCGGCCGGCGCGGAGGTGTCCTTGGCACCGGCGAACCAGTTCGGGCTCTCGCCGCCCTGACCGGCGTCGGCCGGCCCGGACGGGAACCCGCCGCCGGCCAACTGCTGGCCGGGGCGGCGCTGGGGCAGCCCGGACGCCAGCGTGGCGGGGGCGGGGTCGGCGGCGGGCAGCGCGGGCTGCTCCGGGGCGTACGGGTGGCCGGCCGGGGCCTCCTCGGCCCCCTGGCCGTCCTGCTGGTAGCCGTAGCCGTCGTACCCGTCGTAGCCCTGGCCCTGGACCTGGAGGTCCTGGCCCTGGTCCTGGTACTCCTGCCGGCCGTACTGGTCGTCGCCGTAGCCGGACTGGTCGTAGCCCTGCTGCGGGTACTGGTCGTAGCCGTCCTGCTGGTAGCCGTTGCCGTCGTACCCGTCCTGGCCGTAGTTGTACTGGTCGTCGGCGTAGGTCTGGTCGTAGCCCTGCTGCGGGTACTGCCCGTCCTGGCCGTAGACCTCGTCGTTGCGGCGACCGTACGGGGGGTACTCGTCGTCGACCTCGGCGTCGAGCACCGGCGGCTCCTGGCCGGACTGCGGTCCGACCTCCAGCGCGGCCCGGCGGACCTGGTCCAGGCGCTGCGAGCGCTGGACCGCCTCCAGGGCGGGGCTGAAGCCGGAGGAGCCGGCGCTGCCGGTGCCGGTGAGGTGGTCGTCGAAGCCCAGCTCGGCGGCGCTGCGGGCTTCGTCCCGGCCGGGGGCGGCCCAGTCGGCGGTCGGCTCCTGGTCGGCGAAGATCCGGGAGACGGTGAACTGCTCCTCCGGCTCCGGCGCCGCGGCCATGTGGGTCAGGAACGGCGGCATCATGACCAGCGAGGTGGTGCCGGCCGACTCGCCGGACGGGCGGAGCTGGACGCGGATGTCGTGCCGCTGGGAGAGCCGGCCGACCACGAAGAGGCCCATGCGGCGGGAGATGGTGGCGTCGACCGTGGGCGGCTCGGCCAGCTTCTCGTTGATCTCGGCGAAGTCCTCGGCGGTGAGGCCGATGCCCTTGTCGTGGATCTCGACCAGCACCCGGCCGTCCGGCAGGCGGGTGGCGTTGACCAGCACCCGGGTCTGCGGGCTGGAGAACGAGGTGGCGTTCTCCAGCAGCTCGGCGAGCAGGTGGACGAGGTCGGTCACGGCGGCGCCGACGACCTCGGCCTCGGGGATGCCGGAGAGCTCGACGCGCTCGTACTGCTCCACCTCGGAGGCGGCGGCGCGGAGCACGTCGACCAGCGGGACCGGGGTGTTCCAGCGGCGGCCGGCCTCCTCGCCCGCGAGGACGAGCAGGTTCTCACCGTTGCGGCGCATACGGGTCGCGAGGTGGTCCAGCTTGAAGAGGTTCTCCAGCTGGTCCGGGTCGGCCTCGTTGTTCTCCAGGTCGGTGATCAGCGCCAGCTGGCGCTGGATGAGGCCCTGGCTGCGGCGCGACAGGTTGGTGAAGATCGCGTTGACGTTCCCTCGCAGCAGCGCCTGCTCGGCGGCGAGTGCGACCGCCTGCCGGTGGACCTGGTCGAAGGCCCGGGCGACCTCGCCGATCTCGTCCTTGCCGTGCAGCGGGATCGGGTTGATGTTGGTGTCGACCCGGTCGGGGTCGGTCTTGGAGAGCTTCTCGACCAGGTCGGGCAGACGGTGGTCGGCGATCTCCAGGGCGGCGTTGCGCAGGGTCCGCATGCCGAGAATCATCGAGCGGGCCACGTAGCCGGTGAGCACACCGGCGAGGATCAGCGACGCGAGCACGATCAGCGCGTTGAGGACGGCGTCGAAGCGCGCGTTGTCACGCAGCGCCGCGGCGTCCTGGAGCACGTCGTCCAGCAGCACGACCTCGGTGGCGCGGAGGCTGGTGATGTGGGTGTTGGCGGCCTGGTTCCAGTTCTCCGGCGTCAGACCGGAGTCCTTGGCCTCCTTGTACGCCCGGTCCGCGGCGTCCTTGCCCTGGGCCTGGCCGATCGCGGCGGCCTGGCTGTAGGCGGCGCCGAGGTTGAGCAGGCCCTGCATGGTGGGGGCGGTGCCGTTGGGCATCCGGTAGGCGGCGCGCTGGTCGGCGTTGGCCTGGGCGACCTGGGCGTCCGAGTAGCGGCGGGCGTCCTCGGGGGCGCTGCCGGTGTTGAACTCGGACAGCGCGGTGTGCTCCAGGCGCTGGGCGACCAGCAGCTGCTGGATCAGGTCCGCGTTCTCGTACCGGGTGGTGGCGCCCGCGGAGATGCCGACCAGCAGGTGCAGCATCAGCGCGCGCTGGGTCGAGGCGGAGGCCTTCGCCAGCGACATGGCGTAGATCGAGCGGCCCTTGCTGGTGAGGTTGGAGGAGCCGAGGCCGACCGAGTTGTCGTAGGCCAGCAGCGGGGCCAGCATCACCGAGTACGCGGAGGTGGTCGCGGAGGCGAACAGGTCCGGGCTGTAGGCGTTGGCGCGCAGGTGCGGCAGGGCGACGACGACGCCCTGGAAGGCGTCGTGGCGGCGCGGGAGCTCGCCGGACTTGTCGCTGGCCTCGTAGGCCGCGTAGTAGGCCTTGAGGGCGGCGTCGGTGGTCGAGCGCGCCTTGGTGACCTCGTTGTTCGGGTCCTGCTTGGTGAGCAGCGGTATGAGGGTCTTGTCGCGCTCGCTCTCCAGCGCCTCGGCCAGCTCGGTGGCGGCCTTGGCGAGGGTGGCGGTTCGCTGGGCGCGGTCGGCCTTGATGAAGCCGTCGAACGAGGTGTTGACGCGCAGACCGCCGAAGATCAGGCCGATGGTGACCGGGATCAGCAGAATCGCGATCAGACGGGCCGGCACGCGCCAGTTGCGCGGGCGCAGGAAGTCGTACCGGCTGCCGCCCTTGCCGCCGGTGTCGTCCGCGCCGGAGCCGCCCGTGCGGTCCTTGGCGGGACCCAGCTGCTGTGGTGTGGGGGCGGCCGGTGGCCGTTCCTCGGTCGGCGTGAACGCCGAGAACCCCGCCGGGTCCGGTGCGGTGCCGTTCGGCTCGCTCTGGCGGGGCTCGGAGCGCCGCTGCGGGGCGACCTGCTGCTTACGCCTCACTCGACAACTACCTCTCGGCCGACAGCCGGCCATGGATCAATCCAGCGCTACCCCTGGAGGCCCGTCCGTTCCGGGGAGCGGTGGCCGATATGGATGCAGGGGTAGCTGGAATTTCAGCACGTGCAGGGATGGGGGACAAACAGCTGCCGGTCAGCGCCATGCAGGGCGCAATTGGGACATTCACCGACATGACGGTGTAAAACTGTGGTCTTCTGGCGCTGAGTGATGCTGATTCGCTACAAACAGTCATTGTTGATCACGAAATGCCTACCGAACTGTTATCCGCCGCTTATGCGGGGGTCTTGCGCGCGGCGTCCGGACGACATCTCCCCGCAAGCGGACAGGCCCCGGCGCTCCGCCGTGACAGCGGGGCGCCGGGGCTGCCGACCTGCGGGTTCCGCTCAGCGGAGGCGGGCGAGGAGGGCGTGTTCGACGAGGGTGATGAGGGCGCTCTTGGCGCTGTCCCGGCGTCGGGCGTCGAGGGTGACGACGGGGGTGTC
>NZ_JBHXDN010000139.1:0-5413 GCF_042726075.1 Kitasatospora sp. NPDC127035 | reverse complement strand
GACCAACTGGAACAACTCCCACAGCTCATCCGGCACCAGCCGCTCAACGATCAGCACACTCGAAGTCTACTCAACCCACCCAAATGAGATGTCTTCTAAAGCGGAGCCCCCTGGGCTCCAGCCACGCCGTGAGATCAGCCTTGACCTGCTCGGCCTGTTCACGGCTGTGACACATCGCCACGTAATCGTCGGCGTATCTGACCAGCACAGGGCATCCCTTGACCGTCTCAGCGTCGCTGCGGACGCTGGGCCGGTAGCGGACCCCTGCCGCGTGCTCCATTCCGTGCAGGGCCACGTTCAGCAGCACGGGGCTGATCACGCCGCCTTGGGGAGTTCCCTCCCCTGTCGGTGTGAACTCGCCGGACTCGATGACGCCGGCCTTCAGCCAGGCGCGGACCATGCCCCGTGCGGGGAAGGTTCCGAGACTGTTGAGAAGGTGATCGTGGTCGATCCGGTCGAATGCCCCGGCCAGGTCCGCGTCCAGGATCCATCGGCGCTTGCTGCGGTTGCCGCAGAGCGTCTTGAAGATGACCTCGATCGCGTCGTGGCAGCCCCGTCCGGGCCGAAATCCGTAGGACCTCGGCTCGAACCGGGCCTCCCACTCGGGTTCCAGGGCGTTCTTCACGCGTGCTTGCTGCACGCGGTCCGCGAGCACCGGAATCCCCAGGGGGCGCTGTTTCCCGTTCACCTTCGGGATGAAGACCCGCTTGACCGGCAGGACGTTGAGGGGCGAGGCGTGACGGTGCAACCGCTCCGCCAGCTCCCCTCGATCGCGGGAGGTCAAAGCGACCTCTCCGTCGACGCCCGCCGTCTTGCGGCCAGCATTGCGCTGCGTGACCTGCCGCACGCTGACCAGCGTGTTGCTTCGGCTCCGCAGCATCAGCTTCTGCAGATTGCGGACCTTCTTGAGGTCCCCTTCCTTCGTCGCCTTGAAGATCCTCTGCCTCAGTCGCCGTACGTGGTCCTCGTGAGTGCGCCAGCTGATGGCGTCCCAGTCGGGGGCCGCGTCCTCCGGTCCGTTCACTCCGAGGGCCGCCATCGCGAGAGCGAATGGCTATGCCGTCATCTGTGTCCAACTTGCCCTTCGGCTCTGGTACTTCAGCTTTGGTACATCAAAGGCTCACCCGGTCCACGTCAGCTCCCTTTCGGGCCAGGCAGTTGCCTGTATCCGGCCGGTTATGCGAGACGACCGCGAAGGGTGCGGCCATGTTGTCCCGGTTTCCCGTCGTCTTTCGGCGTGCCGGCATTGGCTTCTTGGACCGTCCTGCTCCCGCCGGGGAGTTGGGCCTCCCTCACGGTCGGCTTACCGGGACACGTCCCGGACCCCGACGGGGTTGTCACGTTCCGCATGGCCGAGATCCGGCCGGGGTGGGCGCTCTCTGCACCCCGGGGCGGCGGTGTTCGCACGGCTGGCTCCTAGTCACCAGCCGCCGCCTGCCGTTTCGCAACGGCCAGCCCTGCCCCCAGCGGTTCATCCCATCTCCGGGGGTATCGATGTCGAGGCATCAACGAGAGTTCGCGTCTGCTCACCCGTCCGGCCTTCCCCTTGCCTGTAGCCCCCGGATGGAGCGGGAGCCCTTGGGCGTCTTCCCTGAGCTTCGCACCCTGCCGTTACCAGCAACGCACGTCAGAGCGGGGACGGATCTGTGAACACTTGTCCGGAGCTACGCTGCTGTCATCGGTCTCAGCCCTCCAATCAGCGTGCTCGCTCGAACCATGCGCCTTCGTGTCGCACCGAGAAAATCGAACCCCTCGTCGACATGGCAGACCCTGCTCTTCTCCGCAGACAGGCGAAGGCCCATCGGCGAGAGAACTGCCGCGACTTCACCCCACAGCGCCTCCGCGTCCGCGTGGGACCCGTGGACCAGGACGACGAAGTCGTCCGAGAAGCAAACGATCCTCATCACCGCTCCGCCGGCCTTGCGGTGCTTGGAGCGCTGCCCGACCGATCCGAGGGCCTGCCACTTGTCGTGGAAGTGCTCGTCAAGGACGGACAGGGCGATGTTGCTGAGCAGTGGCGAGAGGATCCCGCCCTGCGGAGTACCGGTGAGATTGTCCCGGTAGGCCCGGTCCTCGGAGAGGATCCCGGCTTTGAGAAACGCCTTCACCAGGGCAAGTACGCGTTTGTCGGAGACGCGACGCCGGACCCTGTCCATCAGGGCCGTATGGTCGATCTCGTCGAAGCACGCCGTGATATCTCCCTCGAAGACCCAGTGGTAGGCCCGTGAGCCGCTGGCAAGGTAGTGGATCTCGGCAATCGCGTCCTGAGCCCGCCTCCGTGGTCTGAAACCGTAGGAGCACGGAAGGAACTCCGCCTCGAAGATCGGTCCAAGGACCAGCTTGAGCGAGGCTTGCACCACCCGGTCTGCCGTGGTGGCGATGCCCAGACGACGGAGCTTGCCGTTCACCTTCGGGATCATCACCTCCCGGACCAATTCGGGACGGAACCGGCGCTCCTTGACCTGCTCTCGCAGACCGGTGAGCATCCGGCACGCCTCGTCGGGGCCGAGGGAGCGCGGAACCGCCCAGTCCGACCCTGCCGAGCGGGCGCCCCTGTTCGTCCGCACTCGTTCCCAAGCCACCGTAAGGAAGTTGGGATCGTGGACGAGGTTGAACAAGTCATCGAACTGACGGCCGGGATCATCAACCGACCAATGGTGCAGCTTGCGCTGCATCCTGCGTACTCGGACCTCAGCCGTATCGGCATCAGGCCACGAAGCACCCGTGTTCACAGGCGTCCTCCACAGTCTGCGTCCTTGCCACGAACCCGTTGGAGCCCTTCGCCATGTGACCGGCTCTGTCGGGTAGCGGGGACGCATTACTGCGTCCCCGCCCCCTAAGAACCGGACGTGCGAGTCGTCCCCGCATCCGGCTCAAGCAAGCCCTGAAGGCTCGCCGGCATGCAGAGGTGCTGGGCCTGCGGCGATCTCGGCTGAGCGTCGACGGCGGCAGGCGGTGTGCACGAGGCGGAGGACCACGTTCGACGTGCCCTGCTCCGGTGAGATGACGATGTACTGCTTCGTCAGCGCCAGTCGGATGACCGCCATCCACTGTTCCCACTCAGGTGGGCTCTGCGGTTGGTGGTCGGCGTGCAGCAGGGACTCCCGACACAGTGGGCAACGGCCGTCTTGCAGCGTCAGCTGCCGCAGTCCGAACGCGTCCAGTGGTGAGGGTGTCCCCTTGCGTCGCCTCTTGGCCCAGTAGTCGGTCAGGGCCGGGTCGTCCGGAGACGAGGTGCCCGCGACCATCTGGTGTCGAACGATCTTCGTCCAGGAGAACTTCCGCAGGTGGGCGCCGGTCTCCCGGTCGCCGAATACCCAGCGGTTCTTGCTGGACGGGTTGAACTGGCCGAAGTACCGATGGACGATCCAGTGCCTCGATTTGTTCTGATGGCCGTGCTTGGCCCACTTATAGCTGAGCTTCCACATGTAGTCGTCCAGCGCGGTGAACGCGTCACTGGAGACCACCGTCCGGCAGTAGGCCGACCAGCCGCGCACGATCGGGTCGATCTTGTGCAGCACCGCACTGACGTTCGCCCCGCGCAGGGCCTTCATCTCCGTGCGTAGCCGTTCCCGGATCCGTCTCAGGGCCGCCGGACTCGGTTTGATCAGCAGCTTGCCGTCGTATCGACGGACGTTGAATCCCAGGAAGTCGAAACCAGAGTCAGCGTGGACGATGCGCGTCTTGTCCTCGTTGAACACCAGCCCCCTGGGAGCCAGCCAGACGGCGAGCTTCGCCTTGACCTGCTCGGCTTCATCACGGCTGTGACAGAGCACGACCAGGTCGTCGGCGTACCTGATCAGCGCCGGGGCGCCCTCGACCGACTCGGCGGCGTGCGTGCCGAGCTTTCGGTAGCGGACTCCGGCGGCCTCTTCCAATCCGTGCAGGGCCACGTTCAGCAGCAGAGGGCTGACCACCCCGTCTTGCGGGGTGCCCTCCTCTGTCGGGGCGAACCGGCCGCGATCGACCACTCCCGCCTTCAGCCAATGCCGGACCAGATCCCTGGCGGGGAACGTGCCGAGCCGGGCGAGAAGGTGCTCGTGGTCGATGCGATCGAACGCCGCTTTCAGGTCCGCGTCCAACACCCACATCCGCTGGGGGTTCTTGCCCTTCAGCGTCAGATAGATGGCGGAGATCGCGTCCTGACAGCCGCGGCCGGGCCGGAAGCCGTACGACTTCGGCTCGAATCGCGCTTCCCACTCCGGTTCCAGCGCGTTGACGACCCGCGCTTGGAGGACCCGGTCGGCGATCACGGGGATGCCAAGTGGGCGCTTCTTGCCGCCTGCCTTCGGGATGTGCACTCGCTTGACCGGCAGGGGTGTCCAGGTCGAGGAGCGATACTGTGCCCAGTTGGCCAACTCGGCCTTCGACTGGGGCAGCAGCGCCGTTCGCCCGTCCACTCCCGGGGTCTTGCGACCAGCGTTGACCTCCGTCACGCGCCGCACGCTCAACAGCGTGTTGGCCCGCGAACGGAGCATCAGTTTCTGCAGATTGCGAACCCGTTTGAGGTCGCCCGCCTGCGATGCCGTGAAGATCCTCTGTCTCAGACGCCGTACTTCGTCCTCGACGGCACGCCAGTCGATCTCGTGCCAGTCAGGGGTGTCGTCCTCCGGTCCGTTCGCCACCACGTCCGCACCGGCATGCGCCCGCGTGTTCGTCATGGCGTCCAACTTGCCCCTCGGTTCCGGTGTCTTCCTCTTCGTCCCTGCACAGGCTCACCTGGCCCACGTCAGCACCCTTTCGGGTCCAGGCATCCGCCCGTATCCGGCCGGTTATGCGAGGCGACCGGCGAAGGAGCCGGCCTGCTGCCTCGCTTTCCCGTTGCCTTTCGGCGGTCGGCATTGGCTTCTTGGGCCATCCTGCTCCCGCTGGAGGATCGGGCCTTCCTTGCGGTCGGCTTGCCGAGACGCTCACGCGCCCCGGACTCCAACGGGGTTGTCACGTTCCGCCGGAGTGAGGTGCGGCCGGGTCGGGTGCCCCCTATACCCCGAGGACGGCGGTGTTCTCCCGACCGGCTTCGAGTCTTCCAGTCGGCGCCTGCCGCTTTCCAACGACCAGTCCTTGATCCCGCTACTGCAACCCATCTGCGGGGCTTCCGATGACGAGGCATCATCAGGGGTTCACGGTTGTTCACCCTGTCGGCATTCCCCGTGACTTGTAACCCCCGGATGGAACGGGAGCCCTTGAGCCTGGCGACCTGAGCTTCGCACCCCGCCGTTACCAGCGACGCACGTCAGGCCCGGGGACAGATCCTCGAACACTGATCCGTAACTACACCTTCGGCATCAGCCGAACCTCCTTCAGTGAAGCTCACTCAGCTCGTGCGACCTCGTGTCGCACCCCGGCCTCCGACTACTACGACTCCTCCGCCCCACCTCGGTGGCATCGATCGACGACGGATCTTCCCTCCCAC
>NZ_JBHXDN010000138.1:0-5488 GCF_042726075.1 Kitasatospora sp. NPDC127035 | reverse complement strand
ATGCCCTCCTCGGCGAGGGTCAGCACGGTTCGCAGCGCGGCGTCACGGTCACGCCCCCGCACGATCGCGAGGGTGCGGCAGGGCAACTCGGTCAGGATCACAGGGGTCTCCCCGTTGGTGGAACGGCCACAGGCGTCGGCGTCCGTGGGAGTCGGTCCCGCGCGTCATGGCCGCGTGCTCCGATGAGCCCTGCCTTTATAGTCGCCTGGCAGCCTAGTTGCCAAGAGCTTCGATGATGCCCTGCCGACGAGGGGTGCGCCGAGACCGGCGTCGACGCTGGATCCGCGCACCGGGGAACCGTGACCGCCGGACCGACGCCCCAGGCCGTGCGGCCGGGGCGTCGGCGCGAGGCCCGGGACATGGCCGGCCGTCACGCTGAGCCGAGAGGCGCCGGGTCAGAATCCGAGGTCGCGACCGGTCTCCTCGATGTGGTCGGCCATGGCCTGGGCCGCGCGTTCGGGGTCGCCCACGGCGATGGCGTCCAGGACGCGCCGGTGCGCCTCGATCGTGGAGTCCTGACCCTCGCCCCGCTGTTCGCGGCCGCGGTAGCTGGTGCGGCGCGCATCGAGCAGGGCGCCGTTCATGGCGGCGAGTATGAACGAGAAGACCTCGGACGCGGCGAGGTCGGAGACCGCGTGGTGGAAGGCGAGGTCGGCCGCGATGAACGCCTCGGGGCTTGCTCCCGCGTCGAGCATGGTGTCCAGCGTACGTTCGGCCTCCGCGGTGGAGCCGTGCCCGGCGGCGATGCGGGCCGCGGCGCGCCGGGCGAGTTCGCACTCGATCACCCGACGGGTGTCGAGCAGGTCCCGCAGGTCCATCGACTTCTGGTTGAGCCGGAATTCGAGGATCTGGGTCAGGACGGCGGGCGACGGGGTCGCCACCCGCGCCCGCTTGCCCTGGCTGGAGACGAGGACACCCCGGGCGGTCAGGGTGCGGATCGCCTCGCGCACCGCGAGCCGGTTGACGCCGTGCCGTTCGGAGAGTTCACCCTCGGCGGGAATCTCGTCGCCCGCGCGGAGCCGGCGCTGCTTGATCTCCTCGATGATCTCCCGTGCCACGGTGTCGCTCAGCGTCAGACGCTCGATCGTCATGCCGCCCACCCCGCTCCGGCAGTTCGCTCCACGAGGCCGGCGCACGGGGCGGCGGGCGCGAGGACACGTACTCGAACCAGGTGGCGCGGGGGGAAGCGGTCGGTGTTCACCGGCGCCGTACTGCCACGACCGTTCCCGGGCGCGGCCGCAAAACGGCCGCCCGGGTCCCCGCCGCGCGATGCCCTCGGCGCGCGGCCCCCTTCGAGGTCCATGTTCATGCGCCCCTCCCTTTCCTCGACTGGGGGTCGGATCCCACCCCGATGCTTGACAGCATAGCTGCTAAGCAACACTATCGAGCCCTGATCCACCAGCGGCGGGCCCGAGACCATCCCGACCGCCCCGCCCCCGGGCTTCACCGCCCGCAGGGAAGTGAGTGGACCCGACATCGAGAAGAAGGGGTGGCGACCATGCTCCGGCAGCCCGCCGCACTACCCGCCCACACGGCCCCCACGGGCGGTGCGGCATGAGCCTCCTACGGAGTGCGACCTGGTGGGAGGACCCGGGCAAGGCCGGCTTCATCGCCCGCCACCACATGCGCCAACTCGGCCTCACCCGCGACCAACTGCGCGACAAGCCCGTGGTGGGCATCTGCAACAGCTGGTCGGAGCTGACTCCCTGCAACGCCCACCTGCGGGTGCTGGCCGAGTCCGTACGCCGCGGCATCACCGCCGCCGGCGGCCTCGCCCTCGAATTCCCGACCATGTCCATCGGCGAGCCGCTCATGCGTCCCACCTCCATGCTCTTCCGCAACCTGATGAGCATGGACGTCGAGGAGACCATCCGCGCCAACCCCCTGGACGCCGTCGTCCTGCTCGGCGGCTGCGACAAGACCCTGCCCGCCCAGCTCATGGGCGCGGTCAGCGTCGACCTGCCCGCCATCGCCCTGTCCGGCGGCCCGATGCTCACCGGCCGCTTCCGCGGCAACGCGGTGGGATCCGGCACCGACATCTGGCGCATGAGCGAGGACCGGCGCGCAGGACGCGTCACCGAGGCCGACTTCGAGGAGTTCGAAGGCTGCCTGGCCCGCTCCGCCGGGCACTGCATGACCATGGGCACCGCCTCCACCATGGGCTGCGTCACCGAGGCCCTCGGCCTCTCCCTGCCCGGCGCGGCCGCCCTGCCCGCGGTCGACGCCCGCCGCGCCCAGCTCGCCGAACAGTCCGGCGCCCGCGCCGTCGAACTCGCCCGCGAGGGCCTGCGCCCCTCCCACATCCTCACCCGCGAGGCGTTCACCAACGCCGTCGCCGTCAACGCCGCCATCGGCGGCTCGACCAACGCCGTGCTGCACCTGCTCGCGATCGCCGGCCGCGCCGGCCTGCCGATCGGCCTCGACGACTTCGACACCATCGGCCGCACCGTCCCCCTGCTCGCCGACCTGATGCCCAGCGGCCGCTTCCTGATGGAGGACTTCGCCTACGCCGGCGGCCTGCCCGCCCTGATGACCGAACTCGGCGACCTCCTCGACCACACCGCGCTCACCGTCACCGGCCGCACCCTGGGCGACAACCTCCAGGGCCACCAGGTCTGGAACCGCGACGTCATCCACACCCTCGACGACCCCGTGCAACCCGCCGACAGCGGCACCGCCGTCCTGCGCGGCAACCTCGCCCCCCGCGGCGCGGTCGTCAAGCAGTCCGCCGCCTCACCCCGTCTCCTGCGCCACCGCGGCCCGGCCCTGGTCTTCGACGGCATCGAGGACTACCTGCGCGCCGCCGACGACCCCGACCTCCCGGCCGACGCCGACACCGTCCTCGTCGTCCGCAACCTCGGCCCCCGCGGCTTCCCGGGCATGCCCGAACTCGGCAACCTCCCCCTGCCGGCGAAACTCCTCGCCCAGGGAGTCGACGACATGGTCCGCATCTCCGACGCCCGGATGAGCGGCACCGCGTACGGCACCGTCGTGCTGCACGTCGCGCCGGAGGCCGCGGCCGGCGGACCGCTCGCCCTGGTCCGCACCGGCGACACCATCGAACTCGACGTGACGGCCCGCACCCTTCACCTCCACGTGGGCGACGACGAACTCGCCGCCCGACGGGCGCGGTGGAGCCCCCCGGCCCGGGCGGGCGAACGCGGCTGGACCCGCCTCTACGTGGATCACGTCCTGCAGGCCGACCAAGGCGCCGACCTCGACTTCCTCGTCGGCGGATCCGGCGACAGCCCCGCGAAGGCACCCTTCTGATGGGCGGCGGCCCCACGCCCCGGGGTGCCACCCCGAATCGGGGCTCCCGGACCCGCAAGGGCTCCCCCGCGACGACGGCCCACCTGCTCCGCGGCGTCATGCCGGTCCTCGAAGTACCGTTCACCGCAGACGGCGGCCTCGACCCCGAGGGCTTCGACCGCACCGTACGCCACGTCCTCGGCACCGGCGTCACCGCCGTCATGTTCCCCGGATTCGCGAGCGAGTTCCACAAACTCACCGACGACGAACGCACCCTGCTCACCCGGCGTCTGCTCGACATCACCACCCCCCGGCCCGACGTCGCCGCCGTCATCTCGATCCCTGACCACGCCACCCGCATCGCCGTCGACCACGCCACCGCCGCCGTCGCCGCCGGCGCCGACGCGATCAACCTGCTCCCACCCCACTTCCTCGGCCCGCCCTCCTCCGAGGTGCACCGCCACGTCACCGCCGTCCTGACCGCCGTCGCCCCCACCCCGGTCATCCTCCAGTACGCACCCGCCCAGACCGGTTCCGCCTTCACCGCACAGGCCCTGCGCGACCTCGCGGCCGAGCACCCCAACCTGGCCGCCGTAAAGATCGAGACGGCGCTGCCCGGCCGACTGGCCGAAGACCTCGCCACCGGGACACCCGCCCTGCGCTCCTACGTCGGCTACGCCGGACTGCAACTGCCCGACGCCCTGCGGCGCGGCATCGCCGGCGTGCAGCCCGGCTGCTCGTTCACCGAGATCTACCAGCACATCTGGCGGCTCTGGCACGACGGCGACTCGGACGGCGCACTCGCCCTGCACGCCAGACTCCTCCCCTACCTGGCCTACTGGATGCAGGAGGTCGAACTCATCATCATGGTGGAGAAGCTCGTCTCCGTCCGCCGCGGTCTCATCGACGACCCACACTGCCGCCACCCGGCCCGCAGCCTCGACCCGCACGAGATCGCCGGCGTCGACCGGTTCCTCGCGGAGTTCGACGACCTCCTGCGGCCCCTCCGAAGCTGGAGCCGACCATGATCGACCTCACCGGCCGCGCCGTCCTCATCACCGGCGCCGCGCGTGGCATCGGCGCGGCCATCGCAGACGCAGCGGCCCACGCGGGCGCCCGCGTCGGACTCCTCGACATCGACGCCGACCGCCTGCGCCACACCGCCCACCGCATCGGCCCCGCGGCCGCCTGGGCCCTCTGCGACATCACCCACGAGGACCAGGTCGCCGACGCGGTGGCCGCGCTGCGCGAGGACCTCGGCCCGGCCACCGGGCTGGTCAACAACGCCGGACGCAACGCCTACGCCGACCCCCTCACCATGACCACCGGACAGTGGGACGAGGTGTTCGGCGTCGACCTCAAGAGCGCCTGGCTGATGGCCCGCCAGGTCCTGCCCGACATGCTGACCGCCGGACACGGCTCCATCGTCAACATCGCCTCCATGCACGCCACCCTCACCTGCCCCGGCATGTTCCCCTACGCCGCCGCCAAATCCGGACTCGTCGGCCTCACCCGCTCCCTCGCCCTCGAAACCGGACCCCACGGCGTCAGGGTCAACGCCGTCAGCCCCGGCTACATCGAGACCGACCTCCTCACCGAGTACTTCGACCGGGAACCACCAGAAGTCCGCCAGGCCGCCACCGACAAACACATCCTCGGACGCCTCGGCACACCCCGCGACGTCGCCGCCGTCGTCGTCTTCCTCCTCTCCGACGCCGCCGCCTTCGTCACCGGCGCCGACTGGGCCGTCGACGGCGGCGTCTCCGCCCGTTTCGCCTGAACCACCCCCGCTCCCACCCCCCTCGGCCGACGGCCCTCGGTCACCGCCGTGACCCGCCAGCGGGGCAGGTCCGACCCACTGCCGGGCCCAGCAGCCAACACCGCCCCACCCCTCTACGCCATCGACCGCACCCGACCGACCCTCCGCCGCAGGGCGCAAAGGTTCGACGGTGGTACGGGACCGCTTCTAGACCGACCGGAACAACGCACCGGCAACACTCCCCTCCCAGGCGACACCCGGTGACGGTGTGGGGTCCCCGGCACCCTTGACGCAGTGGCCTCAGGACCTGATCTGATCTTGATACTTTATCCACCAGGACCTACCGGGTCTGCCGATGGCTTTAAGGGTCTCTGGGCGTTTGGCGGGAGCGTGTCCGAAAGATCGTGTAAGTCTGCGATGTGACAGGCTGGCCGAGGCTCGGCCTCGGGTCTTGGCCGGCCGGAACGGACGGACATGAAT
>NZ_JBHXDN010000137.1:0-5498 GCF_042726075.1 Kitasatospora sp. NPDC127035 | reverse complement strand
CCTCAACCCCGAAAGATCATCGCGTCCAACGGCCACGGTCCTCGCAACTCCCACCGATCGCGGGTGTTGCGAGGACCGCTAGAACCCAAGCAGCGGTCGGGGCCTTCGGCGTTCACCGTAGGGTTGGCAGACCTGGTGGCGGCGACCTCGTATCAGGACAGCCTGGACGGCTTCCCCGCCGCCGCCTTCCCGGACGGCCTGGTGTCGGTGTTCGCCGATGCCGGTATCCGGCTCGACCCGGTGGACGGCGGGACCACCGTCAGCGTCCCGGCCGGACCGCAGGCGGTGCAGACGGCCACCGGCCCGCACCCCGGCTTCCCGACCGACGTGCAGCCCCAGCTGACCGCCTTCCTCACCCAGGCCGAGGGCGCCTCCCGGATCGAGGAGCGGGTCTACACCCAGCGCGACACCCACCTGCCCGCCCTCAAGGCGTTCGGCGCCACCGTCAACGCGACCGGCTCGGTGATCACCGTCCGGGGCCGGTCCCCGCTCGCCGCCGCCGACTTGGCCGGCGAGGACATCCGTGCGGCGACCGCCCTCGTGATCGCCGCCCTGGCGGCCCAGGGCACCTCTACGATCCGAGGGATGTACCACCTGCGGCGCGGATACGGCAGCCTGCTGCCGAAGTTGGCCGCGCTCGGTGCCGACCTGACGATCAACCAGGAGCAGTCGTGACCCTCACCGTGCCGTGGAGCCCGAACGCACTCGTCGACCTGCGCGAGTGCCTGGAGCTGCTGACCGCCGACGGGACTGTTCCCGGCGGCGTCATCGCCCACGGCACGTTCGACGCCGAGCCCGGATTCCTGGCCTCCGGCATCGTCGCCCCCGAGTGCGGCGATGCCCGGCCAGGGCCGGACACGGTGTACGACGTGGCGTCCCTGACGAAGGTGCTCGCCACCTGGCCGCTGGTCGGCACCTCCATCAACGAGTCCTTCACCCTGGACACCCCGGTCCGCGAGCTGCTGCCCGACGTCCCGGCCGAGGCACCCGGCGGCCGAGTCACGGCCCGCCAGATCCTCTCCCACACCTCCGGCCTGCGCGCCGACACCCGCCTCGACCGGTACCGGGGCCGCACCGAGCCACTGGCCGAACTGATCTGTGGCGAAGACCTGATCACCGAACCCGGAGCCGGCCACCGCTATATCAACCGCGGCTTCATCCTCCTCGGACTGGCCCTCGCCCACACCCGGGGCCACCGCCTGGACGAGCTGGCAGCCGACCTGTGGCAGAGCCTCGGAATGACCGCCACCGCCTACGGGCCGCTCACCCGCTCCGCGCGGGTCGCGCCGACCGAGCAGCGGCTGCCGGGCGGCCCTCGCCTCTGGGGCTTGCCGCACGACGACAACGCCGCCCTGCTCGGCGGAGTCGCTGGCCACGCCGGGGTGTTCACCACCCCGGCTGACCTCTCCGCCTTCGCCGCCGCGCTGCTGTCCTCGCACGCGAACGGCGGGGACCTGGGCCGCTGGCTGGCCGACAGCCTCCAGCCGCTCGCCGGGATCGAACCCGGCCTCCACCGGGGCCTGGCCTGGATCCTCGCCGACGGCGGCCGGGTGGCCTACCACCACGGCTTCACCGGCACGAGCCTCTACCTCGCCCCGGCCACCGGACGTTACCTGGCCATCTGCACCAACGCCGTCTACCACCACCAGGACAACCGCACCCGCCTCGCGCCGCTGCGGGCCCTGGCACTCAAGGCGATCACCGACGAACCGTAGGAGGCTCCGTGCCCCACCTCACGCTCGCTTCCCTCACCACCCTGCGGCTCGGCGGCCCGGTCGGCGAGCCGCTCTACGTCTCCGACCACGACGACTGGCAGGAGCTGGTGCACACCGTCGGCCGCCGGGAGGAGTACAGCCCCCTCACCCTGGGCCACGGCAGCAACGTCGTCGCGTCCGACACCGGGCACCCGGGCACCGTCGCCGTCATGAACACCCGGGGCATCACCGCGAAGCGGCATGACGACAACACTGTCCTGGTATCCGTGCTGGCCGGCCACCCGCTCACCGACCTCACCGCCTGGGCCGCCGCCGAACACCTGTCCGGGATCGAGTGCCTGGCCGGCATACCCGGCACCGTCGGTGCCGCCCCGGTCCAGAACGCCGGTGCCTACGGCCAGCAGGTCGGCGACACCCTGGACCACCTGACCGCCTGGGACTGGGACATGGGCCGACTGCGGACCCTGCCCGCCCAGGCGTGCCGACTCCGCCACCGCGACAGCCGCTTCAAGCACGACCCAGGCCGCTGGACCATCCTCACCGTCACCTTCCGCCTGACCCACTCCCCGGCCGCACCCATCTCCTACCAGCCGCTCGCCGAGGAACTCGGCGTCCAGCCCGGAGCCAGGCCGCCGGTCAGCGAGGTCACCGCCGCCGTCCTCGCCAACCGGCACCGCCGCGGCCTCCTCCTCGACCCCCACGGCCCCGACGCACGCCAAGCCGGCTCCGTGTTCCTCAACCCGCTCGTCACCGCCGCCCAGGCCGCCCGCTGGTCGGCGGCGGACTGCCCCGTCCACACCGACAGCGACGGCCAGCTGCGGGCCAGCGCCGGATGGCTCCTCGAACACGTCGGCTACCGACCTGGCAAGAAGATCGCCGACGGCGTCCGATGCTCGGAACGCCGCACCCTCACCCTCACCGCCCACAACAGTGCAACCGCCATCGGCTTCGTCCAGGCCCTCACCGACCTCGTCCGGCAGGTCGAGCGAGCCACCAGCATTAGGCTCGACTCCGAGCCGGCGCGGGTCGGCACCTGGCCGTAGGGCCCACCCTCTGGTCTCAGCGGTGGTCTCGTTCACCCCCGTCCAGCCGCGTCCAGCCGCGTTCGGCAACCGACCAGCAACCTGCTCTGCTGTAAGTCAGGCTGCCGGGGGCTGTGACTCGGCGGGCGGGTTCGGCTCCAACAGCGGGTCTTGGTTCGTGATTACGGGCGGCGGTCGTCACCGGCAGTGCCAGCCGCGACCCCGCAGCGGGAGCACGAGGCCCGGAACGTGACAGGTCGGCACACTGGCCGCTGCGGGGCGGAGATGCTGCGCCGCACCGCAGGAGGCGGGGGCGGCGCATCCCGAGTGGCAGTCCACCAGTGTTCACCCGGGAAAGGGCGAAGAGTCGTGTTCACCGCCCGCCGAGGACGAGGCCCCGGGAAGCCTATTGGCTTCCCCGGCGTCGAGCCGGTCCGGAGAGTGCTTCCGTCGGCTGCTCACCGTCCACGCAGCGTAGAGAGTGGAGAGCGCACCGGCGACCATGACGACCGTCATCCCCGTGGCTTTCAGCGCGACCAGGATGATCCCGGTTGCAAGCACGGCGAGAAAAGCGATCAGGTCGATCAGTGTGCGGCGGGGGGACGGGCGTTGGGTCATTCTGCTACCTCTCGTGGGAGTCGGCCCCAACCGTCACACGAGGGTTCAGGCAGTTTGCCATTCTCCCTCATTCTCTCGGATAGAATAGGTGAACTACTAAGAGATCTTGGAGGCCCTGGGTGACACCGGAGCGGATCCGCAGTGGGCGCCGCCAGGGGGACCCGCTCGGGGCCTGTGCCTCTATGAACCTGCTCGTCCTGTACTTGCGCGATCTGCGCGACAACGCTGGCTTGAACGTGGCAGAGCTCCGCCGTCGTCTTGCCGAGGCCATGCGCAACGAGCCGGTAGACCCTCCTGCGGAGCAGACGCTGCACCGGCTCCTCCGTGGAACGAACCTGCACGCGAAGCCGCGTCTGGCGGAGGCGGTGGCCGATGTCTGCGTTCACGCGACACGGGGCGATCGGCAGGCCGCCCGCAAGCGCGTGCGGGAGTTCTATGCCCTCGCCCGTGAGGAGATGGACGGCTCCCGAACCGAGCCGGGCCGGGAGCCGAAGGACGACCACCGGATCACCGAGATTCAGCGCCTGCGGACGGAACTGCAGAAGAAGCACCAAGAGAACCTGCATCTGACGGCCGAGGTGGAGGTGACCAGGCGGCTGCTCTCCTCGCTGGCGCTGGGAGGCGGCAGTGGAGCGGTGGTCAGGAACGACGTGCTCGGCGAGATGCTGGAAAGGATCCAGTACATCGCCGCGAACAGTGACGAAGCCCTGGCCGAGGCTCAGGCAGCCCGGGCTGAGACGGCCCAGCTGCGGGACTGGGTGACTGCCTCTCCCTGGGACTGGTCGCCGAACACTCCGACGCCGGATGGGGTGGACGAACCAGACGTAACCGACGACCGCGTCGCCCCGTCGGCGCCCGTCGGCGCCCGGCCGGACGCCGGCGGCGACACCGAGGCCCTCTTCGAGATCGAGATCCCGAACCCTGCCGACACCGAACTCGAAAAACTTGTAATGGAGTTGACCCTGCGAGATCCGACCGGCTCACGGATGGCCGCAGTGATCGAGAGCGCTGGCGACTACCTCCTGGACGGCGGTCGAACCGGCCGCTACGAGTGGGCGCAGTTGGAGAAGGCCGAGAAGGTGCTGTTCGGCTCGACCGTACGGCGGCTGACGCAACAGGCGTTCGACCTGACGGAAGGCACCGGACACCTCGACCTCAGCCTGGACGGGATCAGCTTCGACCTAAAGTGGACGCTCCTGCGGAGAGGCATGTGGCTCTTCGGACCCGAGCTCATGGGAGAACTCTGCGTCGTCGCCGAGGCAGACGACCGAACCGGAAAGTACAGCTACGGCGTCGTCCGAATCCGCCCCGAGTATCTGAGGCATTCGTCCAACCGGGACCTCAAGTCCGCGCTTACTCGCGAGGGCCGCGAGGCAATCCGCTGGATCCGGCTGGACGGGAACCTGCGCACGGGTGTCCTGCAGCAACTCACCGAGGCGGACCGGGATGCCATTCTCGGACAGGACAGCGGGACGCGGCGGCTGACCGAGCTGTTCCGGCGGGTTCAGGGTAGGCGGTTGACCCGGAGCGACCTGGCCACCGTGTGCCGCGCGCCGGATCCCCTGCGGCGACTGCGCGACACACTGCCCCGCCTACGCCGCGAAGGCATCCTGGTGGTTGGCGGCCACCTCGGGGACCGGGCAGCACTCACCGGGCTGGGCGCCCCCGAACCCGGCCCGGGTGAGTGGGTCGGCCTCCGGCTGGTGCCCGCCAACGATGAACCTGGACCAGTCATCGACCTCGACGGGACCTCGTGGCGAAAGGCCCGCCCCAAGGATCCTGAGACTCCGCTGCCCTAACCGCGGCGCTTGGTTTCCCTGGTGAGGTCCCGCGTCTACCGAGCGGTAGCGCATGAGAAACCAGTCGAGCCGACTTCACGTGCGGGCAGCTGTACAGGTGCCGAGGCCGGGGCGCGCCTCGTGGGTCAATCACCAAAACGAATCTCTGGCCCCAGGACGCCCGTGCACTCTCGGCGGTGGATGGGTGGCTCGCTGGCAGCCTTCCGAAGTAGGCCCTCGGCCGCCATGGGCTGCCGCAGCCATTCGCCTGGTCTCAGTTTTGGTCTCGTTCACCCTCGTCCGCCCGGGTTCACACCCGTCCTGACCTGCGGCACACTCCGCCGCAGGTCAGGACGGGTGTGAAC
>NZ_JBHXDN010000136.1:2804-5797 GCF_042726075.1 Kitasatospora sp. NPDC127035 | reverse complement strand
AGCTGCAGTCACTCCTCGCCACCTGGGCCGGCGCCTGCCCCACCTGCCACCGCGACATACCCACACCGATACGAACCTGACCAAGCCCTACTAGTCCTGCCCGAGCCAGTTCTTCACGTTCTGCGCTTCGGCACCCGAGAGTTCGCCGCCTGTCAGCATGAACTCGACGTAGTGCCGGATGGCGCCGGCCTTGTGCGGATTCGGGACGGCGAGCACGTCCATCCACCGCTGCCCCGTCGATCCTTCGATGATGACGTCACCGCGGACGGACATGGTGATGAGTCCGTCCCGAGTGGGCCCGTTGATTGTCGTGGGCCGGTCGCCCGCGACGTTCCATTGCGACCCGGGCCCAGCGCAGATCTGCGGCGTCCGGGCCGTCGTGCAGGTCCACCCAGAGCAGGAACTCCCTGGTGCCGTCCAGCAGTCCGAAGCGGGTCGCCAGGGCGTACCAGGCCCGGTTGACATCCCCGAGCGGATCGGGGCTGTCGTACTCGACCCTGAAGTCGACACGCCCGTCCTCCGGCCCGCACCCCGTCGCCGCGAACGCGGCAGACGGGGGGCGCGACGTCACCGTTTCCTCCAGGCCCACGAGGTGGATTCCGGACTCCGCGAGCCGGGCCGACAGTTGCTCCGTGTTCATGATCACCTGATTATCGTGGGGCGCTCCAGGGCGGCGTCCAGGCGGGCCAGGGTCCGCTCGCGGCCGAGGACCTCCAGCGATTCGAACAGGGGCAGGCCGACGGTCCGGCCGGTCACCGCGACCCGCACCGGCGCCTGGGCCTTGCCAAGCTTCAGCCCGTGTTCGGCCGCTACCGCCTTCAGGCCGGCCTTCAGTACCCCGGCCGCCCACCGCGCCTCGGCCAGCCTCCCGCGCGCGGAGCGCAGCAGGGCCGCCGCGGCGTCCTTGTCCTTCATCGCCTTCGCCCAGGACGCGTCGTCCCGGACGGGCTCGGGCAGGAAAGCGAAGTCGACCTGCTCGGTGATCCCACTGAGCAGCGCGATGCCCGGCTGGCCGAGCACACGGAGCGGGCCCGCGTCGAAGCGCGCCGGGTGGTGTCACGGTCCCCCCGGTCCGGCCCCGCCGGATCCCGGCCCGGTCGTCCGGCGAGCACCGCGCCGTCGTCGGGCGTCGGTCGTGCCTCAACACCGGATGCGCGAAGAAGAGGCGCACACCCCGCAACCGGACTCGAAATATGATCGCCAGTCAACTCTGGCCGCCAGCAGGTTTCTTCTCTGTTGGATTCGTACACATGTCGTGGCGGGGAGCCGCGGCAGACTACTGGAGGGGACGTTCAATGAGGCTTCGCATGCTCGCGGCCGGAGTCGGTGCGGCTGTCGTGCTCCTGGGCTGGGCCGTGCCCGCCCAGGCGGCCGGACAGCCCAGTCCTGGAATCACCAGCGGGGTTGTGACGCCCGAGGAAGAAGTACGCAACAACGAGAACCTGGCCAAGTCCGAAGGAGAGGTCACCGTTCTTCACCGCGGACAGAAGGTGAAGATCAGCACCGCCTGGGCACAGGGCGCCCAGACGTGCGTCGAGTTCGCCGCAGGCGACAACCGCTGTTTCGACTCCGATACGGAGGCCGACTTGGCCACGGTCACGTTCGACTCTGCCCGACCGGCGCCCCAGGACGGCCAGGCGGCAAACGCGGCAGGCCAGACGCCCGCCGTCGTGACCGGGACCCCGTCGTGCGCATCTGGCTGGGTCTGCCTGTGGGCCGACATCACCTACGACGGCCGCAAGTTGCAGTGGTCCGATGCCGGCCAGAAGAACCTTGTCGACTGGTCCTTCCGTGACCAGGCCAGCTCTGCCTGTAACGGCAAGAGCCAGGGCGGCTTCACGCTCTTCGACGCCCGCGACTTCATACTCGACCCGGAGCTGATTCTCGGGGCCGGAGGCTGCAACAGCAACTTCACGAACGTCGGTTACCCGTACGGCGGTAACTGGAACGACAAGGCCGACTACATTCAGGTCTGACCGTGACAAGGCCCCCGTGCCGCCCGGCGGCGCGGGGGCCACACCTTTCTCCGGGAGACTCGTTGAATCGCGCGACCGCCACCATCGCCACGGCAACAACCGCCGCTGCCCTGCTCCTCACCTCCTGCGGACCCACGACCGAGGCCACAGCCACGAATCAGCCGGTCTTCGCGCCTACAGTGATGCCTTCCGCGAGCGGCGCCGAGGTCGGGGCTACGGAGTTCACCCGGTTCGTGCAGGAAAGCGGGACCCCGGAACAGCGAGCGGCGGTGGACGGACACGTCTCCAAGGTCGCCCGGTCCATCCCCCAAGGGGATCACCGGAACAGCTACATCGCCACCGACTTCCCACAGCCCGACGACGCGACAACGCGCGCCATCATCAACGCGTACCTGGCGTGGACCGGACCGGCCGACGACGCGGCCATGCTCGTTCTCTACACTGCGGCCGGCACGGTCATGGGCGCGGTGGAACCCGGCTCATGGCGCAGCCCCTTGCCGGTACCGTCGGGCCGGTAGGGGAACAGACTCTCGGCTTTCAGACCATAGAGAACCTCGACGGAAACCTGACCGACGGCTGTGTGGAGCAGGTGAGCACACGAGCCGCTCCTGTCAAGGGATTGTTAGGTCCCGTATGTCCTCGGGATGTCATGGCGGAGGCGGTGGCGGGGGTTCTTCAGCGCCCCGCCCGGTCGGCCCTGACGGTGGTTGGCACCGTTTTGGGAGTCGGCTCGCTGATCGCCATCCTCCCGGCGTTCACTCGACCTCGCCAACGCTCTCGGCCGGGACCGCTTCACCCCGGGGGAGATTCAGCGCGTCCTCGCTGAGGCTTCATCGACGGCAGCGACCTCGCCGTTTACAAGGCTGTGCTCCGACGGCTGGGGAACACCGACTGAGCGAGGTGAGGCGGACAGCGAGAAGGGGGGGCCGGGCCCCGTTCTGGTGGGGCCCGCGGGCCCCGCCCTGGGCCAACTCCCCAACCCGCACACCCCAAACCCGAAGAATCTGAGGGCGGCAA
>NZ_JBHXDN010000136.1:0-2794 GCF_042726075.1 Kitasatospora sp. NPDC127035 | reverse complement strand
TATTCTTTTTCTTTGTGTTGGTGGGGTTTGTTGTTTTGTTATTAGTGAAGCCCACCCCCGTGGGGGGGGGGTGCGGGTCACGGTGGGCGGCGGCGCCGTACTTGGTGGGGGGGGGCCCCCCCTTCTCGCGTACGGAACGGCACCCTACCCGAGCTCCCCGACAGCAGCATCGAGGACTCGGCCCCAAAACTCACCAGCGCGAGCGCCGACAGCTCGCCGCCCGTCGCAAAGCCGTGTTCGCGACCGAGCCGACCGGCCCGAACCAGGTCTGGCAGCTGGACTTCTCCGAGTTCGAGACGACCGGCGGCGGCACCTGGCGGCTCGCGGGCTGCCGGGACTACTGGTCGAAGTGCGAGCTGGGCTGGCACGTGGCCCCGACCGCGAACCAGCACGACGCCATCGCCGCCATCGAGCTCGCCCTCGCCGAAGCCGAACGGCTCGCCGGAGCCCGGGAACCGACAGCATCGCGTGGCCCTGCGGAGCTGTTGGCCCGGTCGGGTCATCCGCTGGTGGGCGGGGCTCCGAAGGTACGCCGGTAGGCCTGCGGCGTTGTGCCGAGGCGCCGGGCGAAGTGGTGGCGGAGGGTGTCGATGCTGCCGAAACCCGTGCGGTGGGCGATCGCGGCAACTGGTTCGTCCGTCGTCTCCAGGTGATGCTGAGCGAGCAGGACGCGCTGCCCGGTGAGCCATTGCAAGGGGGTGGTCCCGGTCTCCTGCCGGAAGCGTCGGGCGAAGGTCCGCGGGGAGAGATGGGCGTGGCGGGCCATTGCGTCGACGGTCAGGTCCTGGTCGAGGTTGGCTTCGATCCAGGCCAGGACGGGGGCGAGGGAACCGGTCCCGTGCCGAGGGAGGGGGCGTTCGCGGTACTGGCGCTGGCCGCCGTCGCGGTGCGGGGGCGCGACCATGCGGCGGGCGATCGCGTTGGCGACGGCGCTGCCGTGTTCCTTGCGGATCAGGTGGAGGCAGGTGTCGACGCCGGCGGCGGTGCCGGCGCCGGTGATGACCGGGTCCTCGTCGATGTAGAGCACATCCGACTCGACCCGGGCGCGCGGGTGGCGGCGGGCGAGTTCGTCGGTGTACCGCCAGTGGGTGGTGCAGCGCCGCCCGTCCAGCAGGTCGGCCTCGCCGAGCAGGAAAGCCCCGGTGCAGATGCTCAGGACGCGGGCGCCACGCTCGACGGCGGCCCGTAGTTCCTCGGCCAGATGGTCCGGCTGCCGCACCTGCAGATCGTAGGCCGGGATGCAGACGAGGTCCGCCGAGGCCAGCCGCTCCAGGCCGTGCCGGGTCCGCACTTCGAAGCCGTGCCGCATCGGCACGCTGCCGCCGGTTCCTGAGACAAGGGCGAAGTCATAGACGGGCAGCGCATCGTCGCTGCGGTCGATACCGAAGACTTCGCAGAACACACCCAGCTCGAAGGCGTGGGCGCCCGGGAGGGCCAGGACGGCGACATCGCGAAGCACCGGCTCCCGATCTCCTCTCACGACGATGGCAGGAACTTCAGCCTATCCGTCGTTTCTGCCACTCCCAGCCGATGCCACCTCCTGGAAGGCTCGCAGACGCTTCCCGACCGCACGAACAGCTAGGCACCCAGATGACCACGCACACGCAGACCGCCGACGCCGTCCTCTCCTCACAGACGGCCCAGGTCCTGCGCACACTGGCGCTCGACGAGGAGCTGAAGTGGCGCATCCCCGGCGATCCCGTTCTGGGCCCCCTGGCCCGCAAGGTCGCCCGGCGGTACGTGGCCGGCGAAACCCTCCCCGAGGCCCTGGACCGCGCGCAGCAGATCCTGGCCGCCGGCCACCGCGTGAACGTCGAATACATGGGCGAGAGCTGCCGCGACCCGCAGCGGGCCGTCGAAGAGACCGACACGTTCCTCGCCGCGGCCCGGCTCCTGCCGCCCGAGTGCTCGATCTCCCTCGACCTGTCCCACATCGGCCTCGCCGTCGACGCGGAGCTCGCCCTGGCCAACGCCTCCCGCATCGCTCAGGGCACTGCCGCCACCGGGCGGGAGATGATGATCTCGGCCGAAGGCTCCGACCGCACCGATGCGGTGCTGGCCCTGCACCGTACGTTGTGCGAGCGGTTCGACCACGTCGGCATCACCGTCCAGGCGCGCTTGCACCGTACCGCGGACGATCTACCGGACCTGCTCACCCGTCCCGGTCGCATCCGCCTGGTCAAGGGCGCCTTCCTCGAACCCGAGAGCATCGCCCACCGGCGGGACGCCCCGACTCTGACCGCCGCGTACCTGACGTACGCGGAGCAGCTGGCCGACTCGGGCCACCTGTGCTCCTTCGCCACCCACGACTGGGATCTGATCGGCCGCATCGACCGCTACGTCGGGGGGAAGAACCAGGACTGCGCCGCCTGGGAGTTCGAAACCCTCCTCGGCCTCGGGCCCGACCGTCTCGACGCCATGGCCGAGCGCGGCCACCCCACCCGCGAGTACGTCGTCTTCGGCACGGAGTGGTGGCTCTACGTCTGCAACCGACTCGCCGAAGACCCTCAGCGTCTGCTCCAAGCCCTCGCCGACGCGGCCGCATGAACCCGATGGGGACGAACGCCACCGTGCCCCGGTCCCCGACGACAAGGGCCGTCTCACCCTGCGACGACGCACCCGGTCGCGTTACCGCTGTCGAAACCCGGGCTCTGGCTCTGGCTCAAGTTCTGGATGCTGTTGGTGATCTTCACTGGCGCGAGTGGTGTTGTCGCCTTTCGGCTGATTGTGCCCGTGCCTGTCTGCTGTCCTGGCCTGGAGATCGGGCGGATCAGAGGGGTGGACTGCGGTGGCG
>NZ_JBHXDN010000135.1:0-6140 GCF_042726075.1 Kitasatospora sp. NPDC127035 | reverse complement strand
CGCGGCGGGGCCCCCACCCCTGCCGCCGGCTTCCGGAGCGCCCCACGGCGGGCGATCCGGAAGCCGGACCGGCACTCAACTGAAGTAGATCATCCTCCGCCAGTCATTCATTTCAGTTTATATGTTGCCGAGGGACCTTTCTCCTGGGGCCGTGTCGATCCGGCCCGGAGTTGCGACTGTCGCGCGCCGCGCGTCCCCTTCGAGCTGCGGAATCTCCCCGGATCGCCCGGGCGCCCCCGGATCGGGGGCGGCGATCCCTTGACGCGGTCACCACATCGTCAGCACTCTGGTGCCTGGCCGAGCTGATATGACTGAGCATCAGATGCTTATTCATCTCAGCTCATGGCTTCCCTGCGACCAGTGTGAAGGGAGGTGTCCGTCATGAAGAAGATCGTCGTCCGCAAGACCGGCCCGGTCCGTCTGACCAGCACGGCGCGTGCGCTGTACCTGCCGTGGGACTGCATGGTGCAGGCCTGATCCCTTTTCCCGGGGAAACGGGGGAGCGGTGTCGACCCGACATGGCACTGTCGACCGGCGCCGCTCCTCCTTCGCCCACCCCCTCCGCCCACCACCTCCGCCCACCCCCTTGCGGGAGGACACCCGTGCACTCCTCCGTGGACAGCAGCTCCGACGCCCCGGGCCTCGACCTGGACCGTCCGCTGCCACTGCGCCGGCTCGTCTACCTGGAGGAGGGCGACGAGGTCACCGTCGGCAGCCCGGAGACCGACACCTACGCCGTCCTCCCGGCCGACGGCGCCGAACTGGTCCGGATGCTGGCCGACGGCGTCACACCGCGCGAGGCCGCCCGGCGCTACGAGTCCGAGCACGGCGAGAGCGTCGACATCGCCGACCTGGTCGAGGCGCTCGTGGACCTGGACCTCGTCCGCTCCGCCGACGCCCCGGCGGAGGAGTCCGCACCCGTGCGCTGGCAACGGCTGGGCCGGGCCGTCTTCAGCCGGCCGGCACTGATCGGCTACGCGCTCGTGACGGCCCTCGCCGTGGTCGAGATGATCCGGGTCCCCCGGCTGGTACCCCGGATCGACAACCTCTTCTTCAGCTCCTCCTACACCCTCGTCGTGCTGATGCTGTTCTTCGGCCAGGCGCCGCTGCTCGCCCTGCACGAGGCCTTCCACGCGCTGGCCGGCCGCCGGCTCGGCCTGCGGTCGAGGCTCTCGGTCGGCCGCCGCCTGGTCTACCTGGTGCTGGAGACCTCCCTCGACGGGCTGGTCAGCGTGCCGAGACGGAAGCGCTACCTGCCGATCATGGCCGGCATGCTGGCGGACGTCCTGGCGATCGCCGTCCTCACCCTGGTCGCCGACGCGACGCACGGCGCCGCCCGGGGAGTGGCGTCGGTCTGCCTCGCGGTCGCCTACGCCACGACGCTGCGCCTCGCCTGGCAGGGCTTCTTCTACCTGCGGACCGACCTCTACGTCCTGCTCAGTACGCTCCTGGGCTCCGTGAACCTCCACGCCGCCGCCACGGACGTCCTGCGCAACGCCGTCCGGCGCGGCACCGGGCGCACGCCGCTGGACCTGTCCGTCCACCACCCGGTCGACCGGCGGGCCGCCCGCTGGTACGCCTGGCTGATGGTGGTGGGTTACGCGTTCACGCTCACCGTGTTCGCCGGCGTCGTCGTGCCGACGGCGTACCGCCTCCTGCACGACATGTGGCTGCGGCTGACCGGCCACGCCTCGGCGGCGGGCCGCCTCGACTCGCTCGTCCTCATGGTGCTCACCCTCGCGCAGACCGGCGCCGTCGTGGTCCTGGCCGCCCGGGAGCGGCGCGCCGCCCGGTCGGCCTGACCCCCGAACGCCCCGCCCCACCGCACCTCACCACGTCACCGCACGAAAGGCAGCTGCGTCATGGCCGAGCACCGCCACCACTGGGTCCGCGCCGCCCGGCGTCCCGACCGCGTCGACGCCCGCGAGCGGCTCGACCTGCCACCCGCCCTCGCCCTGGTGAACGCCGACCGCCGACTGCGCGGGCCCTACACGGCCGTCGGGTCGATCCTGCGCACGATCGTCCCCGACGCGCTGGCGCGCTGCCCGGAGGCCGTCGCCGGACACGACATCGAGATCCTCTCCACCACGCCGGAGCTGCGCGACCTGGTGCCCGCCACCCGCGAGACGCTGACCTCGCTGGCGGTGCCCAAGGAGCGGACCCGCTTCTACTCCGCACTGCGCACCCTGCGGATCGCCCACGGTCTGGTCGAGTTCCTGGAGGCGTACCTGCGGGCGGTCGGCCCGGCCCCGCGCTCGCTGATCGTCGAGGACGCCCACCGGGCCGACCCCACCGACGGTGAGTTCCTCGCCGTCCTGCTGCGGCGGATCGACCCGGAGCTGCTCACCGTGGTGGTCACCACCGGGACCGAGGCGCCGGAGCGTCCGGCCGGCCCCGGGAACGAGGTGCTGGCCGACGCGCTCGCCGCCCACTGCGCGGTGCTCGACGCGCCGGACGGGGGACGGCCGGCCGGGGACGCCGCCCGGACGGCGGCCGGAACCGCCGCGCTCGGCCGCGCCCACGTCGCGGCGGACGGCGCAGGCGACGACCCCGACCGCATCGCCGCCTACCTGGCCCTGCCCGCCACCGAGCGCGCCCTGCTGCACGACCTGCGACGGGCGGAGCTGGAGACGGCCGGCGAGTCGTCCCTGCGGCTGGGGGCCATCGCCTGGCACGCGGAGCACGGCAGCGACCCGGCGGGCGTCGGGGCCGACACGCTGCGCCACGCCCTCGACCACTGCATGGACCTCGGCTACTACCACGCCGTCGTGGACCTCGGCGAGCGCGGGCGGCAGCTCGTCACCCACGAGAGCCACCCGACCCACTGGTGGGCCTTCACCACCAAGATGACCACCTCCTTCGCCGCGCTCGGCCTGGCCGATCTGGCGCTGCCGCTGTACGACGAGGCCCGGGCGCTCAGCGCCTCGCCCGAGGTCCACATGCAGGCCGCGTACGCCACGGCGATGCTCCACACCCGGCACTTCGACACCGACCGGCGCGACCACCGGCTCGCCCGGGGCTGGGTCAACCAGGCGATCGCCTTCGCCAGCTGGCACCCGGACCCGAAGGAGCGGGAGGCGCGCGTGGTGTTCAACCGCAACGGGCTCGCGCTGATCGAGGTCCACCAGGGCCGCCTCGAAGCGGCGTTGACGCTGCTGGACGGCTGCATCGCGACCCTCGACGAGACGCTGGAGCCGCACGAGCACGCGCTGCACCGCTCCGTGCTCCGCTACAACCGCGCTCAGGTGTACGCGGGCCTCCGCCGCCACGCCGAAGCCGTCGCCGACTACACCGCGGTGATCGAGTGCGACCCCAACTACTCCGAGTACTACTTCGACCGGGGCATGCTCTGGCGCGAACTCGGCCGTCCGGAACAGGCGCTCGCCGACTACGACCGCGCCGTCCGGCTCTCGCCACCCTTCCCCGAGGCCTACTTCAACCGCGCCGACGTCCTGGCCGAACTCGGCGACACCGACGCGGCGGTGGCGGACTTCGGGTACGTCCTCCAGCTCGACCCGGAGTTCCGTGACGCCCGCCTCAACCGGGCCTCCCTGCTGTTCGAGGCGGGTGAGTACCGGCTCGCCCGGGAGGACGTCCGGGCCGGTCTCGCGGGCGATCCGGAGAACCCCCGGCTGCTGTGCCTCAAGGGCCAGTTGCTGGCCGCCGAGGGTGAGGGAACCGCAGCCGCCGAGTCCTACGCGGCCGCGCTCGCCGCCGACCCCGGCTGCGCCCAGGCGTGGGCGCTGATCGGTGAACTCCGCTACCAGGAAGGCGATCTGGACGCGGCCGGCAGCAACCTGGCGCGTGCCGTCGAGCTCTCGACGGAGCCCGGCATCCGGTTCAACCTGGCCGTGGTCCACCACGACGCCGGGCGGTTCGGGGAGGCGCTCCGGCTCCTCGACGAGGTGGTCGACTCGACCGAGGACGTGGACGCCCGGCTGCAGCGGGCGCGTTGCCTCATCGGACTCGACCGGGTGGACAACGCCAGGGCCGACCTGCTCGCCTGCCTGGAGGCCGATCCCGAGTCCGCCGGGCAGGTGTACGAGCTGATGCCGGAGCTGGCCCGCGCCTGACACCGTCCGTCCCGCGTCCCACCGGGCGCGCCGTTCCCTCGCCCCGCCGGACCAGGCGGCCCCTGCCGCACCCGTCGCCCCCGTCGCCCCTGCCGTTCCCGCTGCCCCGCGCAACGGGGGCGGCAGGGGCGGCGGGGGCGGCGGCGTCCGGTCAGTGCGGTACCGCCGCCGCCCTGGCCAGCTCCTCGCGCACCCGCCTGCGGACGTGGGCCACCGCCGGCGAACCGGTGTACGCGGCGGCGACCCTGACCAGCCAGGCCGCCTCCTCGCGGAGGTCGGCCACCAGCGGGTGCGGCACGCACCCCTCGCCGGGCCCGGCGGGGAAGTGGTGCCGGGCCCGGGCCGCCTCCAGGACGGCGGCGATGGCGGCGGCCTCCACCACGACGGCGAACTCCTCGGCACGGGCCGGGCCGAGCACCTCCGCCACCCAGAGCGGGACGTGAGGATGCAGATGGGACCGGAGGGACAGCTGCGCGTCACGGATCTCGATGATCCGCCGGTACAGGGCGAACCGGATGTCCTGCCGCCGGGCCCTCGCCCGTCCGACGTTCCGGTCCTGGGTGACGAGTTCGATCTCCGGGACCACCGACCTCATCGCCGACCAGAGCGGGTCCAGCCTGCGGTGGTCACGCCGGGCGCGCGCCCGGCCGCCCCGGTCGTCCCAGCGGCTGACGGCACCGGCGAAGCAGGCTGCCGGTGTCGGCCACCCCGTCACCCGTGCCACGCCGCGCCGCGCGGCCCCGGCCGGCCGATCGTGCGCCACCACTGCGCCGTCCGGTCGGCCAGCCGGCCGATCGCGGTGGACCGGGGACGCTGCAGCGCCCGGTGCAGCGTCAGCGAGGCGACGAGCTCCGCCTCCTGCTCCTGCCGCTCCGTGTAGACCGACCGGCCGAGCACCCGGCGGACCAGCTCGTCCGGCAGCTGGGGTGTCAGCACGCGCGACACGACCGTGCTCAGTCCCGCGCCACCCGTGTGCGCGCAGAGCAGGTGACCGATCTCGTGCAGCACGATGTGCTGTTGGTGCAGGGCCGTGGTGTCGACCGCGTAGCCGATGTAGTCCGCGCGGTCGGTGCTGATCAGGACGCCGCACGGCGAGGGCGCCGGGCCGGAGAGGGGCATGAGCTCGATGGGCCTGCCGCGCAGCCGGGTGAGTGACTCGGTCAGTGCCGTGATGCCGAACGGGTCGGGAAGCGGTATCGACTCCGCGATGCCCCGACATCGCTGCCAGAGTTCATGGTCGACCCCACGCGAATGCCCCACGCCTGCCCCCCTGCTGTCCGACCGGCCCCGGTCGGGAGGCGATCCTACGGACGGGGGAGCGCGGGGAGAACCGCTTCGACGTCGATTTCCGCTACCTGCCACCGGCCTCGCGGCGGGCGATGGCCTCGATCATGTCGCTGATCGTGCCGAGGCCCTCGGGCGAGAGGGCCACCGCGCGCAGCGCCACGTCCCGGACGCCCGCGTCGCGCAGTGCTCCCAGCAGCGCCAGCTCCTCGGCGATCCGTGCGCTCTGCCGGTCGTCGAAGAAGTAGGTCGGCGGGACCTGGAAGAACTGTGCCAGCGCCTCCAGATGACGTTTCGTCGGGTTGTCCCGGCGGCCGGTCCGCAGCTGCCAGAGGTACGTGGCGGAGAAGCTCTCGCCGGTCGCCTCCCGACAGGCCCGGGCGACCTCCTCGTGGCTGTACTGCTCGCGGTCCGCGCGGCGGACGACGTCGAACAGCCGGTCCAGCTTCGCCGCGAGCGTGGACGCAACGGAGCCTGTGTCGGACACGGCCCACCCCTTCCCTCACCCCGTGCACACGCCCGGTGCGTGCGCGGACCGACCACTCCCGATGACCCGGGCCCGCGGAGCGGACCCGGGTCCTCATTCTAGGTGCCCCGTGGAGCTGACGAGGGGGTACGCGGGGGACCGGTTCGATCGCACGGCCGGTGACCTGCGCGCGCGGTCGCACGCCCTGCCGGACACCCGGTCGTCCGGGAGGGGCCGGGTGTTGCGCCGGGTGTCGCGGTGGGCGGCGGTGGGCGGCGCCGGACCGCGGGGGCGGGCCGGCCCGGGCTCCTTCGGCC
>NZ_JBHXDN010000134.1:0-6281 GCF_042726075.1 Kitasatospora sp. NPDC127035 | reverse complement strand
GTGCCCCCGGGCCGCGCCGCCCCCCCCCTCCCGGCCCCCGCGACCGCGAGTCCGTCGGCGGCGATCAGAGATCCACCGGAGTCGGCGTCCCCGCTCCGACCATCTCGACTGAAGTCAGCCTTGGAGCGGTAGTGCGCCACCGGCCAACAGCGCGGAGGCGAGCCCACAGGGGCTCGCCTCCCGGTGCGTTGTGCCGGTCACTTGCCGCTCGCCGGGGACGAGCCGTCGGAGGTGTTGCCGCCCTCGTCGGACCCGCCGCCGCCGTGCCCCGAGCCCTTGTTGCTGTCGTCCTGCTGCTTGCCGCCCTTGCCGTCGCCCTTGCCGCCGCCGTGCTTGCCCATGCTTGGGGCTCCTCTCGATGTGGTGGTGTCGGATGGCTGGTGCCGTGCCGTGTCGGCCGCGCTCAGTCTCATTCCTCGGGCCACCCTCAGCGCCTCATCCGGACGGGCGTGCTGCACAGCCAGCCGCACGCGCTCGATACGGACCGAGGAGCGGCTGAACACGCTGACCATGCGACCGTCCGAGGTGGCGGGCAGGCGAGCGAGCCCGGTCGTTGCCTTCTCGGCGGTGCGCATCATGTCCGAAGCGCCTTCGAAGTCCCCACCCCGAGCGGTACTCGTGGCCGCCGACATCAGCAGGCCACCCCGGACGCGCAGCCCGTCGGCGTCGGTGATGCGGCCCCGCTCCACTTCGTCGGCGGCGTGCACGGCCAGGTACCGGGCATCGTCGAGCCGGTTCTGCCGCTGATACGCCCAGGCCACGGAGTTGCACACCATCGCTGCCAGGAGCGGGTCCCCGGAGGCGTCCGCCGCTGCCATCGCCCTTTCCAGACTGGACAGTCCGAGATCGGTCTTACCCAGCCGAATGGCGAGGTGGCCGCCTAGTTGCAGTGCCTTTCCCAGGGCATGCTGCGCTGCCGGTCGGTCCTGCCCCTTGCCGACGGCGGCAGCGAGACGCGCATCACCGATGATCTCGGGAAGCATGCTCATCACGCGACCGAAGTCGGCCTCGTGGTAGAGCGTCCACGCGTCGGCGATCTCGGCCCTGAGCATGGGAAGTGAGAGGTCGTCGGCACTGTCCGGGGTGGGCGGTGGAGCGAAGAGCGGCGGCGTGATCGCACGGCGCACGGCCACGAGCTCCGGTGGTTCGGTGTCCCCGGTCGAGGGGACGGCCGGTGGGTCGCCCAGCAGCGCCGTCAGCTCGACGTCGAGGCCCTTGGCGAGGGCGTGCAGGGTGGGCAGCCGTGCTGACTACTTCCGCCGTTGCTCCAGCTTTCGGACCACGTCCACGGAAATGCCGGCCTTCGTGGCCAGACCTTCCTGCGTGAGATCGGCCATCCTCCGGAGCTCGGCCAGGCGATCTCCAAGGTGCTCGATAGCCATGCGCCGACAGTACGCCTCGGCTGCCGACCATTGGTCGACCACTCGGCGAACGCGGAACGGCCCGGGCCCGGCTCGGCCTCCTCGGCCGCGTTCGAACGGCTTGGCCCGGCAGGTCCCCGGGCCCGGTGGCGATGCTGCCGACCGGTTGCCACCGGGCCCGGGGACATGGAGTTGCGGGCGTCGGGAGGGCTGCCCCCGGTGCAGGAAGTCGGCCCGGCCGACTTCCTACTCCGGGGGAGCGGGGGTGGTGTTCCCGGTCAGTTCACGGCTGCGTTGCCCACGCCGTCGCGGCAGGACAGGGCGTCGATCTCGGACGCCGTGGGCCTGGCCTCGTTGCGCGTGTCCAACGGCACCTTGGGCAGGTTGTTCTGGAAGTCGCGGTCCCACTCGTTGCTCACCGCGTACTTCTTCATGGCCTCCCGCAGGATCTCGCAGTCCTTGCGGTGGCCCTTCGCGAGGGCGACGCCGTAGTCGTTGGCCGCCCCGAACGCGATCTCCGGCACGACCGCGAGCGTGGGTTCCGCCTCCATGAAGCCGTAGAGGATCAGCTGGTCGGTGGAGACCGCGTCCACCCTCCCCTCCTTGAGCTCCTTGACGCAGGTCCCCGCGTCCTCCTGCTCGCTCAGCCGCACCTTGCTGTAGGAGGGCTTGTTCAGTTCCGACGCGGACGTCGTGCTCCGCCAGACGCACACCAGCTTGCCGTCGAGGTCGCCGGTGCTCCGGAACCGGTCGCGGTCGTCCGCCCGCACGAGGACGCCCTGCTGGCCGGAGGCGTACGGGCCCACGAAGTCGAGACCCTCCCCCTCGCCGTTCTCCTTGAACGGCCGCATGCGCTGCTCGGTGATCGAGTAGGTGGCCACCACGAGGGCGAAGGTCTCGTTCCGCAGGAAGGGGGCGCGGTTCTTGGACAGGACGCCGTCGAAGAACGGCGTGCCCCCGTTGACCCGTTCCAGGAGTTCCCTGGCCACGGTGACGTCCAGCCCGACGAACTCGCCGGAGTGCAGTTCGAGGCCGGTCCCCGGCTGGTCGCTCTTCACCCCGACCCGTACTTGCTTCCCCTCGCCGAGCAGGGGCTTCTTCGCCTCGCCCCCGCAGCCGGTGAGGGCGAGGAGGGCGGCCACGGCGGCAGCCCGGATCGCCGGTACGTCCCGACGCTTACCCGTCACGTGCTTCCCCCAGGATCGTCGTCAGTCGTTGAAGAGCGTTCCGCGTGCCGCCACCTGCATGCTGCAGCCGGGCCCGGTGCGTACGGTGACGTCGATGGTCACCTCGCCGCGGCTCCCGCCGAGGTCGAACTCGACGACGGCTTGCGCGGGCACCCGCTTGGTCGTCGGGGTGACTCCCGGCGTGGTCGGCGTCAGTGTCGCCGTCGTCTTGTGGACACAGGTGGGGGACGTCGGGTTGTCGTCCGAGACCGTCAGCGCGAGGCGGAGGTGGTCCCGGACGTTGTCGGCCGTCGAGGCGGGCACCACCAGCGTGCGCGTCCCGGCGACGGCGCCGGCCAGGGGCTGGCCGCCCCGGACGGAGATCTCCACGGTGATCTCGCCGTTGCGCCGGACGTCCTCCAGTCCGGCCAGACCGAGGAGCGCGAGGACCAGCGCGGAGGACAGGAGCAACAGGCCGGCCGTGGACGGCTTGCTCGGCACCGCTGCGGGCGCCGACCCCTTCGGGCCCTTCGCGGCCGCCCCGCCGATGACGCACAGGACGGCCACGACGAACGCGGCGGAGAGGGCGAGGTAGAACCAGAGGTACTGGTGCTGCGGACCTCCCGGCCAGGACAGGACGGCGTAGACGGCGGCGGCGACCGCTGCCAGGAGCGGCAGCAGGACCACGACCGGCAGCGAGTCGCCGTTCCGCCCGTTGCCGAAGTTGAAGATGCTGCCCGCGCCGATGGTGCTGCCGACGATCGTGCGGTCGCCGGTCGAGGTGACGGATGGCGGCCCGTTCGCGGCCGGGGGTTCCGTCACCGGGTGTCGCCGAAGTTGAAGGTGTTGTTGTCGCCGAAGCTGCCGCCGACGATCGTCCGGTCGCCGGTCGAGGTGTTCGTGACGGGCCCGGCGGGCGCCGTTCGGACGAGGTCCACCAGCCGTTCCGCGGAGAGGCCGCTCGTCGTCGCGCTGCCGAGCCACGAGGACAGTGCCTGGGCGAGACGGAGGCGCTCGGCATCACCGAGGCCGCTGAGCAGGGTGTCCACCTGTTCCTCGGGCAGGTGGTGACGGTCGAGGGCTTCGGCCACCTCGTCGGAGTGGCGTCCGAAGAGCCGACGGAAGAATCCCTGGCCCGCGTCCAGGGTTCCCCCGGCTACGCGTTGGGCGGCTTCCTGTGTCAGGTGTGTCCCGAAGGTGGTTGCAGCGACGGTGAAATACGGAGCAATCGCAGTGATGTCGGCGAGCAGTTCGGACATGACCCCTGGCCCCCCCAGTACGTCTCGGCCACACGCTGATAGCTGTGTCGACAGGGATGGTAGCGATCGGGGGACCGCAGCGCATCAGGCTTGCTGGGCTGACTGTCCGTCAGTTGCCGGGATCGGAGGGCGATGTGGTGGCGGTCGGGGCTGCCGGCCCGTGGACCCGGGTGCGTCGAGGCTGCCGGCGGTCCTGGTGTTCGCCCCGGTGCGGGACCGGAGGACGACGCGTCGGCCCTTCCGGGGACCGGGCCACCTGTCGGGCCGGGCTCCGGGGGAGGGGGATTCCTCGTTCGGGCCGAGTGGCGATCCGGAGGGAACGTCCTGGTATCGCAAAAGCCCCGCCCCGCCGAGCACCCAGCTTGGCGGGGCGGGGCTTTCGTGCTCCGGATCGTTCGGAGGTCAGGCGTGGTGGTCGAGTTCGCCGGCCTTGATGGCGTGGAGGAGACCGGTGAATGCGGTCGGGGTGGTGCGGAGGATGACGTCTCCGTCGTCGGACTCGCGGAGCTCGATCAGCCCGTCCGTGAGACGTACTTCGACGCACTCGTTGTTCGCTGCGCTGTAACTCGACTTCTGCCAAGCATGGGTGCTCATGGGGCCTCCGCGATCTGGGTGGGGAGGGCATCGGCGCTGCAGTTTCACCGCCGGAGGTTAGACATGCTGGTCGAGTTCGCCGGCCTTGATGGCGTGGAGGAGGTTCGCGAAAGCGACTGGTGTGGTGCGGAGGATGACGTCCCCGTCGTCGGACTCGCGGAGCTCGACGATGCCTCCAGCCGGTCGGACCTCGACGCACTCGCTGGAGGCGCCACTGTAGCTGGACTTCTGCCAAGCATGGGTGGTCATGGGGCCTCCGTGATCTGGGTATCGACGCTACAGATCCGCCGCCTGTGGTCAGGCGTGGTGGTCGAGTTCGCCGGCTTTGATGGCTTGGAGGAGGTTCGCGAAGGTGATGGAGTCGGTGTGGACCATGACGCCGGGGTCATCGGACTCCCGCAGCTCTACCGCCCCATCGACGGTGCGGATCTCGACACACTCGTCGTGTGCACCGCTAAAGGTGGACTTCTGCCAATCCTGGTCAGGCATACCTACCCTCAACTTCCTTCATGACGGATCGAATGAGCTCCAGTGACTCATCCTCGGGTAGGGCGGTGGCTTCCAATCGAGCGAACACTGATCGGTAGCTTGCCAGGTGTGCTGGCGAGTCGAAGAACTGGACGGCTTGGGCGACGTCCATCTGCACGGTGTCCAGCTCGGGGGTCACACCCTCGGCGAAGGTGAGGTTCTCGCTGGACCCGGGAAAGGTGTCGGCGCTGAACGGCATCACCCGGATCGAGACGCCAGACATCTCGGAGGCACCTGCGAGAGCGGAAAGCTGCTCCACGAGGATCCTTGGTCCACCGAACTGCATGCGCAGTGCTGCCTCGTGGATGAACGCCAGGTAGGGGACCTGCTGAGAGTGAAGGACCTGTTGCCGCTTCATCCGGAATTCGGTTCTCAGGTCGATGTCTTGCTGTGTGGGAAGTGGCGTGGCGCGCGCGAACACCGCTGCGGCGTAGGAACGCGTCTGGAGAAGACCGGGAATGTACGTGGTCGTGCAGGTGTAGAGCCTTCGGGCGTGGCCCTCGACCTCTGCCACTTCGAGGAAGTCGGTCGCCAGGGCTCCCCGGTACTCCTCCCACCAGCCCTTCTTTCGTTCCACCGCCATGTCGGCGAGGGCGTCGATCAAGGGAGTGTTTCTGCACGCGCAGGCGGCGGCCACCGTCCGTAGCCTGTCGGAGCTGACGCCGATCTTGCCCGTTTCCATCTGCGTGACCTGCGTGGGGTTCAGCCCGAGGGCGCGTGCGAGCTGACTGCCGCCGAGACCGGCCTGCTCTCGCATCTTCCGCATCTCGGCGCCCAGACGGCGCTGGCGCAAGGTCGGGTCGCGTCGAAGCGGCATGTCGTCCTTTCGGGGTGGCTTGGGACCAGTCTGCCGCGCGCGCCATGAGGCGGTCCAACCATGCGTGGGCGGCCCGGATGCTGCGGTTCCCCCGCAAGGGGGAATCTTCCAGATCGCGCCTTCAATTGAAGACGCTCTGGGCTATCGTCAATGTCACAGCGATCCGACGGGTCGTCAGTAACGCTTGTTCGTACGGGCGGCAGGCGCCTGCTGCCCTCTCGCACCGCAGAGCAGCCATGGCCGGGCCTGGCTCACGGTGACGCATCCGCCGACGCTCACCCTCCCCACTCGCACGACCTCACTCGGAGGTTCCCCATGCGTGCCTTCAACCCGCCCGACTGGTCCGCCGCCCGCGAGGAGCTGCGGGACGTGCTCGCCCTCGCCTGCTGGCCGGACGACCTGATCCGCGACGCCGAACTCGCCCTCCACGAGCTGTACGTCAACGCCTGGCGCCACGCGGACTGCCAGGCCCCGACCGTCGTGGTCGTCCTCCTCCCCACCCGCACCGTCCGCGTCTCCGTCGCCGACGACAGCCCCACCCTCCCCGAACCCCGCA
>NZ_JBHXDN010000133.1:0-6399 GCF_042726075.1 Kitasatospora sp. NPDC127035 | reverse complement strand
CGCCCGTCCGCCGGGTGGCGGGACGGGCGCTCCGGGGACCGCAGGGGGCGACGTCAGAGCTGGACGCCGAAGTCCTGGGCGATGCCGGCCAGGCCGGAGGCGTACCCCTGGCCGACGGCGCGGAACTTCCACTCGGCGCCGTTGCGGTAGAGCTCGCCGAAGATCATGGCGGTCTCGGTGGCGGCGTCCTCGGAGAGGTCGTAGCGGGCGATCTCGGCGCCACCGGCGGCGTTGATCACACGGATGTAGGCGTTGCGGACCTGGCCGAAGTTCTGCGACCGGGCGACGGCGTCGTAGATCGAGACCGGGAAGGTGATCCGGGTGGCCTCGGCCGGCAGCGTGGCGAGGTTGACGTTGATCGCCTCGTCGTCGCCGGCGCCCTCGCCGGTGCGGTTGTCACCGGTGTGGACGACGGTGTTGTCCGGGCTGCTCGTGTTGTTGAAGAAGACGAAGTGGCCGTTGGACAGCACCTTTCCGTCCGCGTTCAGCACGATCGCGCTGGCGTCGAGGTCGAACTCTGCGCCGGTGGTGGTGCGGACGTCCCAGCCGAGGCCGACGGTGACCGCGGTCAGGCCGGGGGCCTCCTTGGTCAGCGAGACGTTGCCACCCTTGGAGAGGCTCACTGGCATGGTGTGTGCTGTCCCTTCGATTGCTTTTGCCGGGATAACGCGGGAACCGGCGGAGATGGTTCCACGCGGGTCGACGGATTTCCGTCGCCGGCACGGGTTCGGGTATTCCCCGTCAGATTCGACGGAACCGGCCCTGAAGTGACCAGATGGCCGGATTGTCGGCGAGATCGGGGTGCATGTCGAAGAGGTCGGCGAGTGTGTCCTGGAGAAAGTCGCGGGCTTCGCGCCTCAGGTCGCCGTGACGGATCACGGCCGGCGGCTCGTCGGGCAGCCAGGTGGCGGTGACCTCGACCCAGTTGAACCGGCGGGCGAAACGCAGCAGTTCGGTGTTCTGGGTGAAGTCGAGGTCGGCGGTCTGCACCCGGGCGGCGCGACCGCCGGCCGGGTCGCGGTCCAGCTCCTCGGCGATGTCGCAGAGCGCCCAGGCGAAGTCCAGCACCGGGACCCATCCCCAGGCCGTGGACAGCTCCGCTCCCTCGGCGTCGAGGTAGACGTCGCCGCAGAACAGGTCGTACCGCAGCGCGTGGGTGGTCGCGGTCCGGTAGTCGGTCTGCGGGGGGTCGGGGAAGCGGTTGGAGAGGGAGTAGCCGAGCTCGATCACACAGGCCATTGTCGGGGCTGCGCGCCGGGTCGGATAACCGGGTGACCGGCGGGGGCCCGGCGCGGGATGATGGGCGCATGCCCGAGCCCATTCGCGTCCGGGGATCGGTGGTCGTCCCCGACGCCGAGCTCGTCTGGCGCTTCTCACGTTCCTCCGGCCCCGGTGGCCAGCACGTCAACACGTCCGACACCCAGGTCGAGCTCCGCTACGACCTGGCGGCCTCGGCCGCGCTGCCCGACGTCTGGAAGCAGCGCGCGCTGGAGCGGCTGGCGGGCAGGCTGGTGGACGGGCGGGTGCTGGTGGTCCGCGCCTCCGAGCACCGCTCGCAGTGGCGCAACCGCGAGGTCGCCGCGGCCAGGCTGGCCTCCCTGCTCGGGGAGGCGACGGCGCCGCCGCCGAAGGCCCGCCGGGCGACCAGGCCCAGCAAGGGCATGGTCGAGCGGCGGCTGACCAACAAGCGGCACCGCTCGGAGCTGAAGCAGGGGCGGCGGTCCCCGCAGGGCGAGTAGCCCGCGGGCAGAGCGGGCCGGACGCGGGACCGGGCCCGGTCGGTACGCGGGCCCGGCAGGCCGGTGGCCGTCGGTCGGGAAGGACGGCGGCCCGCCGGGCGGCAGGGGCCGGGGGGACCGGAGCCCCCGCCGGGGTCAGCCCAGGGTGCGGTAGCCGCCGCGGAAGTAGAGCAGCGGACGGCCGCCCGGGTCGGGCACCAGTGCCTCCAGGACGCGGCCGAGCAGCAGGGTGTGGTCTCCGGCGGCTATCCGCTGCTCGGTGCGGCACTCCACGGTGGCGAGCGCGCCGTCGATCAGCGGGGCGTCGCTGAACGCCCCGCGGCGGTGCGGGGCCTCGGCGAACAGCAGCCGGTCACTGAGCCGGCCCTTCATGGCGAACCGCGAGCCGAGCGCCTTGTGTCCTTCGGTGAGCAGCGAGACCGCCCAGGTGTCGGCCCGGGAGAGTACCTCGTCCATCCGGGAGTCCTCGCGGACGGAGATCAGGACCAGTGGCGGCTCCAGCGACACGGAGAGGAAGGACGTGGCGGTCATCCCGACGTCCTCGCCGTCCTCCGGGTCGTGGACGGTCACCAGGCTCACTCCGGCGGCGAGCTGGGAGAGCGCCGCCCGGAACTCGTCGGGCGTTGCTTGGGAGGCAGCCTCGGGCTGCGGGGACGAGTACACGTAGCGCACGGTAGCCCGCGACCGGGCGGAACGGCATCGGGCCCTGGTCGTAGGACCAGCGGCGCAGTCCGGGGTGCAGTCCGTGGCGCAGTCCCGCGGTGCGGCCCTCGCTGCGGGCCTTCGAGATGGGGCCGAGGTTACGGTTCGCGGCCGCTCTCACCCCCAGGAGTGAAGTGGAGGGCCTGCCCGGCGGGCAGCCGACTTCAGTGCGCGGCCGATCCGGCCGACCAGGATAAATGTTCCGATAAGGGCTTATGTCCAGATATGGGACAGATGGGCTGATGAAGGGCGCATTAGGGTCGTGTGATTTAAGTCACAAGTGGCGACCTATTGCTGACCGAGCGTGCCGAACGCTGTGCTCCCTGTGATTCAGTTCTTCTGGCAATCGGACGATAACCAATCAAGACCTATCCGAAGCAGCCGGGGAGCCCCCGCATGGAAGCCGAGTCGGAGCCGTACGTCCGTCTCGCGACCCTCCGCACCTTGCACCGGGTCGTGGCGGACCTCAACGCTGCCCGCAGCCTGGCGGGCACGCTGCAGGCCGTGGTCGAGGGCGCGGTGCACGGACTCGGCTTCGACGCCGCCGCGGTCAGCCTGGTCCGGCCGGACGGCGACCTCGTGGTGGCGGCCGTCTGGGAGCTGGAGGAGAGCGCCATGGGCGGCCCCTCCGTCCTCCTCGGCCAGGTGGGCTCCCGCGAGTCCTGGGACCGGCTGCTCGGCGTCAGCGACCACTGGGGCACCCTGCGCTTCCTCCCCTATGACCGGGGCTGGGCCGTTGCCAGCGACATCCCGCGCTGGATCGGGGACGGCCCGATGCCCGTCTACGCCAACGACTGGCACCCGGCCGACGGTCTGCTCGCCCCGATGTACAGCGCCGGCGGCGACCTGCTCGGCGTCCTCTCGGTCGACCGCCCGCGCAGCGGCAAGCGGCCCGGGGCCTGGACCCGCGAGGCGCTGGAGATGTTCTCGTTGCAGGCCTCCATCGCGATCGGCAACGCCCGCCTGCGGGCCGAGATGCAACGCGCGCTGGCCCGCCTGGAGAAGGAGCAGCAGGCCCTGCGGGCCAGCGAGGAGAGCTTCCGCCAGGCGTTCGAGTACGCGCCCAGCGGGATGGCCATCACCGAGCTGCACGGGGCCGGGCGCGGTCAGCTGACCAGGGTCAACGACGCGCTCTGTCGTCTGCTCGGCCGCCCTCGCGCGGTGCTCCGCCAGCAGAGCTTCGCCGACCTCGTCCACCCGGACGACCGGGCGCTGCTGGAGCGCACCAGCGCCGAGAGCGGCCGGGCTGAACTGCGCCTCTCCCGGCGGGACGGCGGCTACCAGTGGGTCTGCCTGCGCAACTCGATCGTCGCCGACGCCGCGGAGGGGCCGAGCTTCCTGCTCACGCACGTCGAGGACATCGAGGACCGGAAGCGGCACGAGCTCCAGCTCGCCCACCGGGCCAGCCACGACGCGCTCACCGGTCTGCCGAACAGCGCCGAGCTCAAGGCCCGGCTCGGGCGCCGGCTCTGCGGCCAGCCGCAGACGGTCGGCGCCGCCGGACACCAGCCGGGCCCCGCCGACGTCCCCTACGGGAGCGGCGGCTACCAGGGCGCCGGGTACGCGGTGGCCGACTCCTACAGCGCGCACGCCGCCTACGAGGGCCTGGAGGGGACCGACGTGCGGTCCGGGCCCGCGCACGGCTACGGCCTTCCGGAGGGGTACCCGTCGGCGGCCGCCGGTGCGAACCCGGGGCCGGCCGGCTACGGCGAGCACGTGCACGCGGTCGTGCCCGCCGATCACGGGTCCGGCGGCGAGGTCTGGTCGGGACCGTTCCGCTCGGGCGGCCCGGTCGTCGTGGAGAAGGGGCTCGCGGTGCTCTTCTGCGACCTCGACGGATTCAAGTCGATCAACGACCGGTTCGGCCACAACGCCGGCGACGCCGTGCTGGTCGAGGTCGCCCGCCGGCTCAGCGGGGCCGTGCGGGACGGCGACACGGTGGCCCGGCTCGGCGGTGACGAGTTCGTGGTGCTGGCCGACGGGATCGGGCGCGACGAGGCCAAGGACCTCGCCCACCGGCTGCGCAACGCGATCATCCCGCCGATGCGGATCGACGGCCGGGCGATGCGGGTCGGCGTCAGCCTGGGCGTCGGCTGGGCGGGCTGCGGGATGAGCATCGAAGAGGTGCTGCACACCGCGGACGAGCGGATGTACGACGAGAAGCGGGCCAGGGGCGGCTCGGTGCGCGGGGCCAGGGGCGAGCGCTCGCACCGGCGGGCCGGCTGAGGAAGCCCGGCGGGGGAACCCGGTGGTGGAACCCTGCGGGGAGGCCGGCCGGGGCGGTGACCGGAGGTTCCGGGCCGCGTGAGCGGGTCGTTCCGGGCGAAAGCTACCCGCTGGTCGTCAAGGGGTCTTTTCGGGGCGTCGCCGAGGACAGGTAGTGTTCCCGGGTACAAGCGACCACGACCAGCGCCGGGGGCACGGCAGCCCGGCGGCGCGACCGCGATGGGGGAGTTGACCACCGTGACGACCGCCGGAAACAGCGGAGTGCCCCAGGGCCCGGAGGGCGGCACCCCTCAGGACGACGACCCGTTCGGCTATCTGTACCGTCCTGCCGACGGTGCGGCGGCGGCCCAGCCGTCCGAGCCGCAGCAGGGCGTGCCGCGCACGCCGTACAGCCGCCCGATGGAGGTCGGCCGCGCCCAGTACGGGCAGCAGGCCCGGCCCCAGCAGCCCTACCCGGCCCAGCCGGGCTACCCGCAGGCGCCGCAGCCCGGGCAGCCGTACCCGCCGCAGGGCGAGTACGGCGGAGTGCCCGCGCAGCACCCCGAGTACGGCGGCGGCGCCCCGACCCAGCAGGCCCGTTACGCCGAGCACTCCCGGCCGCAGCCGGGGGAGGAGCGGCCGGGCGGCGGCCGGGGCAAGGGTGCGGTGATCGGCGCCGTGGCGGTGGTCGCGGCCGTCGCGATCGGCGCCGGGATAGCCCTCTCGGGCGGGGACCCGGACAAGGACAAGGACACGAACGCGAAGGGCGCCACCAGCTCGACCGGCGCCCCGGCCACGCCGGGCGGCACCGGCAGCACGAGCCCGACGGCCCCCGCCTCGGCGACGGCCTCGGCGACCCCGGTGACCGGCCCCGCCACCGTCGACGCGAGCGGCCTGCAGGGGCAGAACGCGCCGTCCGGGAACTCCGTCAAGGGCACCAAGTCGGCGGACGGCGCCTACCTGACGCTGCAGCCGGGCGGTTCGGTCAGCTGGAACGGCGAGCTGGCGGCGGCCGGGACGTACAAGTTCACGGTGCACTTCAACAACCCGGGTACCGACGTGAAGGCCGTGGCTTCGGTGAACGGCAAGGACTGGCCCGGTGGGCTGTCCTTCAAGAACTACTCGCCGGGGAAGGAGCCGGCGGCCTCCTGGTACACGACGTACATAACCCCGCCGCTCCAGGCGGGGGCGAACACGATCACGCTCACCGTGCCGGCGGGCAGCGGAGCGATCCTGGTCGACCAGGTGGTGCTGGAGGCCGCCGGCTGATCCGGCCGGCCCGTCCACGCGAAACGGCCGCCCGTTCCCCGAGGGGAGCGGGCGGCCGTTCCGTTGCCGGCGGGCGCAGGCGGACACCGGCGGGTCCGGGCGGGTCAGGCGGACCCGAGCGGGGCGAAGCGGTCGGCCCCGGTGATCCACTCGCCGCGGCGCATGACGGCGACCAGGTCGTGGGTGGCGGAGTCGAGCACCACGAGGTCGGCGTTCTTGCCGGGTTCCAGCGTGCCGACCGAGTCGGCGAGGCCGAGCAGGCGGGCGGGGACGGTGGAGAGCGACTCGACGGCCTGGTTGAGGGTCAGCCCGTTGACGGCGACGGAGCGCTTGAACGCCACGTCCAGGGTGAGGGTGGAGCCGGCGATCGCGCCGCCCTCGACCAGCCGGGCCACGCCGTCCTTGACCTCGACCTGGAGGGGGCCGAGGGGGTAGAGGCCGTCGCCCATGCCGGCTGCGCCCATGGCGTCGGTGATCAGCGCGA
>NZ_JBHXDN010000132.1:0-6627 GCF_042726075.1 Kitasatospora sp. NPDC127035 | reverse complement strand
CCAACTGGAACAACTCCCACAGCTCATCCGGCACCAGCCGCTCAACGATCAGCACACTCGGAGTCTACTCAACCCACCCAAATGAGATGTCTTCTAAGAAGTCATCGACCCGGATGCCGCCCGTATTGTTCGTCACTTCAACGAAGACGAACTTGTCGTGCTCGCTGAGCCCCTGGAAGGTCTCAAGGGCGCCGATCGCGGTCCGGCCACCGACCAGGTCGGCGCCACTCTTCCCACTCCCGGTTCCGGGCCGGCCCGGCGACCCGGTGGCCGCAGGGCCGTACCGCTCGGCCGGCCCGGAACCGGCGGGGTCGCGCCGGGGGCCCGGGAAGAGGTGGATGCCGAAGCCCCCGTGCCAGTCCCCCGTGCCAGTAGGGACCGGGGCCGCACCGGACGCGGTGCCGCCCGACGTCGGCACGGGCCCGGGCAGCAGGGTCGGCGCCGCCGTACCGGGTGGGGACGCCGCCTTCCCGCCCGAGCCGCACGCAGCCAGCACGAGGACCGCGGACACCGCGACGGCTGCCGCGGCGGGACGGAAGGACACCCTTGGCACCGTTGGACTCCTCGGGACTGTTCACATCGAACGCGCGCCGGACCGCAGCCGGGACACACACGGCTGCGACCGGCCGCGTATAGGCTGGCGCGACGGGCTCCCCCTGGGGCAGCCCGTCGGCCCCACCCTTCGGGGCACCCGGGCAGCGGACAAGGCGTTGCCCGTTGCCAGGTGCGCGTTGGCAACACCGGGGCAGCACACCCCCGCAGACGGCACATCACCAAAAGCTGGGAGCACGATGGAATTCGGTGAGAGCCTGCGACGACTGCGGCAGGAGCAGGGCGTCTCGCTCGCCGAACTGGCACACGCCACCCGCTACAGCAAGAGCTACCTCAGCCGGGTGGAGAACGGCCGACGCAACCGGACCGAGGCACTGGCAGCCCATTGCGCCCGGGCGCTCGGCGTCGATGTCTCCCGCCTCGCACCAGCCACGGCCCAGACGCCGGGGCAGGCCGAGTCGGCAGCGCCCACACCTGCAGCTGCACCCGCCAGTTGCGGTTCCCGAGCCCCCGACCAGTTGCCCGCGCCACCCCACGCATTCACCGGAGGCGCATCCGATCTGGGCGCACTCGACGAGGCACTGCCCGCGTCCCTGGCCGCACCCGGCCGTACGAACGCCACCAGGCCCCGGGTGTGGATCCTCGACGGCATGGGCGGAATCGGCAAGACAGCGCCGGCCGTGCACTGGGCACACCGGATGAGACCGCGGTTCCCGGAGGGTGTGCTCTTCACCGACCTGGCCGGCCACGGCAGCGGCGCCGGTCCGCGGGAGCCGAACGAGGTGCTGGACGGCTTCCTGCGCGCGCTCAGGGCCGACCGGACGCCATTCCGTCCGCCATCGGGGAGCGCAGCGCCCTGTTGCGCACACTCCTGGCAGAACGGCGGGTGCTGATCCTCCTCGACAACGCGGCCCACGCAGCCCAGGTCAGGCCTCTGCTGCCGGGCTCGCCGGGCTGTCCGGTGTTGGTCACCAGCCGCAGCCGGATGGGCGGGCCTGGTCGCACGCGACGGTGCACGGCGGATCACCCTCGCGCCCCTGCCACGGTCCCACGCGGTGGACCTGCTGAGCCGCACGCTGGGCCCGAACGGGTCGACGCCGAAAGCGCCGCTGCGGCCGGCTGCCGCTGGCGCTGCGGGTGGCCGCCGAACAGATAGCCAGCCGGCCCGGCCTGAGCCTGGCCGAAGGCGGGCAGCCCACAGGACGCCCAACCCCTGTGTCGGAAGGCGCTGGCCCTCATGACCGACATCGGCGACCCCCACTGCGGCGACCTGCTCCAGCGGCTGGAGGGCCTCGAACGGCAGACGGCGGTCGGCAGCTGACCAGCGGCCCGGGGACCCACCGAGGCCGACGACGACCACGGGCGGATGCGGCTCAGGCCACCCGCCCGCCGTCGTACTCGGTGCGGCTGCGGCGGATGCCTGCGCCGTGCCGGTCCGCCCACCGGGCCACCGCCGCCAACACCTCGCACAACTCGCGCTCCGAATCGGTGAGTTCGTAGTCCACGCGGGGAGGAACGGTGGGTCTCACCAGGCGCAGCACCACCCCGTCCCGTTCCAGTCGCCGCAAGGTCAGGGTCAGCATTCGTGCCGACACGCCCTCCAGATGGCGATTCAACTCGCCGTACCGGCGCGGTTGTTCCTCCAGGAGTGCCACGACGAGAGCAGTCCACCGGTCACCGAGGCGGTCCAGCGCCTCCCGGGCCGGACACTCCTCGGCAGGTCTGCCGCGGGTTCGAATGCCGTCTCGCGGGTCCCCCACGCGTGTTCGGGATCGGTGAGAAACGAGCCGATCACCGGGCCGGTCGCGGCAGGGGGCTGCACGGAACCGTCTGCGCGGCGCAGGAGGGCGATCTCGTGGCCTGCGTTGAGCCAGGTGATGCGTCGGCGGCGGGGGTCGACCAGGACGACGACCAGGGTGGTGAACCGCTCGTCCTCGCGGGCGAGTGCGGACCAGGCGGCGGCCGCGGCGACCTCGGGGCTGCGGCCCAGGCGCAGTGCGACGACGCCGCTCTTGGCCTGGACGGCGAGCAGTCCCGCTTCGACGCCGTGGCCAGACGCATCCCCTTGGACCAGGGCGGTGCGGCCGTCGGGAAGTACGAGGGTCTCCACGAAGTCGCGGGCGACGACGCCTTCGGCCGCGAGGACCACGGTGTGCGCGGAGACGCCCGGGCCCGGGCTGTCCGAAGCCCACCGCAACTGGGCCACGATCACTCTGATGACCCACCGCCTGACCAGGCAGCAAACCCGCTTGGCCAGGCGGCCGAGGGACCGCTGGCAGCCTGATCAGGCCGGTTGCACCTGGTGCCTCCCGTGGCCGTGGGAGTGTCTGGCGGCGGGTCAGGTGGGGGTGATGTCGCCGAGCTTCCAGGTGCGGTCGAAGTACGGCTCCAGGGGTCCGTAGAACCGGAAGTAGGAGAACCAGTGCCGGCCGGGCAGGGTCTGCACCCAGTTCGACTCGCCACTGGCGGGGGGTTCGGGGCCGAAGCGCAGGTCGACCGAGCCGTCGGTGTTGCAGGTCAGGTCGGGGTCGCGCGAGCCGCGGTCGCCGCGCTGCTGGGGGTTGTCGATCAGGCAGCGGGTGGCGGCGTCGTACACGGTGGCCGACCAGAACAGCTTCGCGGGGACGTCGGCGGGCACGTGCAGAGTGTAGGAGCGGCCGCCGTCGAGCCACTGGCCGTCGGTGTCGGTGTAGGTGGCCAGGTATGCCTGGCCCTGACCGGGGGTCTGGCTCTTCATGGCGGCCGAGAAGCTCACGGCCTCGTAGAACCAGGCCGCGCGCTCCAGGAGCTGGTCGTGGTGCTCGGCGCGCTGGTCGGAGCGGTCCAGCATCAGCACCAAATCCCACTGCCGGTCGTCCCAGTACCGGGAGCCGTCGAACCGCTTGGCGAAGGAGTTCGCCCGGGCCATGAGCTCGCCCGCGGCGGCGGCCCGGGTGAGGATGCGGACCAGGCGCTCGTCGGGGGCGAAGGGCCTGCCCTTCTCGATGCCGAGCTGCTTGAGCATGGCGAGGAAGAAGCGGTCGCGTTCGTCGACGACCTCGTCCTGGTAGATGGCGTGCAGGCGCTCCCAGTAGGCGAGGCCGCGCGGCTGGTCGCCGGACCAGGGACGGCCGTCCGGGGAGACGATCCGGGTGGCGGACGCGCTGTCACGCTGCCCGTGCGGGTAGAGCCGGACCGCGTCCACCAGTTCCTTGGAGCGGCCGGGGTCGGGGTCCAGGGTGCGGAACCCGAACATGATGTTGGTGCCGGTGGAGGTCAGCACCCGCAGCCCCTCGGTGTCCGCCGGAGCCTGCTGCCCGGGCGCGAGGACCAGGTAGCGGCCGCCTTGTCCCTGGTCGGGGCCCATCTCGCCCATCACCGCGATCTCACGCTGCCAGAAGTCGGACACCCCGCCCGCCGTCGCGCCGGCCGGGAGCTCGATGACCAGCGGGCCGGTGCTGGCAAGGTCGACGAAGTTCAGGATGTAGGGGGTGGTGGCGTTCGCGGTGATCAGCCCGAGCCGGTCCCGGTACGTGACGTAATGGACCAGGTCGAACGGGCCCGCCCCGAACACCTCCCGGTGCACCTGCTGCCACTGCGCGTAGGACACCAGCGGCAGTGCCCACAGGTACGCCTGACAGGCCATCTGGTGGTCGAGTTCGTCGAAGACCAGGCCCAGGTCCTCGCGCTCGGGCAGCTCTCCGTCCATCCGCACCGAACCGAGCCCGCCGGGAAGCCTCACGTCATCGCCCATGCCCAGACGCTATGGGCGATCCCCCGCCCACGCATCCCGGGCCGTGGGCGCGCCTGCCGTCGGTGTCAGGTGCTGACGGGCCTGCGTGCCGGTGCCGCGCCTCCCCGGTCACAGATAGTACAAATAGGGCATATTCCTGCGGAGAGGGTGGCGGCGCATGAACGGTGCAGATCTGGACACGGTACGGGAGACGGCGGCGCGGGGCTGGCTGTACGGGCATCCGATGCTGGAGAACTATCGGACGATGTACGCGCAGGCCGTCGACGCGGACGACCACCGCTACGCGGGCGGGTTCGGAACGTTCAGGCACTACCCGCAGCCGTCCCGGCCGGAGAACACGGACGTCGTCACCCCGAACAACGACACCCCGTACTCGTGGGCGTGGCTGGACCTGCGCGCGGAGCCGTGGGTGCTGTCGGTGCCAGTGATGAACCGCTACTACGTGATGCCCTTCCACGACCTCGACACCACCTACGTCGGGTTCGTCGGCCCGCGCACCACCGGGCAGGACGCGGGCGACCACCTGATCGCCGGGCCCGGCTGGGACGGCCAGGCACCCGAGGGGATCGCCGGGGTGCTGCACGCGGATACCCAGCTCGTGGGCTGCGTGGGCCGTACCTACCTCGCCGGGATCACCGACGCGGACGTGGCGGACCTGAAGGCCGTCCAGGAGCAGTACCGGCTGCGGCCGCTGAGCGCATTCACCGGCCACGAGACCCCCGCCCCGGCGCCCGAGCCCGACTGGCCCATCTGGCGGGAGGAGGCGGGCACCAGCATCGAGTTCTTCACCGTGCTGGACTTCCTCCTCGGCTTCTTCCCCGTCCTGCCCGCCCAGAAGGACCTGCGCGAGCGCCTGGCCGCCCTCGGCGTCGACGGCTCCGGAACCTTCGAGCCCGCCGACCTCGCACCCGAGGTCCGCACCGCCATGGAGCAGGGCATCGCCGACGGCCGCGAGCGGCTGGCCGCCGTTCTGGACTCCGCGACCGACGCGAGCTCCTTCTTCGGCACCCGCGAGCAGCTGGGCGAGGACTACCTGACCCGCTCGGTCGCCGCGGACAAGGGCCTGTACGCGCTGCCCGCCGCCGAGGCCTGGTACGGCGGGTGGGTCACCGACGACGCCGGCAACCGGCCCCCGAACGCAGCGAGCCGCGACTACACCATCCACTTCGCCGCCGACCGGCTCCCCAAGGCCCGGTTCTTCTGGTCCGCCACCATGTACCGCCTGCCCGAACGCCTCCTGGTGGACAACCCCGCCGACCGCTACTCCATCGGCGACCGCACCCCCGGGCTCGTCTACGACCAGGACGGCGGCCTCACCCTGCACGTCCAGCACACCCGCCCCGCCGACCCGCAGCGGGCCGCGAACTGGCTGCCCGCACCCAACGGGCCGTTCACCGTCGTCATCCGCATGTACGCGGCCGATCCGGCCGTCCTGGACGGCACCTGGACCCTGCCCGCACTGACCGCGGGAAGCTGACCGTGGGGGACCCGATCGGGCAGATGCTGCCCTCCGCCGTCGGCATCGCCATCAGCCCGCTGCCGCTGATCGCCGTCATCCTGATGCTCGCCACCCCCAAGGGCCGCACCAACGGCATCGCCTTCGCCACCGGCTGGACCCTGTCCCTGACCGCCGCCATCGCACTGCTGGTCCTGGCCGGCTCCGGCGCAGACGCCTCGGGCGGGGACGGGCCCCCGGCCACGTGGACCGGCTGGGTCAAGCTCGCCCTCGGCGTGCTGTTCGTCCTGCTGGCCGTCAAGCAGTTCACCGGCCGCCCCCGTGAAGGCCACGTCGCGGCCCCGCCCGGGTGGATGAAGGCGATCGACCGGTTCACCCCCGCCAAGTCCGCCGGCCTCGCCGCGGCGCTGGCCGTCGCCAACCCCAAGAACCTGGTCCTCGTCGTCGGCGGGGCCCTCGTGATCGCGGGCAGCGCCGCGGGCACTGGCGGCAAGACCGTCGCGGCCGCCCTCATGGTCGCCGTCGCCTCGCTGTGCACCACCGTGCCGCTGGCCGTCTACCTCTTGGGCGGCGAACGCTCCGCCAAGACCCTCGACGGCTGGAAAGCCTGGATGTCCGTCCACAACGCCGCCATCATGACCACCGTCCTCGGCATCCTCGGCGCCAAGTACATCGGCGACGCCATCACCACACTCACCACCTGACCGCCAGGCCCAGTCACCGGCGAAACACGACCCCCAACCGTATGAAGCGACAATCATCGGCAGAAGCCCCTCAGCAGTCGTGGGGTTGTGCGGAACCCGGACGGGGGAACCAACGGCGGGGGGGGGCAGCCGCCCGCAACCCCCACCCAACAGGGCCCGAAGGTTAAGAAAACACCCCGCAG
>NZ_JBHXDN010000131.1:0-6665 GCF_042726075.1 Kitasatospora sp. NPDC127035 | reverse complement strand
GCCGCGCCCCCGGTGCCCCCGCCCCCCCCCCCCGGGGACCAGGGCGGGGGCCCCCACCCGGCGGGCCCCCCCGCCCGCCCTTACCGGCCCGCGGCCCCCCCCCCCCCGGGCCGCCCCCGCCGGCCGATGACGTCACCGGGGCCAGGACGGCGCCGCCCTCGCCTCCCCCGGCCCGTCGTCCGCGACGGCCGCCCGCCGGTCCCCGGCCCGCGCGGCGGTCTCCGCCGGGACGCCGAGGCCGGCCGGACCGCCCGAGGTCGCCGGTCCGCCCGACACCGCCGGGCGGACGGCCTCGCCGGGCTCCGCCCGGCCCACCGGAGTGCAGCGCTCCGCGGGCACCCCCCGGCCGGCCGGGAGCCGCGACGCCTCGACGGCCACGGCCGTCCCCAGCACGCCACCGGCAGGCGAGCCGACCCGCAGAGCAGGCACCAGCACGCCCTCCGCCAACGGCATCGCGGGCGTGGGCGCCACGCCCCGGGCGGCCACGCCCCGGACGGCCTCACCTGCCGGACGAACCGGCTCGCCGGCGCCCACCGCCCGGCGCTGCGCCGTCACGGCGCCGGACTCCGCCGGAACGGCGGGCACCACGGGCCGCTCCGCCGACCCGGCCGGGTACCCGCCCCAGGAGCCACCGACGACGGCACCCCCGGAGTCGGACGATCGCCCGCCCGCGCCGAGGCCCGGACCGGAGCTGGTCCGCTGGCCCTCCGAGGTCGCCGGGCCCACCTCCTCGGCGGCGGACGACGCGTCACGCCGGAGCTCGGCCACCGTCGAGGACAGCCGCAGGACGAAGTTCCGCTCGGCCGGGTCGCCGTTCGGCCAGTCGCAGTCCTTGCTGCGCAGGATCCTGCTCCGCAGGCCGCTCCGCGAGGTCTGCCACGGACCGGGCAGCACCCGGACGTTGGGCCGCCAGCCGACGCCGGGCACACAGTGCTCCAGCTCCAGCTCCCACTCCTCGGCCCGCACGTCGAGGGAGGCGCCGGTCCGGCCCTCCAGCACGGAGGTGCCGTACGGGGTGCGCACCACCGCGCGCTGCTCGAAGGCGGCGTCCTTGTCGAGCACCGTGATCCGCAGCGGCCCGTTCATTCGCAGCATGGTCGCCCTCCCAGGGGTCGGAGATCGCGGGACCGTCCCGGCCCCGCACCCTGCTCGACGGTGCGCCTTCCGGCCGGGGTTCACCGGCCGGCCCTGGACCCCCTCGCGCGAACCGCCCGCGGCGGCACCCGGCTCCGCCCCGCCCGCGGACGGCGGCGCCGGGGCGCGGACCCGCGCGGGCCGTCCGCCCGTCCGGCCGCCGGTGAACCCGGGACCGCATGCGGGCCGTTGAGCTCAACACGAGCAGCCCTGCCCCACCCGCACCACCTCCACCGGCCCGCACCGGGCCCCACCCCTTGGGCCGACCGCCCTGCGCTCTCCCGTGGCGCGTGCCCGGACCTGCACGGACCTGCACGGCCGATCCCGGCGGCCACCGGCCCGGCTTCCCCTTCAGGCAATCCGCGCCTCCCCATCGCGCACAGCTGCCGGCCGATCGGACCCGCGCACCGCCCTCGACGGGCAAGCGCCCCGCGTGCGCCCCCGCCGTCCGGCGCCTCCCCCACCCCGCCGGACGGTCCCCGGTCCGACCGGCTCCGCGAGCCGCCCCGCACCCGCCGGACGGACGGCCCGGGATCGCCACGACCGCCGTCCACGCAGGGCGCCGCCGTTCCGCCCGTCCCGATCGCGCCGCGTCCGCGACCGCGTTTCCCTGATGGATCATCAATGAACTTCAGGAGAACAACCGCCGACGCCTGCCCGACGCCCAGCTGACCGGCTCCCGTCAATCCCCCGAAAGGGCGGTCCCCAGGCGCTCCGTGGCCGAACGGCCACGGGCCGGAACCGTTCCCCGGGCGTGGCTAGACTGCGCCCCGCACAGGGACGGAGATCTCCGCCGACCGCTCTCACCTGGGAGGATCCGTTGTTCGTTCGACTGCTGGGTCCGGTGGAACTGCAGGCTGCGGACGGCCGCGCCGTCGAGCCCGCCGGCGCCAAACGGCGCGCCGCGCTGGCCCTGCTCGCGCTCGAACTCGGCCGCACCGTCCCGGTCGAGCGGTTCTTCGAACTGCTCTGGGGCGACGAACCGCCCGCCCGGGCCCGGGCCGCGCTCCAGGGCCACATCGCCGCGCTGCGCAAGCTGCTCGCCGGCTCGAAGCTCGTCCTGTCGACCCGCGCCCCCGGCTACCGGCTGGACGGCCCGGCCGAATCCGTGGACGCCCTGCTGTTCGAGCGGCTGGTCGCGCGGGCCACCGAGGTGGCCGTCCCGGACGGCGACGAGTCCGCCGCCGGACTGCTCCGCCGGGCCCTGGACCTCTGGCACGGCCCCGCGACCCTGGCCGACCTGCCCGAGACGGACCTGCGCGACGTGCTCGCCGACCGCCTCCGCCAGGTGCGGACCCGGGCCCTGGAGGCCTGGAGCGAACGGCTGCTCCGGCTCGGCCTCGGCCCCGACGCCGCACCGGAACTCGACCGCGCGCTCGAAGCCGACCCGTGGAACGAGCCCCTGGCCGCCCTGCTGGTGCTCTGCCTCCGTCAGGCCGGGCGGCCCTGCGACGCGCTGACCGTCTACCACCGCACGCGCCGCCGGCTGGCCGCGGAGCTCGGCGTCGGCCCCGGGCGCGCGCTGCGGTCGGCGGTGGCCGACATCCTCGCCGACGAGCCGGGGAGGCGCCCGCCCTCGACCGCCGTGCGCGTCACCGGTCGTCCCGAACGCACGGCCGGCGCCGCCGGAACAACCGGCACGACCGGCCGCGTCCGCCCCCGGGCGGCCGGGTCGGCCGGCCTCTCCGCCTGCGCGGTCCCGCCCGCACGGCAGCCGGCCGCGGTCCCGTTCCCGGCCCGCACGCCCGCCGTCCGGCCGCCGACCCCGCTCCGCCCCACCGCCAACCCCGGCCCCACCGCCAACCCCAACCCCGGCCCGGGCCCCGGCCCCGGCCCGGACCAACTCCCGCGCCGGATATCGGGTTTCGTCGGCCGGTCGACCGAACGCCGCTGGCTGGAGGCCGAGTGCGGGGGCGAACGCCCCGGCGGCGGCCTCGCCGTCCTGGTGGGCCCGGCCGGCACCGGCAAGACGGCCACCGCGGTGCAGTGGGCGCACGACGCGACCGCCGCCTTCCCGGACGGGCGGCTCTTCGCCGACCTGAACGGCTTCGGCCCGGGCCCGCGCGCCGAACCGACCGCCGTCCTCGGCCGGTTCCTGCGCGCGCTGGGCGTCCCCGAGGGCTCGCTGCCGGAGGATCCGGCCGCCCGCGCCGCGCTCTACCGGTCGCTGACGCACGGCCGCCGGCTGCTGGTCGTCCTGGACAACGTCCGCGACGCGCAGGACGTCACCGAGCTGCTCCCGACCGGCCCGGCGTGCGCGACGGTCGTCACCAGCCGCAGCTCGCTGGAGGACCTCGTGGTGACCGAGGGCGCCGCCCTGCTGCGCCTCGGCGCCCTGCCCGCCGAGGACGCGCGGCGCCTGCTGGAGCGCCTGATCGGACCCGCCCGGGTGGCCGCCGAGCCGGAGGCCGCCGGCCGGCTGGCCGAGCTCTGCGACCGACTGCCGCTCGCCCTGCGGATCGCCGGTGCCCGGCTGGCCGCCCGGCCCGGCTGGGCGATCGCCGACCTGCTGCCCGAACTCGCCGACGAGAGCACCCGGCTGCGCGCCCTGGACACCCGGGGCACGGCCAGCGTCCGGACCGCGCTCGATCTGACGCTGCGCCACCTTCCCGCGTCCGCCGCACGTCTGCTGGCCCTGCTCGCCGTCCACCCGGGGCCCGAGACGGACGCCCACGCCGCCGCCGCCCTGCTCCGCACCGGCGCCGCCGAGGCCCGCCTCGCGCTCGGCGCGCTCGCCGCGCACCACCTGCTCACCGAGACCGCCCCCGGCCGCTACGGCCGCCACGACCTGGTCCGGCTGTACGGGGCCGAACTCCTCGACGAGCGGCCCGCGTCCGAGCGCGCCGCCGCGACCGCGGCCCTGACCGACCACTACCTCGCGGTGGTGGCCCGCAGCTCCGCACTGCTCCAGCCCGGTCCCGCCCACGCCGCCCACCGCCCCGCGCCCGCCGTCGCCCCGCCGTTCGGCGCCGACCCCGCCGGGTGGCCGCACCTGCCCACCGTGCCCGCCACGCTCGACTGGTTCCAGGCCGCGGAACCCACCGTCCGCGGCCTGGTCACCGCGGCCTCCGAACGCGGCGACCACCGCCGCTCCTGGCAGCTGGCCTACCGCGCCGACTGCCTCTACTACGGCGCCGGCCGCCGCACGGACCGGCTGACCTGCCTCCGGGTCGGGCTCGCCGCCGCCGCCCGCACCGGCGACCCGGCCGCCGTCGCCTCCATGGAGGCGGTCACGGCCCGGGCGCTCGGCGGCAGCGGCCGCACCGCGGAGGCCCACCGGCTGGCCCGCCGCGCGGTCGACCGCACCGTCGGGTCCGGCGACACCGTCCGGGTGCAGGCCCTCACCGTCCTGGCCACGGCCACCGCGGCCGACGGGCGACCGGCGGAGGCCGTACGCCTGGGCGAGCAGGCGATCGCGCTGGCCGAGCGGCACGGCCTGGCCGAGCACGCGCCGTACGCGCTGAGCAACACCGCCGGGCTGTACGGCCTCGCCGGCGAACCCGGGCGGGCGCTGCACCGGGCCCGGGACGCCCGCGCGCTGCTCGCCGACCACCCGCTGGCCGTCTTCCACCTGTCGGCGATGATCAACGAGGCGCACGCCCTCCAACTCCTCGACCGCCGCACGGCGGCGGAGGAGGTCTGGCAGCAGACCCTGGAACGCTGCCGGGTCGCGGGCACCGTCCACCTGCACGCGGTGGCCGAACGCCACTACGCGGACTTCCTGCTGGCGGGCGGCCGCGCCCCGGAGGCCGTCCGCACCCTGCACTCGGCCCGCCGGCTGTACGGGCGGCTCGGCGACACCACGGTGGTGCACGAGCTGGAGGTGCGGTTGGCCGCGCTAGAGCCTGTCTGAGGACCTGCCGGTGCCCGGGGCCGGGCCGCCGGCCGGGCGCGGGGCCGGACCCGGGCCGTCACCGTCCGCCCGGCCCCGGACCAGATCCGCCGTCAGCATCGTCACGCCGTCCTCGCCGAAGCGGTGCAGCAGGAGCGCGACCCACTCCACCGCCTCGGCCCGCTCCAGCGGCGTCCACCCGGACGCCGAGGGGTGCTCGTCCACCACCAGGGCCTCGGCGACCATCCACAGTCCGTCCGGGGCCCTCGTCCGCGGTTCGTCCTCCAGCCCCGCCACGGCCAGCCGCCAGGCGGCCTCGACCACCTCCGCCCCGGTGGCCGGGGGCACCGCCCACCCACCGGCGGCGAGGTCGCCGTCGTCGCCGGGGAGCGCGTCGTCGTTCCCCGCGCGCTCCCCCCTGTCGGCCGGGTCCTCCGCCGCGAGCCACCTCGCCAGGAGCTCCCGGATCCCCGTCTCACCCGCCGCTTCCGCCATGGCGGCCAGCTTGCCAGCACTGCGGCCCGTGGTCATCACTGTCACGTGGACGAGTACGGCTGCCGCCCCGCGCGGCGTTCATTTCCCCCGCCGACGGGTTGCGGCGGCCCGCCCCGCTCGTTATCCGGTCATGAGCTACGACTACCTGCCTTCACCCCGGTCCAAGGACGGAACGTTTCTGTTCGACGCCCCGATCTTCGCCCGACTCGCGCGCCTCTGGCTGGATGCCGGACGAACCGTCCCGGGCCGCCCCGACCAGGAGTGGCAGCACCTGGTCGAGCCGCCCAGGTTCCGTCCCCTCGCCGAGCCCGCCCCGCCCCCGCCGCCCGTCCGGCCCGACGACCCCGCTCCCCCGACCGCACCGGCCGACCGCCGGCCGTTCTGAACCCGGCGGCCGGGCCTGCGGTGCTACGCGCCGACCTGCCCGTCGATCGCCTCGCGCAGGAAGTCGGCGTGCCCGTTGTGCCGGGCGTACTCGTGGATCAGGTGCAGCATCACGAACCGCAGCGAGACCTCCTTCTCCCAGCGCACCTGGTAACCCGTGACGTCCAGCGAGGCGGCCTCCCGCTCGATCCGCCGGGAGTGCGCCACCTCCGACTCCCAGGCCGCGAACGCCTCGGCGCGGTCGGCCCCGGCCGCGTCGTACGCGGCCTGGAAGTCCCACTCCGTCGACCAGCGCAGCGGAACGTCCTCCCCGTCGATCACCCGCCGGAACCAGGTCCGCTCCACCTCCGCCAGGTGCCGCACCAGCCCGAGCAGCGTCAGCGTCGACGGCGGGCTCGACCGCGACCGCAGCTGCTCGTCCGTCAGCCCGGCGCACTTCATCGCCAGCGTCCCGCGGTGGAAGTCCAGGTACGCGCGCAGCGTCTCCCGCTCTCCCCCGGTCAGCGGCGGCGCCACCCGCCCGTCGTCCGTGCCCGTCCCGCTCACAGGTCCTCCTCGATCGTCGAAAGTCGGACGGTGCCGATCGGCGCGGCCCGGTCCCCGGCGTCGCCCGCCCTGCCCGTCTCCGTCCGGTGCCGAACGGCCCCCGCACAGCCTCTCAGCCCGCGACGTCGACGCCGAAGCTCCGCGCGAGCTCCTCCAGTCCGTGGTCGAAGCCCTGCCCGACGACCCGGAACCGCCAGGCCCCGCCCCGCCGGTAGACCTCGCCGAGCAGGAGCGTCCGCTCGGTGGTCGCCGCGTCCAGGGTGGCCCGCACGAT
>NZ_JBHXDN010000130.1:0-6868 GCF_042726075.1 Kitasatospora sp. NPDC127035 | reverse complement strand
TCAGAATGGCAAGAGCCGTGTAAAGGGAGACCTTTAAGCACGGTTCTGTGAGAGCCGGGGGGTGAGATTCCCCCCGGCTACTCGGCAGACCGTCGTGGTGAGCGATGAGGAAAAGGCGCCCGTGAGGCGTCAGGTGGGGATCAGGAAGACGAACGCAAGTGAATCGTTGCTGACGTGTCGAAACAGATTCAGACGACATCAAAACCGGGGTGTCAAGCGGATCCCGGGAAAAGCCTGGCGGGAGTTCCGCTTACTGGCCAGGCGGTGTCCGGCATGTAGACGACGTGAGCCTGATCTGCGGCTTCCGGGTGGAACAGGAGAAGGCGTGCCCGGACAATCTCTGCCCCATGCGGGCAGGGGATAGGGAGACTCCCAAGCGGTGATCCCGCGAGGGATTGAGTACCGTCGCCGGGCACGCCGGCGGACCGGCTCGTAGTAGCGGTGATGCCTCTGTAACGGGGGCGGAGCGAAGGGGCCGGGTTGTCCGTGGCTGGTTTGTTCGATCAACCGGAAGTACTTCGGGAGGAGTCGCGTGAACAAGCTGAAAGCATCAGACAAGCCGTTCGAGATTTCGAAGCGGGCTGTCTGGGAGGCGTGGGAGAAAGTCAAGGCGAACAAGGGCGCACCCGGAGTGGACGGGCAGACGATTGCGGAGTTCGAGTCCGATCTGAAGAACAGCCTGTTCAAGATCTGGAATCGGATGTCGTCGGGATCGTACTTCCCGCCACCGGTGCGCGCGGTGGAGATCGAGAAGGCGCATGGCGGCACCAGGATCCTGGGTGTGCCGTCCGCCGCCGATCGGATCGCGCAGACAGTCGTGGCCCAGGAGCTGGAGGCGAAGGTCGAACCGATCTTCCATCCCGACTCCTACGGCTACCGACCCAAGCGCTCCGCACTCGACGCGGTGACGGCCTGCCGACAGCAGTGCTGGAAGACGGACTGGGTGATCGATCTGGACATCCGGAAGTTCTTCGACAGCGTGCCGTGGGACTTGGTCGTCAAAGTTGTAGAGGCGAACACCGATCTGCCATGGGTGGCTCTGTATGTCAGGCGGTGGCTGGAAGCGCCCTTGATGCTGCCCGATGGCTCGATGCAGATCCGAGACCGAGGTACCCCGCAGGGTTCCGCGGTCTCGCCCGTACTCGCAAATTTGTTTCTGCACTACGCGTTCGATGCGTGGATGGCCCGGGAGTTCCCCGGTGTCGCCTTCGAGCGCTATGTGGACGACGCGGTGGTCCACTGCGTCAGCGAGGGCCAGGCGCGCCATGTGCTCGCGGCTCTCCAGAGGCGGATGCACGAGGTCGGGCTGGAACTGTGTCAAGGGACAGTAGGAGTTCCCCGCTCGCGGACAGTTGATCTCCCCACTGGCGGACGTGGAAAGTCCCCGGTGGACAGTTGATCTCCCCGCTTGTGGGTCAGCCGAGCGGGACGACGCCTCGTCCGGTGGTGGCCTCGGCGAGGCGGTGGCTGTCGCCCTGCGTGACGACGACGTGGGCGTGGTGCAGGAGCCGGTCGACGGTCGCGGTGGCGAGGGTCTTGGGCATGATCTCGTCGAATCCGGACGGATGAAGGTTGCTGCTGACGGCCAGACTCCGCCGTTCGTAGGCGGCATCGACCAGGCGGTAGAAGCCTTCGGCGGCGTCGGGCGAGACCGGGAGGAGCCCGATGTCGTCAACGATGATCAGATCGGTTCGGGTGATCCGGGTGATCGCCTTCGAGACAGAGTCGTCGACGCGGTGACGGCGGATCAGGGCCCCGAGGTCCTCGATGGTGAACCAGGCAACCGTCATCCCGGCGTCGACCGCCGACTGGCCGAGCGCCTCGCTGAAGTGCGACTTTCCCGTGCCGGAGGGTCCGATGACGCAGAGGTTCTCGCGTCGGCCGACCCACTCCAGGGTTCGCAGGGCGGACTGCGTGGGGACCGGGATCGAGGACGCCTCCTCGTTCCAGATGTGGAAGGTCTTGCCAGTCGGGAACGCCGCGCGGGTTCGACGGGTGCGGAGGTTGGCCGCGTCGCGGCCGGCGGCCTCCTCCGCGAGCAGGGCCCGCACGATCTCCGCGGGATCCCATCGCTGGGCCTTCGCGGTCGGGATGATCTCGGCCATCGCCCGGCGGATGTGCGGCAGCTTCAACCTGCGGGTCAGCGCGATCGCCTCGTCGAACGCGGCGCCGGACGTCGCGGCGACCGCGGAGGCGGGTGCTTGCATGCGCGGCCGCGTTGCGGCTGCTTGGGCAGGACTGTCGTTCATGAAACAGGTGCTCTTTCCAGGTCGGGGCCGACGTCGAGTGCCCGTCGGCCGAGGTGGTGGATTTGCTGTCATGGGCGTCGGATAGGTTGCCCGGATGACTGACACGGACCCGCTGGTGCCCGTCCTTGCCGGACTCGTCGTCGACGTCGTCCGGTTCCTCGACAGCTGCGAGGACGACGAGGTCGACCCCGACTCCGCGGTGAAGATGATGGAGAGCGTGAGCTGGGTGCTCGGGCAGTTGCCGCAGGGCCAGCTCGAGCGGTTCCTGACCGTGCTCGCCGACTTGGCCGAGGCCGAGCAGGACCCGGGTCGGCGGGAGTTCCTGGAGAACTTCCCGGTCGCCAGCGGCCTGGTCGAGGAGTAGGAGGGCTCAGGCCGAGCCGAAGCCTGACCAGGCGGAGGTGCCCGGCTGCAGGCTGTGGTCCTCGCTGCGGCGGATCGGCTCTGCGCGGTCGTGCTCGCCCTGGTGGCCCACGATCGACAGCAGGTCGCCGTCGGCGAACCGGCCGACCGTCGCCGCAGTGCCCAGCGCGCGGTCGATGTCGGCGGTTCCGTAGAGCTTGGCGAGCGCGACCGCGTCGGCCATCTTCGCCCTGATCCGGCGGACACCGGTCGCCGCCGCCTCGACCAGCCAGGCCGCCGCCCCGGGGCCGATCGCCAGGAACTGGGCCTCGGCCGGGTTCGTCGGCTTCGGCGTGCGCTCGCCGCGCGGGGCGTCGGGGTAGTGCTCGTCGGCGATCCGCGGACTGCCCGGCGCGGAGCGAAGGTGGCGGGCGACCTCGACCGCGCTGCCCGCGGCCATCGCGGTGACGATCAGCTCGTCGCCGTGGAAGCGGACCCAGACCCGCTCGTCGACGAGCTCGTGCGGGACCGAGTAGCGGACCGACTCGACCGAGATCGTGGAGTCCTTGCCGACCCGGCGGGTCTCGCCGAACGCGGCGGTGAACGGCTGCTCGGGCACCGGGTGCAGCCGCAGCCGTTCCTCGGCCAGCAGCTCGGCGGGGATCCTGCGGGTCTCGCGGTGGATCCGGCCGTTCACCTCGCTCATGAAGTCCTCGCAGGCCTGCTGCAGTTCGGCGAAACCGCCGTAGTCGGTCCGGAGGTTGACCGCGGTGGGGACCAGGTCCCGCTTGGCGATCCTCACCGTCGCCTCCGTCCCGCCCTTCGAGGCCGGGTCGGCCGGCATGCACGACCTGACGACCGTGCCGTAGTAGCGGGCGATCGGCACCAGCTCGGGGTTGCGGACCGCGATCCGGGCCACGTGCTCGACCGTGACGGTCTTCTCGTTGTCGGTCAGGCAGTAGGTCGGGACCCCGCCCAGCGTCCGGAACGTCGCGTCCAGGCAGGCCGCGACTGTCGGCAGGGTCTTGTCCAGCACCGGGATGACCACCCGAAACCTCGACCAGGCCAGCCACGCGCACCACAGGCTGGTGCGTCTGCCGTCGATGCGCGGGCCTTGTCGGGTAGCGGGGACGCATTGCTGCGTCCCCGCCCCCTCAGAACCGGGCGAGCGGGTTTCCCCGCACCTCGGCTCAAGCAAGCCCCGAGGGCATTGCGGTGGATGGAACCGAACTCCTGCGCTGCCGGACCATCAGGCTCCGGTTGCAGGAGGCGTGAACGAGGCGCGTTCGATTCCCGTCCGATCGGCCGTCCCGCCCATGGTGGGTGAGATAGTCGGCGGCGATCGCCCGTTTGACGACGTTCAGCCACCACCGCTCCCAGTCCCGAGGGGACCGCGGGGGCTGGTGGGGGCTGAGCAGGTGGTCTCCGCAGAGCAGGCACCGACCGCCCTGCTCGGAGAGCAGGCGCAGGTTGTAGCCGTCCAGCGGAGGGGGCACCTTGCGTCGTCGGGCGGCCCAGTAGTCGGCCAGGTCCGGGTCATCCGGGGATGCCCGACCGGTCACCAGCTGATGCCGGACGATGGTGGTCCAGGAGAACTTGGTCAGGAAGGTGATGTCCCCGCGATCGTTCACGCTGTGATCGCGGGCACCGAACACCCACCAGTCGTTCCTGAACCGGTTGAACCGGCCGAAGTAGCGGCGAGCAATCCACTTCTTCGACTTGTTGGGATGGCTGTGGCAGGCCCACCGGTAGGTGAGTTGCCACGTGTAGTGGTCCAGCCTGCTGAACAGCGCACTGGACACCACCCCCCGGTAGTAGGCAGCCCAGCCCCGGATGATCGGGTTGAGCTTGGCGATGACCGCCATCGCGTTCGAGCCGCGCAGTGCACGCACCTCGTCGGCGAGCCTCTTCCGGATGCGCCTGACCGCGTCCTGGCACGGTGTGATCAACAGCTTGCCGGGCCGATCCCCGCGCCGGTACCGGCGCAGGTTGAACCCCAGGAAGTCGAAGCCCTCTTCGAGGTGGACGACCTGCGTCTTGTCCTCGTTGAAGACCAGCCCCCGGGGCGCGAGCCATTCGGCGAGCCGTGCCTTGACCTGCTGGGCCTGCTGTTCGGAATGACAGCAGACCACCAGGTCATCGGCGTATCGGACCAGGATCGGGGAGTTCGCCTTCGCGATCCCGGCGTGAACGCCGCGCTCGCGGTAGCGGACCCCTGCGGCCTCCTCCAGGCCGTGCAGGGCCACGTTCATCAACAAGGGGCTGACCACGCCGCCTTGGGGAGTTCCCTCCTCAGTGCGGACGAGCATGCCCTCCTCGACCACCCCGGCCTTCAGCCAGCCCCGGATCAGATCCCTGGCCGGGAACGAACCGAGGCTCTCCAGGAGCCGGACATGGTCGATCTTGTCGAACGCGGCCGACAGATCGGCGTCCAGAATCCACACCCGCTGGGTCCGGGACCCTTTGAGCGCGTTGTAGAGGGCGCCGATGGCATCGGCACAGCTTCGACCGGGACGAAATCCGTAGGAGCGGGACTCGAACCGGGCTTCCCACTCGGGCTCCAGCGCGTTGCGGACCCGTGCCTGGTGGCACCGATCCATGATCACTGGGATGCCGAGCGGACGCTGCTTGCCGTTGGCCTTCGGGATGAACACGCGTCGAACCGGAACCGGGTCCCAGGTCGAGCGGTCACGGTGCACTCGCTCCGCGACCTCCGCCCTGGACTGCGACGACAAGGCGACCTCGCCGTCGATCCCGGCCGTCCGACGCCCGGTGTTGCGCTGGGTCACCTGTCGCACGCTGATCAGCGTGTTCGACCATGAGCCCAGCATCATCTTCTGCAAGGACCGGACGCGGGCCCAGTCCTCGTTCCGCGCCGCCTTGAAGATCCGGTGCCGCAGCCTCGTTACGTTCTCCTCGTGGTGCCGCCAGACGACGGCGTCCCACTCCAGACCGCCCTCGGGTCCGTTCACCTCAACGGTGTCCAACTTGTCCCTCAGTTCGCAAGGTCGCAAGACCATCTGTTCAAAGGCTCACCTGCCCACGTCAGCACCCTTTCGGGCCCGGTCGCAGGACCGGCATCCGGTCGGTTCCCCGCGGCGGCCGCCTGGAGCGACGGCCCGTTGCCGCGAGTCCCGTCGCCTTTCGGCTACCGGCATCTGCTTCTTGGGCATCCTGTCCCGCCGGGGGCTTCCGCCCCTCTTGCGATCGGCCTACCGGGCCGGATGACCGGCTCGGACCCCGACGGGGTTTCCACGTTCCGCGTATGTGAGATGCGACCGGGGTGGGTGCCTCCTAAACCCCGGGGCCAGCGGTGTTCACGCAACCTCTGGGGACGCTGAGGTCGCCGCTTGCCGCCTCCACCAGCGGCCAGGCCCTATCACCTGGTGTCCTTCCCGTCTTCCAGGCTTGCGATGACGAGGTGTCATCAGAGGTTCACTCACGTTCACCCGTCCGGTCTTCCCCTTGCCCGGTTGCTCCCCCGGACAGAACGGGGGCCCTTGGGCGTCTTCCTCAAGCTCCGCACCCCCGGCAGGCAGGACCTGCGGACGCACGTTGAGGAGGGGACCGATCTCGAACACTGATCAGGAACTACGCAACCGGCATTGCCGGCCTCCAATCTGCGAGTTCACTCGCCATACGCGACTTCGTGTCGCACCGCCCCAGTCCCACTGCAGCCACATCGCCGGCTCGGGTATCCACGGCCGGAAGACCCTGCGGTTCCCGGCCCGGTAGGACTCCTTCGCCGCCGCGACGGCCCGACGGGTCGTGCGGTCGGTGCCGGTGAAGCCCATCGCGGCGATCTTCTTGTGAACAGCGTCGGCGCCGACCCTGCCGCGGGACCGCTCGACCAGTTCCTCGACCTTCGGCAGGAAGTCGTCGATCAGCTTCGACCGCACCGCCCGCTCGGTCGGGTCGACCCCCTGCCCGCGCAGCTGCACGTAGCGGCGCACGGTGTGGTGGTCGCAGCCGGCCAGCTCGGCCGCCTTCCGGTAACTCCCGGTGAGGTCGTACGCCTCAAGAATCTCCATGATCTCCTCATCGCTCTTCACCCTGCCCACTGTGCGTGATGGGCTTGATGGGTCTGCGGGGAGATCAGCTGTCCGTCACCGGGGAGATTTCATGTCCACCAGCGGGGAGCCCAACTGACCGCCAGCGGGGAGTCTGCCGTGTCCGCTGACAGAACTGCACCCGGACAAAACCAGGATCGTGTACTGCAAGGACAGCAACCGGCGCGGCTCCTACGAGCACACCGAGTTCACGTTCTTGGGGTTCAC
>NZ_JBHXDN010000129.1:0-6923 GCF_042726075.1 Kitasatospora sp. NPDC127035 | reverse complement strand
TGGTGCCGCTTGGCTTCCAGCTCGGTGACCACGACCACCGGGAGAACGACCTCGTGCTCCTCGAAGCGGGTCATGGCGAGAGGGTCCGCCAGGAGGACGCTGGTGTCGAGAACGTACGTGCGCCGGTCGCACTTGCGGGAGCGGGCCGGTTGCGGGAACCGGATGCCGCGGTCTTCGCTGCTCATGAGACGTCTCCTTGCCAACGGTGCCGATGCCGGTGCCGGTGTCGTGCGGTCGGAGCGGGAGTCACGGCCCGATCGACGGCTCGGACGGCTCGCGGTCCGGCACGGCGGGTGATCCTTCACGGGGTCGCGGTGGACGCCGAATCGACGAGGTGTCCCGCGATCGACGTCCGGGCGCCGCCCGTGGTCGCAGGAGCATGCGGGAAACCTCGGTGGACGGGGCCGGCGGAAAATGCCGACCGGTACGACGTTCTTTTCCGGGCGTTCTCCCTCCGCGGGTGTGAGGAGTGGGATTCCGAGGTTTCCAAGGATTCCGAGGCCACCTGGCCAGTGGCGAAACGGCGTCTGACGAATACCGGAAGAAAGTCCGACGGTCCACCGTGGGTGGCGATTGAGGCGGGTGTTCGTAGAAGATCGGTCTGTCCGGAAGAAATCCGGGATGAGGGTCACCGGTAATCGACGGGCGCTTCGTTGAGAGCACGATAACCAGTGAGGCGCGCCGCCGGAATGTGAGGTGGATCACAGTGTGGTCCGGTTCGCGCGCGGTAAGGCTGTTCTCCTGCGGTGTCGAGCACAGTGTGCGTGGGCGGGGTGGTGTCGAGGTCTTCCCGGCGGGGTCGGGCCCGGTCCGCCGGGCGAAGGGGGTGGCCGGTGCGCCGGGTTGGGTGTTTTTCACTCTCGTTCCGGAAAAGCTGCGTGCCGGGAACATTTCGGTGGGGCGCTCGGTCTGACGCTCGGTCATGCCCTTGATCGCGATCCCCGGAGTGCTCTTGCCTGAAACGTCGTCCACCGTCGCGACCGTGCCTCGACCCCGCACGGCCGTGGGCGGACGCCGTCGTCAGTGCGGGCGGCGCAGCCCTGCGACGAGGAGCGCGACCAGCGGGCGCGCGTCGTAGCGGGGGTCGCTGTCGGCGCCGATGCAGAGGTTCCCGATGCCGCGCATGAGCTGGTAGGCGTCGAGGTCGTCGGAGATCTCCCCGCCGGCGACGGCCGCGTCGAGGAACTGGGTGCACGCCGGCAGCAGGCGGTCGAGGAAGTAGGCGTGCAGTGCCTCGAAGCCGCTGGTGTCGTTCTGGAGTGCGGCAGCCAGGCCGTGTTTGGTGACGAGGAAGTCGACGAAGAGGTCGAGCCACCGTCCCAGGGCGGCGTGCGGGGACGGGCCCGCCGCGAGCAGGGCCGGCCCGGCTTCGGCACAGGCTTCGACCTGGTGGCGGTAGACGGCGATGACCAGGTCCGCCCGGGTGGGGAAGTGCCGGTAGATCGTGCCTGTTCCGACGCCGGCCTCGGCGGCGATGTCGCGTACGGGTGCGTCCACACCCGAGGTGAGGAAGACCGCGGCGGCCGCGTCCAGCAGGGTCTTCTGGTTGCGCCGGACATCCTTGCGCTTCGACTCGGGTGTGGTTCCGGTGCCCTGACCGCTGTCACCCACCGTGGCGTTCCTCTCGTGAGCCTTGCGATACGGAACGACGTTCCGTATCGTTTGCGGAACGAGGTTCCGTTTTGCTCATGATGGCAGACCCCGAGGCCGCCGCGCTCGCGCTCCACCCGGACGTGACCGGACGCTGCCACCGACACCCGCTGCGCCGACACCGCTGCCGACGCGGCCGCGCGCGAAACGGCTCCCCGACCGGCCCGGCCCGCGGTGCGACCAACTGCCAGGGCCCAACCGAACCCCACGTTGCGAGAAGTCCGAACGGAAGGTCCTTCCATGTCCGACTCCACCGCCACCGGTGCGCCCACCGTGGTGTTGTCCGCGAAACCGCTCGTCCTGCCCGCCCCGGGCCGCGGTGACGACCTCCAGGTCCGTGTGTCCGCGCCCGTGACCGGCAGCGATCTGCCCGTCGTCCTCTTCTCGCACGGCTTCGGCTGGTCGATGGACGGCTACGCCCCGCTGGCGGACCACTGGGCGGCCCAGGGCTTCGTCGTCGTCCAGCCCACCCACCTCGACTCCCGGACACTGGGTCTGCCGGCCGAGGACCCGCGCACGCCGAGGATCTGGCGCCTGCGCGTCGAGGACCTCACCCGCGTCATGGATGGGCTCCAGGTGCTGGAGGCCGCCGTGCCGGGCCTCGGCGGGCGCGTCGACCACGGCCGCATCGCCGTGGCCGGCCATTCCTGGGGAGCCCAGACGGCGAGCACACTGCTGGGCGCGCGCGTCCTGGACCCCGACGGCGTCCCCGGCGAGGACATGACGGACGCCCGCGTCACGGCAGGTGTGCTGCTGGCACCGGCCGGCCTGGGGGACGACCTGGTCCCCTTCGCCGCCGAGCACTTCCCGTTCATGCGGCCGTCCTTCGACGCGATGGCCGCACCTGCCCTCGTCGTCGCCGGCGATCGCGACCAGTCCCACCTGTCCACGCGTGGACCGGACTGGTCCACCGACCCGTACACCCGCAGCCCGGGGCGCAAGAGCCTGCTCACCCTGTTCGGGGCGGAGCACTCGCTCGGGGGCATCCCCGGGTACGAGGTCGCCGAGACCACCGACGAGAGCCCGGCCCGGGTCGCTCTGGTCCAGCAGCTCACGACCGCCTTCCTGCGCAGTGCCCTCCACCCCGGGGACGCGGCCTGGCGGACGGCGACCGCCGCGTTGGCGGAGAGCGCCGACCCGCTGGGGAGGCTGGAGAGCAAGTAGCGCCGTCCTCACCGGATTTCGGCCCGGCCCGGTCGGCCCGACCGGGCCGGGCCGGTGGGTGCAGCCGTCTTCGCCGCGGCCGGGTGTCCTGCACGGCCGGTCGGCGAATCCGGAGGTTTGTCCGCGCGGATCGGGGTGAGGAGAGGGTCCGGGTGGGCACAGCGTGGTCCGGGCGGCGGGTTTCCCCCCTCCCGCCGTCCGGGCCCGTCCCGCCACGGCTCAGAGCCCGGCCGGCGTGACGTCCCTTCACCGGCGGCCGGGCGTCGCACGTCCGGCCGTGCTGCGGGAGATGCCGGTGACCAGGCCGTCTCGGTGCCTGCCTGTAGAACCGGTGACGGTGCAGGTGGCCGGCGCCGTTCGCCGACGATGAGGTCCGGGAGTGTCCGGGAACTCCATCGCGCTGTACGGTCGGGCGAGTACCGCAGCCGTCGACCCAGGAGCCGCGATGGGACCGGATCATGTTCCTGATTGGTTCTGGGAGGTCCTGGAAGCGGCACGACCGCGTCTGTCTGCCCTGGAGCAGTGGTTGGAGTCCCCCTCGCGGGAGGTGCTCGAAGCCTTCGCGCTCGCGTACGAGTCCGCGGCGGAGTCGCTGGCCGACTTCTCGGAAGGTCTGAGCGTGGACGGGGACGTCTGGTCCGAGGACAGCACCGAGGATCTGTGCCTGTGGGTCGTCGGGCAGGGCCACGGGCTGTGGAGCTCGGTGGTGGCGGGTGAACTACGGCTGGAAGAAGTCGCTCAGATGTATCTGGGCCGTGCTCCGTTGCTTCCCGAAGGCACGGAGCCGTGGGACGGGGATGTCTCGGCCCCTGAGCACCGGGGCTACCAGTCTCCCGGGGCCATCGTCCACGGCGTCTACCGGACACGATTCGCCGAGGAGCTCCATGAACGGCTTGAGGGTAGGTGAGCCCGGAACGGGTCCAGGCTGTGTCCGCGACTACGAGCGGCTGCCCGAACACCACGAGGCCATGGCGAAGTGGTCGATGATCATCCTCGGGACCCGCCGACTCGCCCCGATCCTCAGCCGTCTCCCGCACGACGTGACCGCTTCTCGGTCAGGCGCCCGGATCAGGAGTGGTCGAGTCGGTCCTCGCGGACTCTCCGGGCGAGGTCGATCTTGGTGTGGGTGGGCCGCCCCGCCGCCCGGTACTTGGCCTTGACCCTGCCGAGGTAGTCCTTGGCCGTGTTCGGGGTGATGCCGGCGCGGCGGGCCGCGGAGTCCAGCGTCATGCCCGACGTGTAGTCGAGCAGGATGCGAAGCTCCTTGGGGGACAGGCGCGGTGTGCCGGACGGGCCGGGTCCCGGCGCGGGCGCGTCACCCCTGGCGATCCGGCCGAGCCAGTCCGGCAGGGCGGTGGCCGCCAGGTCGTTGCTGAAGACTTCCGGGTTCCGGCCGCAGCGGTAGACGTCGTCACGGATTCCGCCGTGCCCACGGAAACCGAGGCCGCGGATCAGGTTCTGGTAGTCGGGGCTCGCGGTCGAGACGACCAGGCGTCCGGCTTCGACGCCCTGCCGTAGGACGTGGCGCAGGAGGTGGGCGCGCGCGGCCGGGTCGCGGCAGTGCGCGGCGCCGAGGAACAGCCCGCCGCCGGTCAGGGTTCCGCTGTGCTGCTGGAGCAGCGGTTCCACGCCGTCGGCCGTGCGGGCGCCGATCGGCATCAGATTGGCCACCCCGATCGCCCGGCCGTCGCGGTCGAGGGCGAGGTGGAAGGCGGAGACGTCGTCGGTGGCCCACCGTTCGGTGAGGCGTTCGCAGCGGCGCGGGTCGAAGCCGCTGTGGAGGGCCCACTCGTGCATCAGCCGGGCGATGTCGTCGCCGTCCGTGGCGAGGGCGGTGCGGAAGCCCACGGTGCGTTCGCCGGCGGGGAAGAGTTCGCGGCGCAGCAGCGGATGGCCGGTGAGGAAGAGCCCGTGGTCGGCGAGTTCGGCGCGCTCGCGGCCGTGGTGGGCGCGGCCGAGGAGGGTGAGGCGGTAGTCGCGGGCGTGGCTGCGGGCACTCTCGTGTGCTTGCGGCCGGCGCCAGCGGTAGGCGAGTTCGAGGATCGTTCGGTACGGCTCGGTGATCCGCAGTCCGAGGGCGCCGCGCTCGACGATGCTGAGCGCGGCGAGCCGGGTGAACTGGTCGGGACCTCCCGGGAGGAGCTCCTCGTCCGCGGCCCGGACGGTGGCGAGTGTCCGCAGTGCGTGTCGCCACCGCCGGCCGGGCAGTTCGCGGCCGACGCGCTCCAGGATCACCTCGGCGAGCTGGTCGGCGATCGCACCGGGGGATGCCGGCGGCGGGGAGCAGGCCAGGGCGCGGCAGGCGGCGTCCGCCAGCAGCGGGATGCCGCCCGCGAGTCGAACGGCCAGTGCCCGTCCTTCCTGGGACTCGACGGCCGCCGCCATGGTGGTGATGAGCCCGTCGCAGGCCGGTGGCAGGGCGAGGGCGGCGATGTGGGGGTGTGCCCAGCGCGGATCGGCCAGGACCGGCCGGCGGCTGACGACGACCAGGCTCGGGCGCCGGGCGCCCGTGTCCTCGTCCAGTGCGGCGCTCACCGCCTCCCGCCGCTGCCGGCCGTCGACGCCGTCGATCACCAGCGTGCGGCGTGCGGTGGCCGGGTCGGCCAGAGCCCGGCGCAGCCCGGACAGCGCGCGGGGCAGGTCGAGGTCGATTCTTGTCGTGTCGTCCAGTCGTGCTGCCAGTCGGGACTTCCCGACCCCGAGCGGGCCGGTCAGGTTGACCAGCCGATGGGCGGCCACCGCCCCCCGTAGCTCCTCCAGCGTCTGCGAGCCGTTCCCCCCGGAGCCGCCCACGAACACCCCCTGTCGTGCCGGGTTCGTTGCTTGACGCACCGTACCTCCGGTGAGCCTTCGCGCCGGGAGTGACACGCCGTCAAGTTGCTTCGCGGGTGCGGGTGGCGTTGCAGACGGCCGGTCGATCGGCAAGCCCCCCGAACGGGTGGCTGACGGGCGCCCGACGTGCGGAACTAGCGTGCGGTCAGGGCCACCACCGCACGACCGACGCCGCGAACCCGCTCCTGTGTCGAGGGGCCTTCACGCGGGGGTGGTGGCCGAAGGACGCAAGTGAGAGGAGAGACCCGGATGAGAACCCGGATGAGATGGCCGAAGACGGTCCGCGGCGCGGTGACGGCGGCCGGCGGACGTGGGGGACGGACGGGGGCCACGGCCGGTGTGTCCTTGGCAGACCGGCCCGGACGCAGGAGGGACCCGGCCCGTACCGCGGAGCCGACACCGGCCGGGGCCGTGCGCGTCGACCGTTCCCGTGACCGCCGAACCGACGACCGAGGAGTTCCCGTGGGCCGCTCGTCCGCGTTCCGTCTCCGTCCCCTCGCCGTGGCCCTCGCCGCCTCGGCGTGCCTCGCCGCAGGAACCGCGTCCGCCCAGGCGGCCCCGGCCGGAGCCGAGGCCGTCGCGGGAGGCGCGTACGCGAACCCCGACGGCCTGTCCGAGGTCAGGACGTTCACCGGCAACGGGGTCGGCACCTCGCCGTCCCAGGCGGTGGACGGCGCGGTCCGCACGGCCCGCGCGGTCGCCCAGTCGGCCGGCTGGCAGGCGAGCCAGTGCCACGTCCGCGCCACCGACGTCCGGTCGGTCGGCGGCGGCGTGTACGCCGCCGTCGCCAGCCTGTTCTGCCAGCGCTGAACCCCACCGATGTCCACCCAGAAGGAGATACCGACATGACCTCGATGCTCGCCCGGAGTGGGGCTGCCGTCGTTCTCGCGGGCCTCGCCGTGCTCGCGCCGACCGTCGCGCACGCCGACGCCCGCGTGCAGGAGACGCGGAACTTCACCGGCTCCGCCTACGAGAACAGCCCCAAGGAGGCCAAGCGGGAGGCCGAGAAGACGGCCCGCCGGAGCGCGTTGATCAGCGGATTCCTCAACGAGCACTGCGTGCTGCTCTACGCCGACTCCTACCGGCTCGCCCCCGGCTACTACGGGGCCAACGCCGCGATCAGCTGCACGCGCTGATCCGTCGGATCTCCCGCTGGGGCGCACCGGTGCGCCCCAGCGGGACTTCGCGGTCCGGCGCGCGCCGTGCGACTCGGTCCGCCCCGCGGTCGTCCCCCGCACCCGTCCCGGCACCCTCCCCCGCGGCCCGCTCTCCGGGCC
>NZ_JBHXDN010000128.1:0-7802 GCF_042726075.1 Kitasatospora sp. NPDC127035 | reverse complement strand
CCGCGGGTGGATCTGCCGACGTATCCGTTCCAGCGGCGTCGTTACTGGTTGGAGCCCGCGACCCGTACCGGTGACGCCGGCGGCCTCGGCCTGGCTGCCGTCGAGCACCCCGTGCTCGGCGCGGTCGTCGCCCCGGCCGACTCCACCGGCCTGCTGCTCACGGGCAGCCTGTCACTGGCCACCCACCCGTGGCTCGCCGACCACGTCGCCCTCGGGACGGTGCTCGCGCCGGGCGCGGCCCTGGTCGAGCTGGCGATCCGCGCGGGCGACGAGGTGGGGGCGAGTGCGCTCGACGAACTGGTCGTCGAGGCCCCGCTCGTCCTGCCCGAGCGCGGCGCGCTCCAGCTCCAGGTGGCCGTGGGCGAGCCGGACGGCAACGGCCTGCGGTCCGTCACCGTCCACTCGCGTCCCGCCCCGCCGGCAGGCGGTGGCGAGCACGCCGACCGATCGGCGGATTCCGCCGCCGACCGGTCGGCGCACTCCGGAGCCGCCGGCGACTGGACCCGCCACGCGAGCGGCCTGCTCTCCACCGCGCCCGTCGCCGCCGAGCTCTTCGCCTGGCCGCCCGCCGACACCGCCGAGCGCATCGCCCCGGAAGAGGCGTACGCGCTGCTGGCCGCCGTCGGTCTGGACTACGGGCCGGCCTTCCGGGGCCTGCGGGAGGTTTGGCGGGAGGGGTCGACGCTCTACGCGACGGCCGCCCTCCCGGAGCAGCTCACCGCCGACGCCGCCCGGTTCGGGCTGCACCCCGCCCTGCTGGACGCGGCCGCCCAGCTTCCCGCCCTCGACGGCGGCACGGACGGCGGCGCGGACGGAGACCCGAGCGGTGCCGGCGTCCGCCGGCTGCCCTTCGCCTACCGGGGCGTCACCCTGCACGCCTCGGCCGCGACCGAGCTGCGGGTGCGGGTCACCGCCACCGGGCCGGACACCTACGCCCTGGAGGCCGCCGACCCCGAGGGCCGGCCCGTGGTCTCGGTCGCCTCGCTGATCACCCGGCCGGTCCGGGCCGAGCAGCTGGGGGCCGTACCCGCCGTCGGCCGGGACACCCTCTTCGCCGTCGAATGGCCCGCGTCGACGGCGGGTGCCTCCGACGAGTCCGCCTGGGAGGTGCTGCGCGCGGAGGGGGACCTGGCCGTGACGCTGGCGGCCGTTCAGGGGTGGTTCGCGGACGAGTCCCGTGAGGGTGTCCGTCTGGTGGTCCTGACGCGTCAGGCGGTGGCCGTGGACGAGGGGGAGACGCCCGACCTGGCGACGGCCCCCGTCTGGGGCCTGCTCCGCTCGGCCCAGTCCGAGTTTCCGGGCCGGATCGTGCTCGTGGACACCGACGGCGCCGCGGCCTCCGAGGCGGCCCTGGCCGCCGCCGTCGCCACCGGCGAGCCCCAACTCGCCCTGCGGGACGGCGCGATACGCGTCCCCCGGCTGGCCCGGGTGACCGTTCCGCCGCAGTCCGAGGCGCACCCGTGGAACCCGGACGGCACGGTTCTGATCACGGGTGGTACGGGGACGCTGGGGGCGATCCTGGCGAGGCACCTGGTGGCCGAGCGGGGGGTGCGGCATCTGGTGCTGCTCTCCCGGCGGGGCGAGCGGGCGCCGGGTGCGGCCGAGTTGCGGGAGGAGCTCGTCGCGGCGGGTGCCTCGGTGACGATCGCCGCCGCCGACGCGGCCGACCGTGAGGCGCTGGCCGCCGCGATCCGGGAGGTTCCGGCGGGGCATCCGCTCACTGCGGTGGTCCACACGGCGGGTGTCGTGGACGACGGGATCCTGACCGCGCTGACGCCCGAGCGGCTGGCCGCGGTGTGGGCGCCGAAGGCGGACGGGGCCCGGCACCTGCACGAGCTGACCCGGGGCCACGACCTGGCCGCGTTCGTCCTGTACTCCTCCGTCGCCGCCGTCCTGGGGAGCCCGGGGCAGGGGAGCTACGCGGCGGCGAACACCTATCTGGACGCGCTCGCCGCCCACCGCCGGTCGATCGGCCTGCCCGCCCAGTCCCTGGCCTGGGGCCAGTGGGAGGAGGCCAGCGGCATCACCGGCCACCTCGGCGCCGCCGACCACGCCCGGCTGGCGCGGTTCGGCATCCGGCCGATCGGGTCCGCCGAGGGGGTCCGGCTCTTCGACGCCGCCCAGCGGCTGACCGACCGGGCGACCCTCGTGCCGTCCCCGCTGGACCTCGCCGTCCTGCGCGGTCGCACCGCCCCGGTGCTGCTGCACGGTCTGGTCCGCCCGGCCCGGCGCACGGCCGGCGCCGGCGGACCGGCCACCGCGCCCGGCGAGGCGACGCTCGCCCAGCGGCTCGCCGCCCTGCCGGACGACACCGAGCGGCAGGCGGAGCTGCTCCGGCTGGTCCGCGCGGAGGTGTCCGCCGTGCTCGGCACGGACGCCGAATCGGTGGGCGCCCAGCGGTCGTTCACCAGCCTGGGCCTGGACTCGCTCACCGCCGTCGAGCTGCGCAACCGGATCACCGCGGCCACCGGGCTGAGGCTCTCGGCGACGCTGGTCTTCGACCACCCGAACCCGACCGCCCTCGCCGACCACCTGCGCACCGAACTCCTCGGCGCCGGCCTCCCGGCCGCCGAACGCGCCGACACGGCCGTGGCGTTCCGGCAGCAGACGTCGACCCGGTCGCGCGTCGACGAGCCGATCGCCATCGTCGGCATGGCCTGCCGCCTGCCCGGCGGAGTCGCCACGCCGGAGGAGCTGTGGCGCCTGGTCGCCGAAGGCCGGGACGCCGTCAGCGAGTTCCCGGACGACCGGGGCTGGGACCTCGACGCGCTGTACGACCCGGACCCGGACCGGCCCGGCACCTCGTACACCCGGCACGGCGGGTTCCTGGAGCGCCCGGCCGAGTTCGACGCCGAGTTCTTCGGCATCTCGCCGCGCGAGGCGCTGGCCACCGACCCCCAGCAGCGGCTGCTGCTGGAGACCAGCTGGGAGGCGCTGGAGAGCGCGGGCATCGACCCGGCGACCCTGCGCGGCAGCCGGACCGGTGTCTTCGCCGGCGTGATGTACCACGACTACGCGCCGCGCGTCCGTGAGGTGCCGGCCGAGCTGGAGGGCTGGCTGGGCAACGGCACGGCGGGCAGCGTGGCGTCCGGCCGGATCTCCTACTCCTTCGGGTTCGAGGGTCCGGCGGTCACGGTCGACACCGCGTGCTCCTCCTCGCTGGTCGCCCTGCACCTGGCCGCGCAGTCGCTGCGGTCCGGCGAGTGCGACCTGGCCCTGGCCGGGGGCGTGGCCGTGATGTCCACCCCGACCACGTTCGTCGAGTTCTCCCGGCAGCGCGCCCTCTCCGCGGACGGCCGCTGCAAGGCCTACGCAGGCGCCGCGGACGGCACCGGGTGGGGCGAGGGGGTCGGGCTGCTGCTGGTCGAGCGGCTGTCGGACGCGCGGCGCAACGGGCACCAGGTGCTCGCCGTGGTCCGCGGCAGCGCGGTCAACCAGGACGGCGCCTCCAACGGCCTCACCGCGCCCAGCGGCCCGTCCCAGCAGCGGGTGATCCGCCAGGCGCTGGCCAACGCGGGTCTGGGCACCGCCGACGTGGACGCGGTCGAGGGCCACGGCACCGGCACCACGCTGGGCGACCCGATCGAGGCGCAGGCCCTGCTGGCCACCTACGGGCAGGGACGGCCGGAGGACCGGCCGCTCTGGCTCGGCTCGCTGAAGTCCAACATCGGGCACACGCAGGCGGCGGCCGGCGCGGCGGGCGTCATCAAGATGGTCCAGGCGCTCCGGCACGGCGTCCTCCCGCAGACCCTGCACGTCGACGAGCCCTCGCCGTACGTGGACTGGTCGGCGGGGGCGGTGGAACTGCTCACCGAGTCCCGGGAGTGGCCGGTGAGCGGGCGCCCCCGACGGGCGGCGGTCTCCTCGTTCGGCGTCTCGGGCACCAACGCGCACGTGATCATCGAGCAGGCCCCGGCGGCGGTTCCCGCCGAGCGCGGCACCGCGCCCGCCGTGCTGCCGTACCCGGTCTCCGCCCGGACGGCCGGGGCGCTGCGGGCCCAGGCGGCCCGGGTCGCCGAGCTGCTGGCGGTCACCGACCCGTCGGCCACCGGCGGCGGGGAACCCGCCACCGACGACCGGGAACCGGCCGTCGGCGACCACGCGGTGGACGTCGCGAACGCCCTGGCCACCGCGCGGGGCGCGCTGGAGGAGCGTGCGGTCGCCGTCGGCGACCCGGCCGCGCTGCGTGCGCTCGCCGCCGGGGACCCGGCCGCCGCGCTGGTCACGGGCAGCGCCGACGTGACCGGCCGGACGGTGTTCGTCTTCCCCGGCCAGGGCTCCCAGTGGGCCGCCATGGCGGTCGAACTCCTCGACACCGCACCGGTGTTCGCCGCCCGGATCGAGGAGTGCGCGGCCGCCCTGGCCCCGCACGCCGACTGGTCGCTGGTCGACGTCCTGCGCGGCGCCCCCGGCGCCCCCGGGCTCGACCGGGTGGACGTGGTCCAGCCGGTGCTCTGGGCGGTGATGGTCTCGCTCGCCGAACTCTGGCAGGCGCACGGCGTCCGCCCGGACGCCGTGGTCGGCCACAGCCAGGGCGAGATCGCCGCGGCCGTGGTCGCCGGCGGCCTCTCGCTGGCCGACGGCGCCCGCGTGGTCGCCCTGCGCAGCCGCGCCATCCTCGCCCTCTCCGGCGCCGGCGGCATGGCCTCGGTCGCGCTGCCCGCGGCCGAGGTCGGCGAGCGGATCGCGGCCTGGGGCGAGCGGCTCTCCGTCGCCGTGGTGAACGGCCCGTCGGCGACCGTGGTCTCCGGCGAGCCGGAGGCGCTGGCCGAACTGGTCGCCGGCTACCGCGCGGAGGACGTCCGGGCCCGGCTGATCCCGGTCGACTACGCCTCGCACTCCGCCCAGGTGGACGGACTGCGGGCCGAGTTGCTCGACCTGCTGGCCCCGGTCCGCCCGCGGACCGGGGAGGTTCCGCTGCTCTCCACGGTCACCGGCGACTGGTTCGACACGGCCGGGCTGGACGCCGGGTACTGGGTGACCAACCTGCGCGAGACGGTCCGCTTCGAGGACGCCACCCGGCGGCTCGCCGAGACGGGGCACACCGTGTTCGTCGAGGTCAGCCCGCACGCCGTGCTGACGGTGCCGATCCAGGAGACCCTCCAGGCGGCCGATGCCGCCCGCCGCTCGGTGGTGGCGGGCACGCTCCGGCGCGACCACGGCGGGCTGGACCGGTTCCTGCTCTCCGCCGCCGAGCTGTGGGTGCGAGGGGTGCCGGTCGACTGGCCGGGACTGTTCGCCGCCGCCCGTCCGCGCCCGGTCACGCTGCCCGCCTACCCGTTCCAGCGCCGGCGCTACTGGCTGGACGCGGTCGTGACCAACGCGACGGTGACCGCCTCCGTGGCCGGGGCCGGGACGGCGACCGACGGCCCCGCACCCTGGGTGGCCAGGCTGGCCGTGTTCGACGAGCCGGCGGCGCGCGCGGCGGCGCTGCTCGACCTGGTCCGCCGGGAGGCCGCCGCAGTGCTCGGCCATGCCGACACCAGCGGGGTCGCCCCCGACCGGGCGTTCCGGGAGCTGGGGCTCAGCTCGCTGACCGCCGTCGAGCTGCGCAACCGGATCGGTGCCGGGACCGGCCTGGACCTGCCCGCCACGCTGGTCTTCGACCACCCGACGCCGGCGGCCGTCGCCGAGTACCTGATCACCGAACTCCCCGGGGCCGGGGCGGGGCCGGAGATCGGCGCGCTGGCGTCGTTGGCCGCGCTCGAACGGGCCCTGGCCGGCCCGGAGGACCCGGGGGTGGAGCGCGCCTCGGTCCTGGCCCGGCTGAAGGCGCTGGTCGACCGCTGGGACGTCGGCCCGGTGGACGGGGCGATCGGCGGCGACGGGTTCGACGAGCTCGACCTGGAGAACGCCACCGACGAGGAACTGTTCGCGCTGATGGACCGCGACGCGTCCTCCTCCGACACCCACTGACGGCCGTCCGGCCCCCTGTGACCACCCGAACGACCGTGATGCGAGAGGCACCGATGTCGAACGACCAGAAGCTCCGCGACTACCTGAAGCGCGCCTTGGCCGACGCCCGCCAGGCCAACCGGCGGCTGGAGGAGGTGGAGCGGGCCAAGCGGGAGCCGATCGCCATCGTCGGCATGGCCTGCCGTCTGCCCGGTGGGGTCGGCTCGCCCGAGGACCTCTGGCGGCTGGTCTCGGAGGGCGTCGACGCCATCACCGAGTTCCCCACCGACCGGGGCTGGGACCTCGACGGGCTCTACGACCCCGACCCGGACCGGCCCGGCACCTCCTACACCCGGCACGGCGGATTCCTGGACACCACGGCCGAGTTCGACGCCGAGTTCTTCGGCATCTCGCCGCGCGAGGCGGTGGCCACCGATCCGCAGCACCGGCTGCTGCTGGAGACCGCGTGGGAGGCGTTCGAGCGGGCCGGGATCGACCCGACCTCGCTCAAGGGCAGTCGGACGGCCGTCTTCGCGGGCCTCGCCGGGACGGACTACACGCCCCGGCTCCACGACGCACCGGGCGACCTGGAGGGGTACCTGGGCATCGGCGGGCTGGACAGCGTGGCGTCCGGCCGGATCTCCTACACCTTCGGTTTCGAGGGTCCGGCGGTCACGGTGAACACCGCCTGCTCCTCCTCGCTGGTCGCCCTGCACCTGGCCGCGCAGTCGCTGCGGTCGGGGGAGTCGGACCTGGCGCTGGCCGGCGGGGTCAGCGTGATGTCGACGGCCCAGGGCTTCGTCGAGTTCTCCCGCCAGCGCGGGCTCTCCGCCGACGGCCGCTGCAAGGCCTTCGCGGCGGACGCGGACGGCACCGGCTGGGCCGAGGGGGTCGGGCTGCTGCTGGTCGAGCGGCTGTCGGACGCGCGGCGGCTGGGTCACGAGGTGCTGGCGGTGCTGCGCGGTTCGGCGGTCAACCAGGACGGCGCCTCCAACGGCCTGACGGCGCCCAACGGCCCCGCCCAGCAGCGGGTGATCCGGGCCGCCCTGGCGGACGCCCGGCTCGCCACGGCCGACGTGCAGGCGGTGGAGGCGCACGGGACGGGCACCCGGCTCGGCGACCCGATCGAGGCCCAGGCCGTCCTGGCCACCTACGGGCAGGAGCGCCCGGCCGAACAGCCGCTGCTGCTGGGCTCGTTGAAGTCGAACATCGGGCACACCCAGGCGGCGGCCGGCGTGGCCGGGGTGATCAAGTCGGTGCTGGCGATCCGGCACGGCGTGCTGCCGCGCACCCTGCACGCGGAGGAGCCGACGCCGTTCGTCAACTGGTCGGCGGGCGCGGTGGAACTGCTCACCGAGCAGCGCGCGTGGCCGTCCGTGACCGGCCCGCGCCGGGTCGGCGTCTCGGCCTTCGGCGCCAGTGGGACCAACGCGCACGTGATCATCGAGCAGGCGCCCGAGGTGCCGGCCGCGGCGGAGGAGACCGCTCCGCCGGCCGGGACCGGGACGGACCCCGAGACGGGCCCGCCGTCCTCGGTGCCGTCCGTGGTGGTTCCGGCTGTGGTGCCGTCCGTGGTGCCGTTCGTGGTGTCGGCGCGTTCCCCGGAGGCGCTGCGCGAGCAGGCCCTGCGGATCGCCGAGTCGGCCGACGCGGCCCGGACGCGGGGCGGTGACGGCCTGGTCGACCTGGCCCGCGCCCTGGTCACCACCCGGGCGAGCTTCGAGGAGCGCGCGGTGGCGCTGGGTGATCCGGCTGCGTTGCGTGATCTGGGGGGTGTGGAGGTCGTTCGCGGTACTGCGCAGGCTGGTGGGTTGGCGTTCCTGTTCTCGGGTCAGGGGAGTCAGCGGGTGGGGATGGGGCGTGAGTTGTATGCCTCGGAGCCGGTGTTCGCTGCTGCGTTCGATGCG
>NZ_JBHXDN010000127.1:0-8692 GCF_042726075.1 Kitasatospora sp. NPDC127035 | reverse complement strand
CCTCTCGGGGGCCACGACGGGGCCGACGCGACGGACGGGACGGACGCGCTAGACCCGCACGGAGTGCCGGCCCTGCCCGGCGCCGCTGTCGTCCCCGGCCTCGCCCGCGGGCTCGGGCCAGGACCCGGAGCGCGGGACCGGCGGCGGGCTCTGGAGCCGGGCTCCCTCGACGTCGATGTCGGGCAGGATCCGCTCCAGCGGGCGCGGCAGCCACCAGGCCCGGCGGCCGAGCAGGGCGAGGGCGGCCGGCACGATCGCCATCCGGACCACGAAGGCGTCGAAGGCGACGGCGGCGGCCAGGCCGAAGCCCATCATCTTGATCATCGACTCGTCCATGCCGATGAATCCGGCGAAGACGCTGATCATGATGAGCGCGGCGGCGGTCACCACCCGGGCGTTGTGGCGGAAGCCGGTGACCACGGCCTGGCCGGGCTCCTCACCGTGGACGTAGGCCTCCCGGATCCGGGTGACCAGGAACACCTCGTAGTCCATGGCCAGGCCGAAGACCACACCGACCATGAAGATCGGCATCATGCTCATCACCGGGCCGGTCTGCTCGACCCCGATCAGCTCGGCGAGCCAGCCCCACTGGAAGACCGCCACGACGGCGCCGAGCGCGGCGGCCACCGAGAGCAGGAACCCGAGCGCGGCCTTGACCGGGACGAGCACCGAGCGGAAGACGACCAGGAGGAGCAGGACGGCGAGGCCGACCACGACCGCGAGGTAGGGCACCAGCGCGTCGGTGAGCTTCTGCGAGACGTCGATGTTCATCGCGGTGGGTCCGCTGACCAGGACGGTCGCGCCGGTGGCGGCCTTCAGGTCGGGGGCCCGGTCCCGGATGTCGTTGACCAGGGCGGTGGTCTCGGCGGCGCTCGGGCCGGTGGCCGGCACGGCGTTGACCAGGGCCGTGTCACCGGCCTTGTTGAACACCGGCGGCGAGACGCTGACCAGGCCCGGCAGGGCGGCGACGGTCTTGCCGACCTGCTCGGCCGCGGCCTTGGGGTCGGGCGCGCCCTTGACGTCGACCAGCAGGGTCAGCGGACCGTTGAAGCCCGGGCCGAAGCCGGCGGAGAGGTGGTCGTAGGCACGCCGCTGGGTGGTGGAGGTGGGCTTGGCCTCGTCGCCCGGCAGGCCCAGCCGCAGGTCCAGCGCGGGCACCGCCAGGATGCCCAGGCCGACCACCGCGCCGACCAGGACGGCGACCGGGCGGCGCAGCACGTAGCGGGCCCAGCGGGTGCCGCCGTTGTCGCGCGGCCCGGCGGCGCCGGGTCCGTGGACCGTGTCCGGTCCTTCGGCGCCGGCCGCGCGGCGGCCCCGGGAGCGGGAGCGGGCACCGAAGCGCGAGCCGGGGCGCGCGCCCGGACGGGAGCCGGCGCGGTCCTTCCTGGACAGCACCCGACGGCCGAGGAAGCCGAGCAGCGCCGGGACGAGGACGAGTGCGACCAGGACGGCGATCACGACGGTGCCGGCCGCCGCCATGCCCATCTTGGCGAGGATCGGGATGCCGACCACGGAGAGCCCGGCGAGCGCGATCACCACGGTGAGTCCGGCGAAGACCACGGCGGACCCGGCCGTGCCGACCGCCCGGCCGGCGGCCTCCTCCGGCTCGTGGCCCTCCAGGAGCTCCGCCCGGTAGCGGGAGACGATGAAGACCGCGTAGTCGATGCCGACCGCGAGGCCGAGCATCATCGCGAGCGTGCTGGTGGTGGTGGAGAGGCCGAGCGTGCTGCCGAGCGCGGTGATCAGGGCTATCCCGAGCCCGACCCCGACCAGGGCGGTGAGCAGCGGCAGTCCGGCGGCGAGGAGCGAGCCGAAGGTGATCACCAGGACGACCGCGGACATCGCCATGCCGATGGCCTCGGTGGAGCCGCCCGCCTCGGGGCCGGGCATCAGCGCGGTGCCGCCGACGTCGACCGTGAGCCCGGCGTCGCGCCCGTGCTGGGCGGCCTGTTCCAGCCGGTCCGTGGCGGTCTCGGCGACCTTCCCCGGCTTCTCGCTGTAGCTGATCGTCGCGTAGGCGGTGGTGCCGTCCTTGGAGACCGCACCGGCCTGGAACGGGCCGACCGCGCCGGTGACCTGCTCGGTGCCGGCGAGTTCGGCGACCGTCCGCTCGACCGCCTGCTGGTTGGGGGCAGCGGTGATCTTCTGCCCGGACGGCGCCACGAAGACGATCCGGGCCGAGGCACCCTCGGCCGCGGCGCCGGGGAAGCGCTCGTCCATGAGGTCGAAGGCCTTCTGCGCCTCGGTGCCGGGCATGGAGAAGCCGTCGTCCGGGGCGGCCGGGGCCTTGGTGGCCAGCACTCCCACGGCGGCCAGCAGGGCGACCCACAGCAGGGTCACCAGGCGGCGCCGGAGGAAGGACCATCGGCCCAGGCGGTAGAGGAATGTGGCCACGGGTGAGCGGACTCCTTCGGGGTGGCGTGCGGGCGGGTCCCGGACGGGCGCCGTACCGGCCGGGACCGGGTCCCGGGCGGGTGTCGTCCTGTGCGGGGCTTCTCGTCAGGTGCTCGTCCGGGGGCGACCGGCCCGGCCGGCGGGCCGGGGCGCCCGGAACACGGCCAATCCTCCGGTGGAGGGCGTCTCGTCGTCGTCGCCCCTGCGCAGGCATTCCGGACTACTGCGGACGCATCAGCCCGACCCGGACGGCGTAGTGCGAGGCCGGCACGGCGGCCCGGGCGTCTCCGACCTGAGGCCGGGGCTCCCGCGACGCCGCACCGCCCCCGTACGCACCCCCCGTGCGCACCCCGCACACGGCCCCGCGCCGCTCCCGCGCCACCGGCCCCGCCCGGCGCCCGGCCGTGCCGTCACCCGGGCGGGGGCGACAACGGGCCGGGGCCGGGCCGGCGAAGTAGCGTGATGTGCCTGGCCGGCCGCCGACCGGACGGCCCGGACCAGACCAGGTCGATGACGTGCTCATCCTGCTGCCGGAGGTGGCCCATGGGCGTTCCCGCCGCTCGCATCGTGTTCGACGAGAACGACCGCGCAGCCGTCGCGGACGCGGTCGACGACATGCTCGCCACCGGCGCGCTCACCCTCGGTCCCTGGACCGAACGCTTCGAGCAGTCCTTCGCCGCCGAGCACGGCGCCCCGCACGCGGTGGCCGTCGCCAGCGGCACCGCCGCGCTGGAGGTGGTCCTGCGCACCGTGGACGTCCGCGACCGCGACGTGGTCGTCCCGGCCGTCACCTTCTACGCGACGGCCGGCGCCGTACTGCACGCCGGCGGCCGCCCGGTCTTCGCCGACGTCGACCCGACCACCCTCGCGCTCGGCCCCGCCGCGCTGGAGGCCGCGCTCACCCCCGACACCGCGGCCGTCGTCCTCGTCCACATCGGCGGGCTGATCACCCCCGAGGTGGACGCGCTGCGCGCGATCTGCGACGCGCGGGGCATCCCGCTGGTCGAGGACGCCGCCCACGCGCACGGCAGCAGCTTCCAGGGGCGCGCCGCCGGCACCTTCGGCCTGGCCGGCGCGTTCTCGTTCTACCCGACCAAGGTCACGACCAGCGGCGAGGGGGGCATGATCCTCACCGAGTCCGCCGAACTGCGCGACGAGGCCCGCATCCACCGCGACCAGGGCAAGGGCTCCTTCACCACCAACCACCACGTCCGGCTCGGCGCGTCCTGGCGGATGAGCGAGCTGAACGCCGCCGTCGGCACGGTGCACCTGCGCCGGCTCAAGGAGTTCGTGGAGACCAGGCGCCGGGTCGCCCAGCGGTACGACGCCGCGTTCGCCGGGCCGGACGGCCTGCGGCCGGTCACCGAACCGGCCGGGTGCCGCGGCAACTACTACAAGTACGTCGCGCTGCTGCCGCCCGGCATCGACCGGGCCGCCTTCAAGCGGGCCGTCGCCGAGGAGTACGACGTACGGCTCTCCGGCGAGGTCTACGACCTGCCGCTGCACCTGCAACCGGTGCTGGCCCCGTACCGGCGGGCCGCGCTGCCGGTCGCCGAGGACGTCTGCGCCCGGCAGGTCTGCCTGCCGGTGCACTCCGACATGACCGAGGACGAGACCGACCTGGTGATCGAGGCGGTCTCGGCCGTCCACCGCCGGCTCGCGGGATGACGCCCGGACCCGCGGGGCCGGGACCGCGCCAGGACAAGAGCCAGGACAAGGAGACAGAACCGTGCGCGTAGCCGTCACCGGAGGATGCGGATTCATCGGCTCACACGTGGTGGACCGGCTCCTGGCCGCCGGGCACGAGGTGCTCGCGGTCGACACCACCGAGAGGTACCTCAACCCCGACGCCGACCACGCCGGCATCGACGTCCTCGACCTGCCCGCCCTGACCGACGCGCTGGACGGCTGCGAGGTGGTCTTCCACCTGGCCGCGCAGGCCGACGTCGAGCGGGTCGCCGCCGACCCGGTCGGCGCCGTGCGGGCCAACATCGACGGGACCGCGACCGTCCTGGAGGCGGCCCGCCGCAGCGGCCTCAGCCGGACGGTCCTGGCGAGCACCGTCTGGGTCTACGGCGCCGCCCTCACCGACGACCGGATGGACAGCTCCGAACAGGAACTCGACGAGCACGTGCCGATCGAGCTCGACCACTGCGGGCACCTGTACGTCGCGACCAAGCTGGCCGCCGAGATGCTCGTGCACAGCTACCGCGAGCTGTACGGGCGGCACTTCACCATCCTCCGGTACGGCATCCCGTACGGGCCCCGCATGCGCGACGAGCTGGTCGTCGCCCGGTTCGTGCAGGCCGCGCTCGCCGGGCGGCCGATCACCATCGCCGGGGACGGCCGGCAGGGCCGCAACTTCGTCTACGTCGAGGACCTCGCCGAGGCCCACGTCCGCGCACTCTCCCCCGAGGCCGAGGACCAGACCTTCGCCCTGGAGGGCTCCACGGCGATCTCGGTCCGGGACATCGCCGACACGGTCGACCAGTTGCTCGGGCCGGTCACCGTCGAGCACATCGAGGCGCGGACCGCCGACTACGCCGGGCGCCGCATCTCTGCGGCGCAGGCCAAACGGCTGCTGGGCTGGTCCCCGCGGACCAACTTCACCGACGGCGTGCAGCGGTACGCGGACTGGTACCGGGCCGAAACCTCCGCACCGGGCACCCCTCCCGGCCCCGGCCCGCGCAGCGGCGCCTGAGGCGGGACGCGCGGTGCCGCACGCGCTGCTGGTGTCGGGCTCCCTCGGCCAGGGCCACGACGTGATGGCCCGGGCCTGCGCGGACACCCTGGAGGCCGGCGGCTGGACCACCCGCACGGTCGACGCAATGGCCCTGCTCGGGCAGCGCGCGGGCGCCGCCGGCGAGGCGGTCTTCCGCCGGCTGCTCGACCTGCCCGGCGTCTACGACGCGTTCCACTTCTCCGCGCTGCGCCCCGGCGCGCGGATCGCCCTGCTCGCCGACGCCGCGGCGCGGTCCCGGCTCGTACCGGCGCTGCGCGCGCTGGTCGCCGAGCAGCGGCCGGAGCTGGTGGTGTCGGTCTTCGCCACGGCGACCTCGGCCGTCAACCGGCTGCGGGCGGACCGCGACGCCCCCGGCTTCCGCCACCTGGTGCTCTGCACGGACGTCACGCCGCACCGGCTCTGGGTCCAGGACGGCACCGACCGCTTCCTGGTCACCTCGGAGGTCGCCGCGGCCGCGGTCCGCCGGTACCGGCCGGACGCACCGGTCACCGTTCTGCCCGCGCCGCTGCGCGGACCGTTCTACCGCCCGCCGTCCCGCGCCGAGGCCCGCGCCGCGTTCGGGGTGCCGCCGGGTGCGCGGTGCGTCCTGCTGATGTCCGGCGCCTGGGGGCTCGGCCCGCTCGCCCGGACCGCCCCCGCGCTCGCCGACGCCGGGCCGCACGTGCTCGCCGTGGCCGGCCGCAACGCCGAGCTGGAGGACCGCCTGCGCCACGCCGCCGGCCGGCGCCCGCGCCTGCACGTCTTCGGCCACACCGACCGGATCCCGGCCCTGATGGCCGCCGCCGACCTGGTGGTGACCAGCTCCGGTGACACCTGCGGCGAGGCCCGCGCACTGGGCCGCCGGCTCCTGCTGCTGGACGTCGTCCAGGGCCACGGCCGGGACAACCTCCAGCACGAACTGGAACTCGGCCACGCCGACGTCACCTCGGCCCGCCCCGCCGACGTGGTCCGCTGCGCCCTCGCCGCGCTCGAACGGCCCGCCCCCGCCCCGTCCCCCGGTGCGTCGCCCGAGGGCTGGCGCACGGGCTTCACGGCGGCACTGGAGCAGGTCGGACTCGCCGCCGGCCGCGCCTGAGAACCCGGCCGCGCCCGGGAAGCACGAAAGGCGAGGGAAACGGTCGTCCCTCGCCACTCTTAACCTATAGCGGACCGGGGGGCTTGCGGCAAGGCCCCCGTCATGCCGCAGAATCGCTCGGCAAGGCCATAACCAGCGGGGATTGGGAGATTCACCTAGTGCGTGTGCTTTTGTCGGTCTACAGGTCGTGCGACGCCGTCGAACCGGGGGCGGGCCGTGCGCCCCGGCAGCGGGTGACCGGGGCGCGGCCCTGCGGGTCGCCGGTCCCCGCCGGAGCGACCCCGGATCGGAGCCGCTGACATGAACCCCCTGACCATCAGCGCCTTCGACCTCCCCGACCGCCTGGCCGCCAAGGCCGACCCGGCGCTCATCGGCCGCGACGAGCAGCACTTCGAGGACATCGGGGTCAGCCTCGAACAGGCCATCGCGGAACTGTCCGACAACCTCGACACCGTCCGCCGGGCGCCCGGCGGAATCGGCCGGGAGGCGATGGACCGGGACATCGAGGTCCACCGGCTGACCGACCGCCTGCGCACCCTGCGCCGCTTCGGCCTGGACCTGTGCCTCGGCCACATCGTCGGCGCGGACGACTCCGAGCCCCTGTACGTCGGGCGGCTCGGCCTCACCGACAGCACGGGCCGCCGGCTGCTGATCGACTGGCGCTCCCCCGCCGCCGAACCGTTCTTCGCGGCGACCCACGCCAACCCGATGGGGCTGGCGAGCCGCCGCAGGTACCGCTGGACCAAGGGCCGGATCAGCGACTACTGGGACGAGGTGTTCACCACCGACGGGCTCGAAGGACACGCCGCACTCGACGACCAGTCCGCCTTCATCGCCAGCCTGGGCGGCAACCGGTCGAGCCGGATGCGGGACGTGCTCGCCACCATCCAGGCCGATCAGGACGCCATCGTCCGGGCCGGGTCCCGTGGCGCCCTCGTCGTCGACGGCGGGCCGGGGACCGGGAAGACCGTCGTCGCCCTGCACCGCTCGGCCTACCTCCTCTACGCCGACCCCCGCCTCGGCCACCGGCGGGGCGGCGTCCTGTTCGTCGGCCCGCACGAGCCCTACCTGGCCTACGTCGCCGACGTCCTCCCCAGCCTCGGCGAGGAGGGCGTGCAGACCTGCACCCTGCGCGACCTCGTCACCGAGGGAGCCACCGCGGCGGTCGAGAGCGACCCGGAGGTGGCCCGGCTGAAGTCGTCCGCGGGCCTGGTGAAGGCCATCGAGAAGGCCGTCAGGTTCTACGAGGAACCGCCGACCGAGGCCCTGACGGTGACGACGCACTGGTCCGAGATCCGGCTGACCGCCGACGACTGGGCCGAGGCCTTCGACGCGCCGGAGCCGGGCACGCCGCACAACGAGGCCCGCGAGCAGATCTGGGACGAGCTGCTCTCCATCCTGACGGACAAGCACGACGGCGAGGACGTCCCGCCCGACCAGTTCCGCCGGTCGGTGATGCAGGACCGGGAGCTGGTCACCACCGTCCACCGCGCGTGGCCGCTGCTCGAAGCGGCCGACCTCGTCGGGGACCTCTGGACGGTGCCCGCCTACCTGCGGATGTGCGCCCCCTGGCTCGACCGCGAGGACGTCCTCAAGCTCCGGCGCAAGGACGCCCAGGCCTGGACGGTCTCCGACCTGCCGCTCCTGGACGCGGCGCGGCAGCGGCTCGGCGACCCGGAGGCGGCACGGCACAAGCGCCGGCAGAAGGCCTACGTCGCGGCCGAGCGCGCCCGCATGGCCGACGTCATCGACCACCTCGTCCAGGCCGACGAGGACGGCGAGAACGCGCTGACCATGCTGCGCGGACAGGACCTCCAGGCCAGCCTCGTCGACGAGTCCGCGCTGCCCGGCCGGGACCCGGAGCCCCTCGCCGGCCCGTTCGCGCACGTCGTCGTGGACGAGGCGCAGGAGCTGACCGACGCGGAGTGGCAGATGCTGCTGCTGCGCTGCCCGTCCCGGAGCTTCACCATCGTCGGGGACCGCGCCCAGGCGAGGCACGGCTTCACCGAGTCGTGGCAGGAGCGGCTCGAACGGGTCGGACTCGACCGGATCGAGGTGGCCTCCCTCAGCGTCAACTACCGGACGCCGTCGGAGGTCATGGCGGAGGCCGAGCCGGCCGTCCGCGCCGCGCTCCCCGACGCCAACGTGCCGACGTCCGTCCGCAGCAGCGGCATCCCGGTCGTGCACGGGTCCGTGGCGGAGCTCGACCCGATCCTCGACGGCTGGCTCGCCGAGCACGCCGAGGGGACCGCCTGCGTCATCGGCGATCCGACGTTCGTGCCGACGCCCCGCGTCCGGTCGCTGACGCCGGAGCTGTCGAAGGGGCTGGAGTTCGACCTGGTCGTCCTCGTCGACCCGGAGGCGTTCGGCGAGGGCGTCGCGGGAGCGGTCGACCGCTACGTCGCGATGACCCGCGCGACCCGGCAGCTCGTCGTCCTCACCCGGTCCTGACGTTCCGGCGGGCGGCGCCGTCGCCGACC
>NZ_JBHXDN010000126.1:0-8892 GCF_042726075.1 Kitasatospora sp. NPDC127035 | reverse complement strand
AGCGACGAGCATCGACCTCAGATATGTCCCCACTCATGAACAGTCCAACGAGCAAACCCAACAGCAGTCACGGTAAGCACCGTTGCAGTATTAGACCGTGTCCTATGTGGTGATGGCTCGTTGGCCCCGGTATGGGGCGGGGTACGTGGAGTTGGATTGTTCCGGACGGGTTGTGGGAGTTGGCGAAGCCGCTGATCCCGCCGGACCGGGTCCGGCCGCAGGGCGGCGGGACGGCGAACACGCCAGATGAGACGCTGTTCGCGGCGATCGTGTATGTGCTGGTCAGCGGGTGTGCGTGGCGCGCGCTGCCGCCATGCTTCGGGGTCTCGAAGTCAACCGTCCACCGTCGCTTCCTGATCTGGTCGCGGGCCGGGGTGTGGGGCCGGTTGCACGAGGCGGTCCTGGAGCGTCTGGAGGACGTCGGTCTGCTGGACGTCTCGCGTGTCGTGCTCGACTCGGCGCACGTCAGGGCCAAAAAAGGGGCGGCCTCACCGGCCCGAGCCCCGTGGACCGGGGCAAGCCGGGTTCCAAGATGCACGTTCTGTCGGATGCGGGCGGACTGCCCCTCGTCGTCGGCGTCACCGCCGGCAACACCCACGACAGCAAAGCCCTGAAGCCGATGGTCGAGGGTCACCTGATGAGACAGCACACCTGGGGAGACCGTTACCGCAAGCCCGGACGTCTGCACGCGGACAAGGCGTACGACGTTCCCCACCTGCGGAAATGGCTGCGCGGCAAACGGATCGGCGTCCGAATCGCGCGCAAAGGCATCGAGTCGAGCGAACGCCTGGGACGCCGCAGGTGGGTCATCGAGCGCACGATGTCCTGGCTGACCGGCTACCGCAGACTCAACCACCGCTACGAACACGACCCCAACAACTACCTGGCCTTCCTCGGCCTCGCCGCCACCCTCTGCTGCTACAAACGACTGGTTCAACTCACCACATAGGACATGGTCTTATGCGATCTTTCAGACACGCTCTCCGGCTACGGACCACGGCGTATGGACAGGGGCGTCGGACGGTGGGAAGACCCTGCTGGTGCGTGGGTGAGCGAATGTGTGGCGGTACGGTGGACGGTGGCGCTGATCCGCTTGAGGAGCAGCCTCGAAATGGGCGTGCTCGTAAGCTGCGGCCCTTCCGCGGCCGACAGGCCGGTCATGCCAGGGGTGGGGCGGGTCGGGCACCGCCGAAATGGAGGGGCCGCGGTGGGGTGGGGACTGGGCCTGTGGTGGGGAGGTCGTCGCCGGTGAGTGTCCTTAGGTGACGCAATCGCTGCTCCAGGTAGGCGTCCAAGCGGGTGTGGTGTTCGTGTTCGAGTGCGCGCAGCCTCTGGATCCTCGATTCGAGGCCCGCGCGGACGGCCTCCAGACTGCCGACGATCGTCTGTAGCGTGGCACGGGTGTCGCGTTCAAGGGTGTCGGCGTCGGCCTGCGCGGCACGTTCGATGCCCTCGGCTCGGGTGCGGGCCGCGGTGAGGACACTCCAGGCCTCGGCGAGGGCGGCTGCGACGGCCCGGTCGGCGACCTGTTGGGCGAGTGTGAGGACCTGGGCGGCCCCGGCCATGCTGTCCAGGACCGGGGCCGGACGCGGGGGCGGGGGCATAAGTGCCGGGCTCCGGGTGCCGGTGTTCGGCGTCACGGCTGCGGGGCGGACGAGGGCCGGGGCCAAAGCAGCTCGAAGGCTCTCGTTCTCGCGCAGCAGTCGGACGAGCTCGGATTCGACCAAGTCGAGGAAGTCGTCGACCTCGCGTTCGTCGTAGCCCGGGCGCAGGCGGACGGTGGTGAACTGACGGGCGCGCAGGTCTGCAAGGGTGAGGGGCATCAGGGCAACCTCGACTGTCGGTGTACCGGGTGGCCCGACCGTGCCCGGCGCCTTCGGTTTGGTGGCGTCGGACGGGCGGTGGTGGGCGGGCATCGGTCGCGGGGGCGCCGGACACCGGACGCGCACGCGGATGCGTGGGCGGGGCACGGGAGGCGGCCCCGGAAAACGGCGCCGCCGTCGGTGTACGGATTGCCCTTACGCGCTTTGTACCCTCCCCGCTCGCGCGAAGTCCAGGGGTTACCGCGAGGAATTGTGCCTTCATCCGAACCCTTCGGATCGGACTAACGGTGGGTACCCGCTCGGGCACCGGGCGACCGCGGCCCCGGGGGGCCAACGTCGGACGGCCGAACCGACTCCCGGCGGGGTGGTGCCGGCGACGGCACCGCCCCCGGTGGCGTACGTCGAGGTCGCGTCCCAGCTGCCGGTCGGCATCCGGGTGGCGCCCACTGCTCGGATCCTGGGGCTGCGAGATTGCCCGCGTCAAGGTCTTTGCATAATTAATGCCCGGTTGTACCTTCGGGGCATGACAGAGCAAACGTGCCGCCGCTTCCACGGCAAGGTAGCAGTGATCACCGGCGGCGCCGCCGGTATCGGCGCCGCCACCGCACGGCGCCTGGCCGCGGAGGGCACGGCGGTGGTGATCGTCGATGTCGCCGACGCCGCAGGGCGGGCGACGGCCGAGACGATCACGGAGCAGGGCGGGCAGGCCGAGTACCGGCACGGCGACGTGTCGTCCGCGGCCATGTGGGAGGAGCTCGCGGCGCACGTGCGCGAGCGTTACGGGCGGCTGGACGTGCTGCACGGCAACGCGTACGCGGTGGTCGTCAAACCCGCCCACGAGCTGACGGAAGATCAGTGGGACGGCCAGCTCGATGTCACCTTGAAGGCCGCGTGGCTGGGGGTGCGCGCCTTCGCCGAGACGCTGCGCGCCAGCGGTGGTTCGGTGGTGCTGACCTCGTCGGTCCACGCACTGGTGGGGCTTCCCGGCCATCCCGCCTACGCCGCCGCCAAGGGCGCCCTGTGCTCACTGGGGCGCCAACTGGCCGTCGAGTACGGGCCCCAGGTGAGGGTGAACACCGTCGTGCCGGGGCCGATCATGACCGCGGCGTGGGACCGCGTGGACCAGGCGGGCCGGGCCGACAGCGTCGCCGAGACGGTCGCCAAGCGGTTCGGCACCCCCGACGAGGTGGCGGCCGCGGTCGCGTTCCTCGCCTCGCCCGACGCCTCCTACGTCACCGGGACCACGCTCGTCGTGGACGGGGGCTGGTCGATCGTCAAGGCCTCCTCATGACAGCGACCATGACGAGCCCTCCGGGCCGTCCCGGACACCCGAACAACCGCGCCGAGGAAGGCATCCGTATGAACCAGCCGCAGACCCGTAATCTGCATCAGCAGATCATCGACATCATCGGCGGGCGGATCGTCAGCGGCGCCTACGCACCCGGCTCGCTCCTGTCCCCGGACCGGCTGGAGCAGGAGATCGGGGTCAGCAAGACCGTCCTGCGCGAGGCGCTGCGGGTCCTGGCGTCCAAAGGCCTCATCGGATCGCGGCAGAAGCGCGGCACCTTCGTCCTACCTCGCGCCGACTGGAACCTCCTGGACGCCGACCTGCTGCGCTGGCAGGGCGCCGGCGTCCCCGACAAGGGCTTCCTGGCCAACCTGGGCGAGGTCCGCTCGATCATGGAGCCAGCCGCCGCCCGTATCGCCGCTCAGCGCCGAGAGGAGGCCGACCTCGCCGACCTCGCCGACGCACTGGAGCACATGGCCGTGGCCGGCCACGACACCGACGCCGCCGTGGAGGCGGACCTGACGTTCCACCGCGCCCTGCTGACCGCCACCCACAACGAACTGCTCACCCGCATGGAGGTGGTGATCGAGGCCGGGCTGCGGGTGCGCGACCACCTCGTCCACAGCGCGGAGCACTGGGCCGACCCCGTGCCCGCGCACCGCGCGGTGCTCGATGCCGTCCGTGACCGCGACCCGCAGGCCGCGGAGCAGGCCGTCCGGGACCTACTCGCGCAGGCCACCGCCGACGTCGACGGCCTGATACACCCCGGGGAGACCGCATGAAGATCATCTCACTGGAGACGTTCCTCGTCGCCCCGCGCTGGCTGTTCCTGAGGATCGCCACCGACGAGGGGATCACCGGTTGGGGCGAACCCGTCGTCGAGGGCCGCGCGGAGACCGTCCGCGCCGCCGTCGGGGAACTGGCCGACCACCTCGTCGGCGAGGACCCGCTACGGATCGAGCACCACTGGCAGGTGCTCACCAAGGGCGGCTTCTACCGCGGCGGCCCCGTCCTCTCCAGCGCCGTCGCCGGCATCGACCAGGCCCTGTGGGACATCAAGGGCAAGACCCACGGCGTCCCCGTCCACCAGCTGCTCGGCGGCCCGGTCCGCGACCGGCTGCGGATGTACGCGTGGATCGGCGGGGACAGCCCCGCCCACGTCGCCGAACTCGCCCGCGAACAGATCGAGGCCGGGTTCACCGCCGTCAAGATGAACGGATCCGCACAGCTGCGGTCCATCGACACCCCCGCCCGGACCCGGGAGATCGTCGACCGGGTGGCCGCCGTACGCGAGGCCGTCGGCGACGAGCACGACGTCGCGATCGACTTCCACGGCCGGCTGTCGACCGCGATGTCCCGGCGCGTCCTGCCCCTGCTGGAACCGCTCCACCCGCTGTTCGTGGAGGAGCCCGTCCTGCCCGAACACGCCCGCGACCTGCGCCGGCTCGTCGACTCCACCACCGTGCCGCTCGCCTGCGGCGAACGGCTCTACTCCCGCTGGGACTTCCGCGACGTCCTCACCACCGGCATCGCCGTCGCCCAGCCCGACGTCTCCCACGCGGGCGGCATCTCCGAGGTCCGCCGCATCGCCGCCCTCGCCGAGACACACGACGTCGCGATGGCCCCGCACTGCCCCCTCGGCCCGATCGCCCTCGCCGCGAGCATCCAACTCGGCTTCGCCATACCCAACTTCCTCATCCAGGAACAGAGCCTCGGCATCCACTACAACCGGGGCGGCGACGTCCTCGACTACCTCCTCGACACGGCACCCCTGCGCTTCACCGACGGACACGCCGCCCTCCCGACCGCCCCCGGCCTCGGGATCGAGATCGACGAAGCCGCCGTCCGCCGCGCAGCCGAGACCGGGCACCACTGGCGCAACCCCCTCTGGCACCACAACGACGGATCATTCGCGGAATGGTGACCCACATCCCCCTCACCGCCACCACCGACCCCCGCGATGGCCTGTTCGACACCCAGGTACACGCGGCGGCTCTACTCGCCGACCCGGTACCCCCGGCCCGACCGTAGGTCCCGGCCTCACCGGATGCCGGGGCCCAAGGCCGATGCCTCAGGTCCTGGCATGCTCCTGCAAGGTGTCCCGGTAGGCACTCGGGGTGGTGGAGGTGGTGGCCGGGGCATGCGGCTGGGGCGCGGGCGCCGCCAGTCGTACGCCGCTGCCTTCCGCAGGAGTGGCAACCGGAAAACCTCCGTGAGCAGCTCAAGTCTGCTACCAGGAAGGCGATTCCCTTCGCCAGGCCGAGGATCCTGCCGAAGCCGACGGGCAGGTTGGTGGTGTCGCCCACGTACATGACGTTCACAGCCTTCACCATGAAGTCACGGCCGACAACGTCCAATGCCTTGACAACCGCAGGGGCTGGGGTCCCCCGAGGGGCTGGGCGCCCGGATGGCCGTGGCGATCGCGCCGGGAGATCGACTGGTGAGGTCTTCCGACCCGGCTTCGAGGAATCCGGGTAGAATGGCAGGGCAACGCCGAGGTCGCCAACTCTGCCACCCGCAGGCACCCGCGGCGGCTCCGGTGGCCTCGTGTCTGTTGCCGCGTTCTAGCGTCGCTCCTCGGGGCCGCCGAAATTCCATAGCCACGGCAGGTGATCGAATGGAGCCGGTGCGGAATCACCACGGCGGCACGGAGTGGACCGGAACGGCGCAGGATCCCGGTGAGCCACGTATGCCGCACGAGTGGGTGGTGCGATCGTTGGGATCCCTGGTTGACGCCCTGGTCGCATGCGACAACCAGGGGAACATCACATACGTCAACAGCGCGGCGGAAACAGCTCTGGGCCCCACACCGCAGTTGCTCGGTAACCCATTGTGGCAAGCAGCGCCGGAGGCTGCCGGCACGGATCTGAAGCGTCTGTTCGAGCAGGCCATGGCGGCGGCCGCACCGGTCGAGCACGACGGGCGTCTCGAAACGCCGGGTCACTGGTACCGCTTCCGGTTCATACCTGTCACCGAGGGACTTCTGCTCTTCCTGACCGATCTCACCGATCTCACCAACCACCGGAAGCACCGCAGGGTCGACGTTGCAGGGCACTCCGCTCGCGTCGCCCAGCTGACCACCGCACTCGCGAGCGCCATCACCTCCGAGGATGTGGTCGGGACCGTCGTCGAACACGTGCTGCCTCCGTTCGACGCCACCGGTCTGATCATCCAGGCCGTGGAGAGGGGCGGCTTGCGGTCGGTCGGCTGCGCCGGGTATCCACCGGTGTTCACCGAGCTGGTCCGCAACGCCGACGTGACGGCGATGGCAGAGGGCACTCCCGTCAGTGACGTCCTCTCCGCGCCCCATGCGCTGATGTTCTTTCCGTCCCCGGAGGAGCTGATCAGCAGCTATCCGGCGACAGCCGATTTCGTGGCCATCGGAGGAAAGAACTCCTGGGCTTTCCTGCCGCTGGTCGTCTCGGGACGCGTCATCGGATTCTGCTGCATCAGCTGGAGCCAGCGGCGGAGCCTGAATGAGAACGAGCGCGCGCTACTGGGCGCACTGAGCGCACTGATCGCCCAGGCCCTCGAACGGGCCCGCCTCTACGAGGCCGAGTACACCCGTGCCCAGGAGCTGCAGCGCGGCTTGCTTCCCCTGGCTCTGCCCGCCCTGCCGGCCGTCACCGCCACCGCCCGCTTCGCGGCCACCAGCGGGGACATCGGCGGCGACTGGTACGACGTGATTCCGCTGACGTCGGGGCGGGTGGCTCTGGTCATCGGCGACGTGATGGGGCACGGGCTGTCCGAGGCGGTCACCATGGGCAGACTCCGCACCGCGGTGCACACGCTCGCAGCCCTCGATCTACCTGCCGACGAACTCCTCGTGCACCTGAACAACATCGTCAGCGACCTGGGCGACGATTTCTGCGCGACGTTCCTCTACACGGTCTACGACCCCGTCTCGGGTACCTGTGCCTTCTCCAGCGCCGGCCACCCCCCGCCCGCCGTCGTGTACCCGGACGGCACGGTGCACTTCCCGGACCTCGCCCTCAACCCGCCGCTGGGCGCCGCCACACCCCCGTTCGACACCACCGAACTCGTCCTCCCCGCGGACAGTCTCGTTGTAATGTACACGGACGGTCTGATCGAGTCCCGCACACGCGACATCGACCGCGGAATTACCCACCTCGCGGACATTCTCCACGCAGCCACCGGTGCGGCCGGCCGGCTGCCGCCCGACGCCGGCCACGACGAGGCCGCCAAGCGCCTCGACCTGCTGGGTGACGCTCTCGTCTCCGACCTGCTGCCCGCCGAGCAAACCTGCGACGACGCCGCCCTGCTCATCGCCCGTCTCCATCGCCTCCCGAGCCAGGACGTCGCCTCCTGGCTGCTGCCGGACACCGCCGTGGCGGCCGGCGAGGCCAGGCAGCACGCCCGCGACCAACTCGCCGCGTGGGGCCTGGACGAGTTGGTCATGACCACCGAGCTCGTCGTCAGCGAACTCGTGGGCAACGTCGTCCGACATGCCAAGGGCCCCGTGCAGCTTCGGTTGCTGCGCAGCGACGTGCTCATCTGCGAGGTGTCGGACGGCAGCCTGACCACGCCGCACATCCGTCGTGCCTTGACCACCGATGAAGGCGGGCGCGGTCTGCAACTGATCGAGGCACTTGCCCACCGGTGGGGAACCAGGCACGCGCCCACCGGGAAGTGCATCTGGACGGAACAACTCCTCCCGCCCGGGGGATAAGACCGTGTCCTATGCAGTGAAGGCTCATTGATGGCGGTACGGGGCGGGGGACTTGGAGTTGGATTGTTCCGGACGGGTTGTGGGAGCTGGCGAAGCCGCTGATCCCGCCGGACCGGGTACGACCGCAGGGCGGCGGGACGGCGAACACACCTGATGAGACGCAGTTCGCCGCAATCGTCTACGTGCTGGTCAGCGGCTGCGCCTGGCGTATGATTCCGCCCTGCTTCGGGGTTTCCAAGTCCACCGTCCACCGCCGCTTCCTCATCTGGTCAAGGGCCCGCGTGTGGGACCGGCTGCACGAGGCGGTCCTGGAGCGCCTTGACGACGCCGGCCTGCTGGACGTCTCCCGTGTCGTGCTCGGCTCCGCCCACGTGGGGGCCCAGAAGGGCCAACTCACAGGCACGATCCCCGTGGACCGGGGCAAGCCGGACTCACGTCCTGTCGGACACGGCCGGACTGCCACTCGTCGTGGGTGTCACCGCGGGCAACACCCACGACAGCAAAGCGAGAGTGGCTGCGCGGCAAGCGGATCGGCGTCCGGAACGCCCGCAAGGGCATCGAGTCCAGCGAGCGCCCCGGACGTCGCAGGTGGGTCATCGAACGGACCATGTGCGCCACGAGGCGCTCTGTTGTATCCCCGGTTCAGCCGGGAGGAACTCGGAAGGGGGTTCTTGGGCCGAATGACTCACCTGGATCCGAGAGGTGAAGGGGACAAGAGCATGTCAGAAAACCGGTGACTGGGCCTAGTTGTCTGGGGCGGTGTGCCGGGCGGCCCGCGCGATATGGCGAAGACTGGATTGCTTGAAGCCTAATCTCCAGAAGATGCAAGTTCCCATCCGTCGGAAAGACAGCTGAAACCGACGCCGACCCTGCACCGGTTTCGATTGTGTCAACTGGTGCAACTTCCGGGGTTCGGAGCGATGTCCAGCGAGGACATTCAAGGAGATGAGTGGGACGCCTAAAAAGACATCTCATTTGGGTGGGTTGAGTAGACTTCGAGTGTGCTGATCGTTGAGCGGCTGGTGCCGGATGAGCTGTGGGAGTTGTTCCAGTTGGTCGTGCCGGACGCTCCGGTGCGCCCGCAGGGTGGT
>NZ_JBHXDN010000125.1:0-9254 GCF_042726075.1 Kitasatospora sp. NPDC127035 | reverse complement strand
CCGTCCAAGGCATCAACTCCTTCTGGCAGAACGTCGCCCAAGGCGCCCTCCTCGTCGCCGCCGTCGTCATCCAGCAACGCCGCAACGGCGAACGCCCCGTCGGACTCCCCACCTGACAGATACACAGCACCAGACAACGGAGGGAAGCACCCGTGACCCCCACCGCATGGCTCTGCCCACAAGAGCCGCATCGGCGGCACCCCGCTCGCGGTGGACACCGACCCCTCCTGGCTCGGCGCCGCCCCACCCCTTTACCTCGGCGCAGGAATAACGGCCCGCCGCGCCACGAGCGGTCCCGGGGGCCTCCGGCCCCACGCGACGGATCCCAACCGGCCACCGAGACCCCCATCGATCCACCGGATTCCGCCGCCCTGTCGGCGCGGCACCATGCGTTGATCACCGCGAGGTGCGTCGACGCGCAACCCACCCAGTGATTTCTCAGCAACTTGGAGGACGAGTTGCGATCATCAATGGTCCGTTCCACCGCGGCGGCGGCGAGCCTGCTCGTCGCCTTGGCCCTGGCCGTCGGGCTCCCCACGACCGGAAGCGCCGCCACCACCACCGCTGTGACCGTCGACGGGAGCGCGATGGGCGGCGCCCTCGACGGCATCGGGGGAGTGTCGGCCGGCGCCAGCTCCCGGCTGCTGATCGACTACCCCGAGCCCCAGCGCAGCCAGGTGCTCGACTACCTGTTCAAGCCCGGCTACGGCGCCTCCCAGCAGATCCTGAAGATCGAACTGGGCTCCGGAGCCAACTCCACGGACGGCACGGAGCCCGACCACGAACCCGTACAGGGCCAGGTCGACTGCGGCGTCGGCTACGAGTTCTGGCTCGCCAAGGAGGCCAAGGCCCGCAACCCCCAGATCAAGCTGGCCGGCCTCGCCTGGGGCGCGCCGGGCTGGGTGGACCCGAGCCGCGCCACCGACAAGACCTTCTGGACCCCGCAGAACATCGACTGGCACATCAGCTGGTTGAACTGCGCCGCGGCGAACGGCCTGCACATCGACTACATGGGTGGCTGGAACGAGCGCCCCGGCCCCCTGTCCTGGTTCGCCGACTTCCGTGCCCGGCTGGACGCGACCGGTCACCAGGACGTGAAGCTCGTTGCCGACGACCTCTTCGACTTCGACTCGCTGACTTCCAGGATCCAGGCCGACCCTGTGTACAACTCCGCAATCGCCGTGATGGGTGCCCACTACCCGTGTGTCTGGCTGTCGACCACGACCGGCTGCACCGGACCGACGAACAACCTGGGCAAGCCGGCGTGGGACAGCGAGGGCGGGTCGCAGCACTATTCTGGCGGTTCCGCCGCGCTGGCCCGAGAGTTCAACCGCGGCTACACCGACGGCCGACTCACCGGCTTCCTCAACTGGGCCACCGTGTGGTCCGCTTACCACGGCGCGCCGTTCGGCGGAGCCGGGCTGATGGTCGCCAACACGCCGTGGAGTGGCAACTACTCTGTCGGCAAGTCGACGTGGGTCACCGCGCACACCACACAATTCACTAAGGTCGGATGGCGCTACCTGCCTGGTGCGAGCAAGCGGATCGACGGTGGCTCGCTGGTGACGCTGCGCGACCCGAACACGGCAAACTGGTCCAGCATCATCGAGACCAGTCTGGCAACGGCTCCCCAGACGCTCAACTTGACCGTCTCCGGCGGGCTCCCGACGAACGGCGTCCTGCGCGTCCGCTCCACCGACCTGAGATCCGACGACCCCTCCACTTGGTTCGGCCAGGAGACGGACATCCCGGTCGTCAACGGCCAGGCCGCCCTCACCGCAGCCCCCGGCAAGCTGTACACCATCAGCACGCTCACCACGTCCGGCAAGGGCACCGCAGTCGCACCGTCGAACTCCGTGATGCCCATGCCCTACAGCGACAACTTCGATTCCTACGCACCGCGGCGCACGCCCAAGTACCTCGCGGACCTGGGCGGGACCCTGGAGACCGCGCAGTGCGGGGGCGGGCGGACCGGCATGTGCCTGAGCGCGACCATGACCGGGCACCCGGTCTACTGGAGCCACACCGAGCGTGCCCCCGCTGCGGTGATCGGTGATCCCGGATGGAGCAACTACACGGCCTCCACGGACATCAAGTTCGAGACCGGCACAGTGGAAGCCGCGCTCGGCGTACGGGACACGAATCACTCGGGTGGTATCCGGCTCGCCATCAACCAGAGCGGCGCCTGGCAGATCCGGACGGCCTCCAACACCGTGCTGGCCAGGGGAACGAGGGCGGCACTGCCGGTGAACTCCTGGCACAGGCTGAGCGTCACCGCTCAGGGCTCCACGGTGACCGCATCTCTCGACGGTGTGCGGCTCGGCGCCCCGGTCACCGTGCCGGCCGGCACCGCCGCAGCGGGCCAGGTCTCCCTCGCGGTGTCGACCTACAGCCCCGTCCAGTTCGACAACTTCACCGTCCAGCCGGGCACCGGTGTGGTCGGCGCGGCGGAAAGCAGCGACACCGAACCCGACTATGCCGCGGCCAGGGCGATCGACGGCGACCCCTCCACCATGTGGCACTCCCAGTGGAGGCCCGCCACCCGCCCCGGCCCGCACGCCATCACCCTCCAACTCGGACAGACCCAGCCCGTGACGGGCCTCGGCTACCTGCCGAGGCAGGACGGCACCCCCAACGGGCGGATCACCAGTTACACGATCTCCACGAGTACCGACGGCGTGAACTTCACCCAGGTGGCCGCCGGCACCTGGGCAAACACGGACACGGCCAAGTCCGCCACCTTCCCGGCCACCCAGGGGAAGTACGTCCGGCTGACCTCCCTGGCAGGAGTCAACGGATTCACTTCCGCCGCTGAGATCACCATCCAGTGACCGAACCCGTCCGGGGCCGGCGCACCCTGCCCCGGCCCCGGACGGGCACGTCCTGCCACCGCAGAACGTTCGGCGAGCCCGCCGACGGCATGCGATCGTGGCAAAAGGGGCGGATGGCGCACAGAACCCCCGCCGACGGCCGGGGCAGCGACCCACAGGACGACAGGCTCCGAGGGAAGGCGTGGGCCGCGATCCACTCCGACGACAAGGGTCCGATTCGCATGATCGTCGCAACGTTGCTGGTCTCATGCTGTCAGAGCGGCGGTGAACAGCTCGGCGGGGGTCTGCCATCCCAGGGTCTTGCGGGGCCGGTTGTTGAGGCGATCCTCGATTGCCCGGAGGTCGTCGGCGGGGTGGAGGGACAGGTCGCTGCCCTTCGGTAGGTACTGCCGCAGCAGGCCGTTCGTGTTCTCGTTCGTGCCGCGCTGCCAGGGACTGCCGCGGTGGGCGATGAAGACACCGTCGCGGAACAGCGGAGCGAGCTGGTCGTGGCAGGCCATCTCGGAGCCTTGATCCCAGGTCAGCGTCATCCGTGCGGCGTCGGGGGCATGCCGCAGGGCTTCGGTGAGGCGGGCGTGGACCTGGTCCGCACCGTGTCCGTCGGGCAGCGCGACGAGCCGGACGAAGCGGGTGCGCCGGTCGACGAGCGTGGCGATGGCGGTGCGGTTCCTCCGTCCGGTGATCAGATCCCCTCCCAGTCGCCGGCCCGCTCCCGGAGCTCGACGACGGCCGGGCGCTCATCGATGAGTGTCGCCGGCACGGCGAACCGCGGCGCGCGCTGGTCGGCCTTGCAGCGCTGCTTGCGCAGAGGCCAGCCGGTCCGCAGCTTCTTGGTGAGAGTCCTGCTCAGGCCGCCCTTGGCACCCTGATAGAGCGCACGGAAGATGCTCTCGTGGCACACGCGCCGCTCGGGGCGGTCGGGCCAGAGCAGGCGCAGGTGGGCGGCGATCTGCTCTGGACTCCACTCCAGGTCGAGCTTGCTATGGACCTCGGCGCGGAGCTCGTGGTCCAGCCGCAGCTTTGCCAGGCGGGGCCGCCTCACTGCGGCCGGCCTGCCCGTCCCCGCCGGAGTCATCGTCCCCGTCGGCCACCCCGACGAGCAGCTGGCGGCCGCCGTCGCCGAAATCCTCGCCCGCTGTCCGGCCCCGTATGGGCTGATCGCCCGCTCCTCCGCCACCGACGGGGACGGCCACACCACCTCCTTCGCCGACCTGTTCACCTCCCGCCTCACTCCGGCCGAACCCGCCGCACTGCTGGACGCGATCCGTGTAGTCCGCGCCTCCGCCGACCACCCGGCCGTCACCGCCTACAGCCGGGCCCGCGGCATCACCACCCGGCCGCACATGGCCGTTCTCGTGCAGCCCGCCACGCGTCCGGCCTGCTCCGGTGTCCTGGCCGCCGAGGTCACGAGCGGGAGCTGCACCCGCTGGCGGATCGAGGCCGTCCGCGGCCTGGCCGAACCGCTCGTGTCCGGCTCCCAGACCGGCGAGATCCACACCAGCACCCCCGGACCCGAACCCGAGACGCGCCAGCACGTTCAGAACACCGTCCAACTTCCCGGAACACCATCGGAGTTGGGGATGCCGCCGGGCGACTGGACCGAGCTGGGCCCGGGCCTGAAGGCGAAGATCCAGACCTCCGGCTCGGGCGTGCTGCACCTCTACACCCCGGCCCTCCTCGCCGACCAGCCCGTGCCTCACCCCATCGGCGCGCACCCAGCTCCTGGCCGCCACCGCCCTGGGCCTTGACCGCGTCGACGTCGAGTGGGCGATCACGGGCACCGGCGCGCTCTACCTCGTCCAGGCCCGCCCGCTCACCACGCCCTTCACCGAGCACGCCACCACGAGCCGGGCGGGCTCCGCCGCCGACAGTCGGGTGCTGCTCGGGATCGCGGCCGCCCCCGGCACCGGCACCGCCGTCCACGCCTTCGACGAGACCGGCATCACCGGACGGGTCCTCGTCTGTGACGTACTCGGCCCCGAGGCCGTCCCGGCGCTCCTCACCGCGCCGGCAGGCGTCGTGGCAACCACCGGCGGCGAGCTCTCCCACACCGCGATCATCACCCGCGAGCTCGGCATCCCCTGCGTCACCAACATCACCAACGCCCGCACAGCCATCACCCCGGGCACCGTCGTCGAGGTCGACGGCGGCGCCGGCACCGTCCGCCCCGCCTCCGGCGGCGCGGTCCCGGCCCAGCACTCCACCCGGCAGGCCCGCCCGCTCACCGCCACCGCGGTCCTCACCCACCCGCTGGAGCACCCCGACCCCGACGACGGCCGCGCCGCGACCCTGCTGTGGTTCGACGCGGACGACCCGACCACCTCGGCCAGGGGCGGCGCCAGTGGGCCGCACCCCGTCGGCGTGCTGGTTCCCGGTGACCTGCCCGTGCCGGTCACCGTCGAGGCCGGGTGCCGGGCGATCCACCTGCCCGGTCTCGGCACGCTGCTGTGGCCCCAGGGCGCCCCGCCCCCGCCCGCCGCCCTCGGCCCCGACGGCCAGGTCCTCCACCGCAGGACGGTGGCCCGGTGACCGATCCCGCAGCCCTCCTCGGCGACGCGAAGGCGCCGATCGTGGACTGGGACGGCACCGTGGCGGACAACACCGACGCCCGCCATGCCGCCCTCCAAGCAGCGCTCGCGCCGCACGCAATCGCCGTCCCGGCCAACCGCTACAGGGCCCTGGCCGGCCTGCCCGTCCGCGAGGTCATCGCCCTACTCGCCGCCGACGCCGGCTTCCCGGCCCCATCTGTCAAGGACGGGGTGGCACGTAGCCGGGCCGCGCTGCTCGCAGGGCCGCCGCCACAGCCGATCCCCTGCACCCTCGAACTCCTCCACACCGCCCGCAGCCTGGGAATTCCGGTGGCCGTTGCCTCCAGCGCCGCCGCAGTCCTCGTCCACGACGGCATCCACCGGCTCGGACTGGGGGCGCTGCTGCCCGTCGCAGTCACCCTCGACGACGTGCTGCGGGGCAAACCCGCTCCCGACGTGTACCCGGAAGCCGCCCGGCTGCTCGCCGTCGCCCCCGCCCGGTGCCTGGCCGTCGACGACGCCGCCGACGGCATCGCGGCGGCCCTGGCGGCAGGCATGCGCACCCTCGCCGTCCGCCAGGGCCGCTTCGTCCCCGCCACCACCGCCGACCTTCCAGGAGCCCTCCGTGCCTCGAAACCCTGACGACCTGCTGTCCGGACCGCAGTACATGCTCGCCGTCTTCGCTCACCCCGACGACGCCGAGGTGTGGGCCGGCGGCACCCTCGCCCTCCATGCCCAGCACGCGCCCGTCCACATCGCCGCCCCCTCCACGACCCGGTCCGCGACGCCGAGGCCCGGGCCGGTGCGGCCGTCCTCGGCGCCACCCTTCACCAGCTCCCCGAGCTCACCGCGCCGACGATCAGGACCCTGCTCGTTGAGGTGAAGCCGCACGTGGTCATCACCCACCCCGTCCTCGACGCCCACTGCAAGCACCGGCGCACCGCCGAGGCCGTCCTCAAAGCCCTGCCCGAAGCGAAGATCGAAACCGGCCGGCCCCGGCGCCTCTACACCTACAACTCCCTCACCTTCACCGGGCCGCTGACCCCCACGGTGATGGTCGACGTGACCGACACCTTCGACACCAAGATGAAGGTCCTGCGCTGCCACTAGTCTCAGCCCATCGAGGACCACTTCGGCCCCATGGCCGAAGACCTCGCCCGGATCTGGGGCAGGCGCAGCGGCGCCGCCCGCGCCGAGGCGTTCACCGCTCTGCCCATCCTCGGCCGACTGCCCGGAGCCTCCCACCTGTGATCGGGAGCGGCCCGGTGGGCGCCGGCCGCCGTGCCCCCACCACCGCAACCAGTTCCTTGCCGCCCCGACATCGCCCCTACCAGGAGGAGCACCAGCTATGCCAGCACGGGATGCCCCGCACGAGCTCCTGCAGCTCACCCCGCCCGGGGTGCAGCACCAGAGGCTCCGGGGAAGCCAGATATTCGGGCCCACCGTCCAGGGGGAGGGCAGCGCCGCCGGCAGGCAGTGCCTCTTCGTCCGGCTCTGGGACTGCAATCTGGAGTGCACGTGGTGCGACACCGCCTACACCTGGGCGGTGACGGCCGAGAAGGCGGCGAAGACCCGCAGCGGGCAGCGGTACGAACGCAACGAGCCCGGGTACGGCGAGAAGGAGATGGAACCCGCCGAGGTCCTGAGCCGCCTGCAGGCACTCTGGGACGTCGAGAACCGACCGACGATCATCGTGGTCTCCGGTGGCGAGCCGATGATGCAGCAGCGCGCACTCGTGCCCCTGCTGGAGCAGCTGCGCAGCTGGGGCAACGAGATCCACATCGAAACGGCCGGCACCATCGCGCCCCTCGCCGAGTTCGACGCGCTCGTCACGCAGTACAACGTGTCGCCCAAGCTGGCCAGCAGCGGCAACCGGCTGGCGCAGCGGAACAAGCCGAAGGCGCTCGCCCCGCTGCGGGACACGGGCAAGGCCTGGTTCAAGTTCGTCGTCACGCAGGACTGCGCGACGGACCTGGCCGAGGTCGACCAGATCGTCGAGGCTGTGGCGTTGCCCCCGCAGCGGGTCATGGTGATGCCGGAAGGGTCGGACGCCCGGTCGAACACCGCGACCGCCCAGAAGGTGGTCGACGCGGCACTGGAGCGAGGCTTCGGACTGTCGTTCCGAACGCACGTCTTCCTGTGGGGCGACGACCCCGACCGGTAGGCGCGGCGGCGCCGAGAATAGGAAGTAGGAGCGCGGCGGCCGGCGGGTCCCGACCTGCCGGCCGAGCGCAACAGCCGTCGGAGGAGGGTGAAGTAGTCCATGCGGTCGGCCGGCGGACGCTGCCCGAGGGCACGTCGAGTCGGCGGACAGGTGAGTAGGGTGACGACCGTGAATCCCGCCGCACCGGGAGCAGAAGCCCCCGACCTCGCCCTGACCGCTCGGCGCCTTCGCGTCGTCGACATCGTCTTTGGCGACCCGCGCAACGACGACCTCGTCCCCGGCATCCTGCTGACGACGGACGGCACCGACGCGCCTGCGTGGATGAGCTGGTTCGTCTCCCGGCACGGCCTGCCGGATCGACCTGGTGCCACGCAGATCACCGGCGACGAGACGCTCTACGTCCACGTTCCGGCCCGGGGGGACGTTGCCTCGTGCACGGCTTGGAGGAACGGCGGCTCGACTCGGTCGACGGCCTCTGGCGTGCCCTCGCCCTTGCCCGCCAGCATGTGTATCTCGTCCTCGGGTTCCTTCCCTGCCCGGCGGGAGAGGGCGGCCTTGTTGAGCATCTGAACCGTCTGCGGGACAGAGGGAGCGCAGTCCTGGTGGCGGTCGACCTCAGCCGGTGAACGCGGTCACCAGTCGGTCGGCCGGCGCTCGCGAAGGCTTGCTGCGCGGTGCCGACGGGGCCGCGGACGCGGAGCACCACCGACCCGCGGGGTGAGGCGTTCTGTACTCCACGAGCCGGTTCGCAGGTCCCACCGGGCACCCGCGGGCGCGCAGTTTCTGACGCCGGCGCCGTCCGGCGTGGTCGATACGGGACCGGCGATGCCCATGGATGCACGGCCCGCCATCGCCAGCGGAATGGCGTGGCGCCCATAGAGCCGAACGGGAAGGCGGAAAGGTGAAGTCGCTGCGTCGTGCATGACAGTCGAAGAACTGGACACTTGAGCAGGCGGTGGCTGCGATCGACGAGGTCAGCGAGGAGCCCACCGGGCTGACGCCGAGCCTTCTGTCGGCGTGCGAGCGGCTCAAGATCCGCACGTCCGTCCGCTATCGAACGCTCTGCTGCAAAGTCTACAAACTGCCTGCCGAGGTTCTGTTCGCCGATCAGGACGGGGGCGACTCGCCGGCGTTTCCGCCGGGGGCGGGGCTGCGCCTGGTTCACCCGTACCCGGCCCTGTTCGCAGCCACGGTCGAAGTGGTCCAGGGCGCCCGGCAGGCTCTGGTCATCACCGGCTCCCGAAGCCGTGAGTCCGCCTACCTGGACAGCATCCTCCAGGCCCTGGCCGACAGACCCACGCGCGTCCATCACCGAGTCCTCTACGGGCCGCCGCGCAACCGTGTGCTGACGGAGCACCTGCTGGCGCTGACCCGCCTGCGGGACCCCTCGGAGCGCACAGGCGGAGTCAAGACGCTGCACATCGGCGTGGTGGAAGGCGACCAGCCGGAGCGGTTCTTCGTCGCCTCGTAGCGCGAGGCGGTGATAGTGGTGCCCTCGTTATCCGGTGTGGACCCCTTCGATACGGGGATCGTGCTGGGAGAGGATGACGCCGGCCGACTCGTGCAGCACACCAGGGAGGCATGCGCGGTTTCTCGGCGGGTTGAGACGGCGGCGACGGTTCGACGACTGGCGGGGCTTAGTACTGCAACGGTGCTTACCGAGACGAGGCTTCAGCTCTTGGGCTGTGGCCTCGTCTGTTGTAGTGGCTGGTCCGGGCCTGATGCTGGCGT
>NZ_JBHXDN010000124.1:0-9385 GCF_042726075.1 Kitasatospora sp. NPDC127035 | reverse complement strand
GCCCCCCTGGAGTGGGGGGCGGCCGTTCCGGCGTTTCGGGCTTCAGGCCCCGGGCCGGGGCTCGGGCCCTCAGGCCTTCGGGTGCGGTGTCTCAGCCGAGCTGCTGCTCGATGGCGCGCAGCTTGCGCTCCAGCGAGTCCAGCTTGGGCATCGACAGGGTGTCGTCGTCCGCCGTCAGGTCGATGGTCGAGCTGCGGTAGGAGGACGAGGAGGACGAGGAGGACAGCGAGGCGGAGGACGACGTCGACGTCGACGTCGACGTCGAGGAGGCGACGGCGGCGCGCGTCCGGCGGCCGGTGTCGAAGGAGCTCAGCGAGGCGGGCTCCAGCGCGGAGGAGGTGGACTTGGAGAGAGCGTCTGCCTCGGCGGCTAGGGCAGGCTCCGTAGTGCTCGGGCCGTCTCCGGCAGCGGCGAGCGCGGGAACCTGGCGGCCACTGCGGCCCCGGGAGAGCATCCCGCCCTGGCGGGAGATGGCCTTCAGCTCGGCGCGCTCGCGACGGTCGGCGCTGCGGGCACGCACCTTGGCGTCCAGCTTCGCCTGGCGCTCCTCGCGCACCTCCTCGACGGCCTCGTCCAGGCTGCGGACGTTCTCCAGCAGCATCAGCGACCAGGCGGCGTAGGTCTCGCGGGGCGCGCGCAGCCAGCGGACGATCCGGATCTGCGGCAGCGGGCGCGGCACCAGGCCCTGCTCGCGCAGCGCGGCCTTGCGGGTCTGCTTCAGCGCGCGGTCGAAGAGGATCGCGGCCGAGATCGACATGCCGGAGAAGAACTCCGGGGCGCCGTCGTGGGAGATGCCGCGCGGGGCGTGCACCCAGTTGAACCAGGCCGAGGCGATCGCGAACACCCAGACCAGCAGACGCGAGCCGAGCGCCGCGTCACCGTGGCTGGCCTCGCGGACGGCGAGCACCGAGCAGAACATCGCGGCACCGTCGAGGCCGAACGGGACGAGGTACTCCCACCCGTTCGACAGGCCGAGGTTCTCCTTGCCGAAGCCGACCAGGCCGTGGAAGGAGAGCGCGGCCGCGACGCCGGCGCAGCAGAACAGCAGGACGTAGGAGGAGATCCCGTAGATCATCTCCTTGCGCCGGCGGCGCTCCTCGCTGCGCTCCCAGGAGTCGCCCGAGTCCTGCTTCTTGGTGTTGTTCTTGAAGCGCAGCGTCGCCACCAGGATGGCTGTGAAGAGCAGGGCTGCGCCGCCGATGACGGTCCAGACCAGCTGTATGGAGGTCAGGTTCATTGCGGGTCGGGCCTCAGGTTTCCGCAGGGGACAGGTCACGGTGCGACACAGGCGGTCAGGGCTCGTCCCCGGGACCGGGCCTGACGGTGCGTCGTTGTCGACGGGCGTCCGCCGTGCCCGGGCAGGGACGGGCGGGACACCTGTGCGGCTAGACGATATCGCGTCCGAAGTGGCCGCATGGTACGGGAGGGTGGCTTCGCCCCGCAATCGACCCGCCGGTGCCCGTCGGGTGGCCCTCCGGCGGCCGTCGGACGCCGTTCCGGTGGTGCCTCGGCGTGCCGTGGAGGGCCGGGTGACGGCCGGTCGTGCGCCCCGGTGGAGGCTGCGGAGGTGGTTCGGAAGGCGTTGCGGAAGCTGGTCGGGGTGCGTCGGGAGGCGCCTCGGAAAGTGCGGCGGAACGTGCGTCGGAGGATGTTTCGGGAGGTGGCCCGGAAGTCGGTCGGGGGCCGGACCGGGGCCGGACCGGGGGCGGTCCGGGGGCTGTCTCGATGGTGCACGAAGGGGCTTCGGGGTGGCCGTGGGGGCGGCTATAGGGGCGGCTGCGGGCCGCGGGAGGTGATGCGGCGGCGGTGGGCTGCCGGGTGCCGGGCCGACGGGGTCCGGGTGGCGTCCGGCCGCTGTCCGGACGGTGTCCGGTAACCGGCGGTGGGTAGGGAGTTCAGGTACCCGGGGGCGGGCTGATGCCCGATCATGGAGCGGCGGCCCGTCAGATCGACTGACGGGGCTGGGGGAGGACGGCATGGCCTCGATTTGGGAGTACCTGCGCGGGGAGCGGAACAGCCTCGACACGAGCGGGCAGTACAAGATCACCCTCACCAAGTCGCAGCCGCACCACGCGATCACCGGTGCGGCTGCCACCACCGGCTACCTCTACGTCAACCTGCACTGGACCACCCGGATAGGAGCTTCGCGGGCGTCCGGCCGGGACGCCCTCCGGAGGCTCCTGAACCCGCGCATCCTCCGCCCGATGGAGCCGGACACGGCGCAGAACACGCAGGTCAACGTGGACCTCGACCTGGCCTGCATGTACGAGCTGACCGACGGCAGCCGGGGCGTGGTGCAGCCGCTGGGCGGCTACTTCGGGGACCTCCAGCACCCGCCGTTCGTCAAGCTCAGCGGCGACGACCAGTACGGGGCGCCGTCCGGCGAGACGATGTACGTCAACCTGGAGAAGAAGGACCAGTTCAAGCGGCTGCTGATCTTCGTCTACATCTACGACGGCACGCCGGCGTTCGAACAGGCCAACGCGGTGGTGACGATCGTGCCGCAGTCCGGGCCGCGGATCGAGATCCATTTGGAGGAGCGGGCCTCGGCGGCGCGGTCGTGCGCGGTGGTGCTGATCGAGAACACCGGGGACAACACGCTGACGGTCCGCCGCGAGGTGCGGTACGTCAACGGGTTCCAGGCCGACATCGACCGGCTGTACGGCTTCGGGATGCAGTGGCAGCGCGGGTACAAGGGGTCGGCGACGGCGGACTGAGGGGCGCGGGGGTCGGTAGGGCGGCGCCTGGAGGGCCCGTGCGCTCCCGGACGCCGCAGCCGGTGTGCTGCGGCGGCCGGGCGGACGGCAAGTCGGGCGGACGGCCTGCCGGTCGGCCGGATGTCGCGGTGCGGCGGTCGGGCGGGGTGGTTGCGCGGCGGGGTGCTCGTGCGGGGGGTGGGTCAGCGGGGCTGGAACTGCGGGCCCTGCGGCGGCAGCGCGAACTCCTCGGGGGCGGCCTGCGGCTGCACCGGCTGCTGGGCAGGCTGTTGCTGGGCCGGCTGCTGCTGGGACTGCGGGGCGCCGGTGTTGGGCTGCGGGTAGCCGTAGCCGCCCTGCTGCGGGGGCTGGGCCTGCTGCGGGTAGCCGTACCCGGCGGCGGCCTGCTGCTGCGGGTAGGGCTGCTGCTGCGGATAGCCGTACCCCGGGCGCTGGGCGGGCTGGGGGTAGCCGTAGCCGCCCGCCTGCTGCGGATAGCCGTAACCGCCCGGCTGCTGCGCCGGGGGCGCCGTCGGGGCGGGCGGGGCCGTCGGCGGCACCGTGGGCGGGGCGACCGGCGGAGGGGGCGTGTTCGCCGGGACGCCGGTGGGCGCCGAAGCGGCTGCGGCCGACGGCTGCGGCACGGCGGGAGCCAGCGTGAACGTGCCCGGTTCGGGGCGCGGGGCAGGGCGGGGGTCGGGCAGCGCGGCGCGCGGGTCGACGGCGGGGGCGACCGGGGAGGGCGGCCGGGAGGCGGCGGCCGGCGCGCCGGCCGGGGCCTGGGTGTCGCCCTCGTCCTCGACGGTGATGCCGAAGTCGGTGGCCAGACCGATCAGCCCGGTGGAGTAGCCCTGCCCGACGGCGCGGAACTTCCAGACGCCGCCCCGGCGGTACAGCTCGCCCGCGACGAGTGCCGTGACCTCGTCGCCGTCGGCCATGGCGAACTCGGCGATGGCGGTCGCGCCCTCGCCGGCGCCCGCGTCGAAGAGCAGCAGGCGCAGCCCGCTCACCGAGCGGAACGACCCGCCCTCGGAGGAGCCGGCGAGCACCACCCGCTCGACCTCGGCGGGCAGCTTGCCGAGGTCGGCCTCGACGGTGTCCGCGATCTCGGTGCCGCCCGAGGTCTGCTGCTTGGGCAGGTGGCGCACCAGGCCGGACGGGTGGCGCGGCTGGTTGTAGAAGACGAAGTCGGCGTCCGAACGGACCTTGCCGTCGGTACCGAGCAGGAGTGCGGAGGCGTCCACGTCCGGCGCACCGGGCGTGGCGCTCCAGCGCAGCACGGCGCGGACCGCCGCCACCGGCAGTGCGATGTTGGCGCCCTTGGCCATCACGTGCGTCATAGCCGACCATCCTGCCTGTTCGCCACCCCTTCGGACAACGTGACCGGAGGTGGCGGATCGGTGGGACTTTGCCAACGCTTGCGCTTTGTGAAGCGGAAGGTAACCTTCCGAGAATTCGATGTTTCGGAAGTGCATTCGACCGGGCGGCGTCCGTACGATGGACGAGCGAGGGGTCCGGAGGTCCGGTCAAGGGGGATCGGGCCGGTTCCCGTCCGGGAACCATCGCGGCTGCCGGGCCGGTTCATCCGGGTGTCGGCACCGCCCCGCCCACTGCTCCCGTGTCCCGTCCCGCGTTCTGTTCTCGCATCCGCCGGACCGGCGGCCGAACCCTGAGGAGAGCACCTTGCGCCACTTCGGCCACCTCGCGGACGACGTACGCGACCGGCTCTTTCTCGAATCGCCGCGGGTGTTCACCCCGGACAGTGACGCGGCCGTCCTGGCGACCGCACTCGGCGCCACGCTCTACAGTCCGGCGACCCGGCCGACGCTGCGGACCGACATCCGCAAGCAGGCCGCGCAGGGCGTCGTCTCGATGGTCCTCTGCCTGGAGGACGCGATCGCCGACCACGAGGTGCCGGCCGCCGAGGCGAACCTGGTGGCCCGGTTCGGGGAGCTCTTCGAGGAGGTGTCCGCGGCCGCTTCGGGCCGTGAGATCTCCACGGATTGCGCACATGATCTGCCCCTCCTCTTCATCAGGGTGCGGACCCCCGCCCAGATCACCGACCTCGTCGGCCGACTCGGCCCGGCCGTCGGCCTGCTCACCGGATTCGTCCTGCCGAAGTTCACCGAGGAGAACGGCGGGGACTTCCTGGAGGCGCTCGCCGCCGCCGAGGCGACCACCGGCCGGCGGCTGTTCGCCATGCCGGTCCTGGAGTCGCCCGAACTGGCCCACCTGGAGACCCGCCGGGAGCAGCTGTTCGGCATAGCCCGGCTGCTCGACAAGTACCGCGAGCGCGTCCTCGCCGTCCGGCTCGGAGTCACCGACCTCTGCTCCGCGTACGGCCTGCGCCGCTCGCCCGACCTGACCGCGTACGACGTGGCCCTGGTCGCCGCCGTGATCGGGGACGTGGTCAACGTGCTCGGCCGGGCCGACGGCACCGGGTTCACCGTCACCGGCCCGGTCTGGGAGTACTTCCCCGTCCAGGAACGGATGTTCAAGCCGCAGTTGCGCCGCACCCCGTTCGTCGAGGCCGAGCCCTCCGGGGTGGCGGTGCGGCAGCGGATCATCGAGCACGACCTCGACGGGCTGATCCGCGAGATCGAGCTCGACCGCGCCAACGGCCTGCTCGGCAAGACCTGCATCCACCCCAGCCACGTGCCCGCCGTGCACGCCCTCTCGGTGGTCACGCACGAGGAGTACAGCGACGCCCGGGACATCCTCGACCAGGAGCGCGGCGGGGGCGGGGTGATGCGCTCGGCGTACACCAACAAGATGAACGAGGCCAAGCCCCACCGGGCCTGGGCCGAGCGGGTGCTGCTTCGGGCGGAGGTGTTCGGCGTGGCCCGGGAGGACGTCAGCTTCGCGGAGCTGCTCTCGGCCTGCCTCTGCCGGTGAGGACCGCCGCCCGGGGCCGTCTTCGGGCGGCCCGTCCGTCGTGCGCGCCCGTTCCGGCGGCGGCCCGTCCGTCGTGCGCGCCCGTTCCGGCGGCGGCTCGCCCCCGGGGCGCGTCCCGGGTGTCCGTCGTTGCTCGTTCGTAGAACGTCGTAGAACGTCTTAGATCGCTGTAGTCCGTCGTAGTCCGTCGCCGTTCGTCCAGATGTGAACCGCACCACCGAAAGCAGGACCCGTAGTGACAGGACGTCTCGTGGCAGCACCGCAGGAGTGGACCGGCCGATGGGTGGCCGAGCGGGCCGGTGTCGGCCTGACCGGCTCCGAGCGGCTCCCCGAACTGGTCGGCCTCGCCCTGCGGGAGAACCGCAAGCGGGCCCATCTGCTGGTCTCCACCGTGCTCGGCAAGCACGTCCCGCAGCTTCCCGCCGTGGTCCACGGCGCCGGGCTCGACCTCGGCCGCCGGGTCCGCGAGCTGCTCGGCGACGAGGCCGCGGCGCGCGCCGTCGTGCTCGGCTACGCCGAGACCGCCACGGGCCTCGGCCACAGCGTCGCCGACGGCCTGGATGCCCCCTACCTGCACTCCACCCGCCGCCCGGTGCCCGGCGTCGATCCGGTCGGCGGCTTCGAGGAGGAGCACTCGCACGCCACCTCCCACCTGCTGCTGCCCACCGACCCCCGGCTGCTCGCCGGGGACGGGCCGCTGGTGCTGGTGGACGACGAGTTCTCCACCGGCACCACCGCGCTCAACACCATCCGCGCGCTCCACGCCCACCACCAGCGGGACCACTACGTGGTGGTCGCGCTGGTCGACCTGCGGGGTGCCGCCGACCGGCAGCGGCTCGCCTCCGTCGCCGCCGAACTCGATGCCCGGCTCGACCTGGTGGCCCTGGCCGGCGGCGGCGTCGAGCTCCCCGAGGACATCCTGGACCGCGCCGAGCGGCTGATCGCCGACGCCGGACCGGCGCCCGAGCCGCCGCCCGCCCCCGCGGCCCCGCTGGTCCGCGCCGAGCTCGCCTGGCCGGCCGGCCTGCCGGAGGGCGGCCGGCACGGCTTCACCCGCGAGCACCGGGCCCGGTTCGACGCCGCGCTCCCGGAGCTGGGCCGGCAACTGGCGGCCGTCGTGGCCGGTGACGGCGGCGGCGCCTCCGACGGCGGTGCGTCCGGTGACGGTGACAGCGCCGGTGCGTCCGGTGACGGCGGCGGGCGGGTGCTGGTGCTCGGTTTCGAGGAGCTGATGTACACGCCGCTGCGGCTGGCCGGCGCCCTCGCCGAACGGCTCCCCGGCGGCGCCGAGCGGGTCCACTTCTCCACCACCACCCGCTCGCCCGTCCTCGCGGTCGACGACCCCGGCTACGCCATCCGCACCCGGCTCGCCTTCCCCGCCCACGACGACCCCGCCGACGACGCCTCGCGCGAGCGGTACGCCTACAACGTCGCCCCCGGCGCCGACCCGGCCCGCCGCTTCGCCACCGTCGTCCTGGTGGTCGACGACGTCGCCGACACCCCCGCACTGCACGAGGGCGAGCGCGCCCTGATCGGCCAGCTGCGACGGGTCACCGACCGGGTGGTGCTCGCCGTCCTGCCCACGCACCGGCCGGGCGACACGGCGGAGGGCGGCGCGGCGGCGGGCGGCGCGGCGGCGGGTGCTCTGGCGGGCGCCCCGGAGTCCCGGCTGCCGCGCCCGCTGTACGGTCCGGCGTTCTCCTCCTACCGCGCCGACGAGGTGGCCTGGCTGCTCAAGGACCTCTCCGGCGTCGCGCTGGAGGCGCCCACCGAGGAGCGGGAGGAGGCCGTGCAGAGCGGCGGCGCCCACTACGCGGAGTCACTGCCGGTCGAGTACCAGCCGAGCCCCGAGTACCAGGAGCTGTTCCACCAGGCGCTGCGGGTCTCCGCCCGGCGGATCGCCCTCGCCGTCGGCACCGTCGCCGAGACGCTGGTCGCCGAACGCGGCCGGGGTCTGGTGCTCGCCTCCCTGGCCCGCGCCGGGACGCCCGTCGGCGTCCTGATCCGCCGCTGGCTGGCCGCCGGACACGGCGTCGAAGCCCCCCACTACGCCGTCTCCATCGTCCGGGGCCGCGGCATCGACCCGGTCGCCCTGCGGTACCTGGCCGCCCACCACCGGGCCTCCGACGTGGTCTTCGTCGACGGCTGGACCGGCAAGGGCGCGATCACCCGCGAACTCGACGAGGCCCTGGCGGGCAGCGGCTTCGACTCCGGGCTGGCCGTCCTCGCCGACCCCGGCCGCTGCGTGCGCACCTTCGGCACCCGGGACGACTTCCTGATCCCCTCCGCCTGCCTCAACTCGACCGTCTCCGGCCTCGTCTCGCGCACCGTGCTGCGCACCGACCTGATCGGCCCGGACGACTTCCACGGCGCCAAGCACTACACCGACCTGGCCGGCGCCGACGTCTCCGGTGCCTTCCTGGACACCGTCGCCGACCACTTCGACGCCGTCCGGGCCGAGGCCGTCGCCGCGGCCGGCCGGTTCCTCGACACCGACCGCGCCGCGGACCGCACGCCCGACTGGGCCGGCTGGGCCGCCGTCGAACGGATCAGCGCCGAGTACGGCATCGACGACATCAACCTGGTCAAGCCCGGCGTCGGCGAGACCACCCGGGTCATGCTGCGCCGCGTCCCCTGGCGGGTCCTGGCCCGCCGCGGCGCAGGCGCGGACCTCGACCACGTCCGCCTGCTCGCCGCCCAGCGCGGCGTCCCCGTCGAGGAGGTCGACGACCTGCCGTACTCGTGCGTCGGCCTGATCCACCCCCGCTACAGCCGGGGAGCGACCGGCGCCTCCGGCACGGCCGTCCTGGTGAAGGAGTCCTGAACCGATGAGCAGCCCCCGTGGTTCGCTGCCCCGCGGCTTCCTGGTCGCGAGCGACCTCGACCGCACCCTGATCTACTCCAACCGCGCCCTCGCCCTGGACGTGCCCGACCGGCTCGCGCCACGCCTGCTCTCCGTCGAGGTGCACGACGGCAAGGCGCTCTCCTTCATGACCGAGCAGGCCGCCGCACTGCTGGTGGAGCTGGCCCAGGAGGCCCTGTTCGTCCCCGCCACCACCCGCACCCAGGCCCAGTACGAGCGGGTCAACCTGCCCGGCCCGACGCCCGGTTGGGTCCCGTCGTACGCGATCTGCAGCAACGGCGGACGGCTGCTCGTCGACGGCGTGCCGGACGAGGACTGGGAGGCCGAGATGGCCGGCCGGCTGGCCGCCGGGGCGGCGCCGCTGGCCGAGGTGGTCGAGCACCTGGCCCTCTGCGCCGACCCGGAGTGGACGCACAAGCGCCGGGTCGCCGACGAGCTCTTCGCGTACCTGGTGGTCGAGCGGGCCGAGCTGCCGGTCGGCTGGCTGGAGGAGCTCACCGGCTGGTGTGCCGAGCGCGGCTGGAGCGTCTCGCTCCAGGGCCGCAAGGTGTACGCGGTGCCGGGGCCGCTGAGCAAGAGCGCCGCCCTGGCCGAGGTCCGGCGCCGGGCCGGTGTCGACGGCGTGGACGGCGTGGACGGTGTTGACGGCGGGCCCGCCGTGCTCGCCGCCGGTGACTCCCTGCTGGACGCCGACCTGCTGCTCGCCGCCGACGCCGCCTGGCGCCCCGGGCACGGCGAGCTGGCCGACAGCGGTTGGACGGCCCCCGGTGTCACCGCCCTCGACGAGGTCGGGGTGGCCGCCGGCGAGGAGATCGTCCGACGGTTCCTGGCCCGCGTCCGGGGCGAGGCGGACGACCTCGTCCCGGTCGCCGTCCGCTAGCGGAAGCGCACCGGTGGCCCGGCGGCCCGGTGACCCCTACGACCGTAGGGG
>NZ_JBHXDN010000123.1:0-11467 GCF_042726075.1 Kitasatospora sp. NPDC127035 | reverse complement strand
ACCGGGGCCCGGCCCGGCGACGCGTGCGGACTCTGTTGCTCATTTCGCTGCGGGGTGTTGGTCGGGTTCGGGATGATCACTCTGTGGGCTGCCTGGCGGTGGTGCGGCCCGGGGGGGGCGGAGTGTCGATGCGGCCGCAGGGGCTGCCGGAGACTCCGGCGATGACGAGGCCCGGGCGGACGCCGCGCTCCTGGAGGCGCTCGGCGCGGTGGTGCTGCGCCAGCTCGGCCCGGACACCTACGGATTCGCCCACGTCCTCGGCAGCGACGCTCCCTCTCCTCGTCGCAGTTGACGACTGACGCTGCCACGATCGGCGCCACAACCGCTTGAAGGGGTATTCGGGCAGTTCCAGTAGCCGACTTCACCATTGTGGGTGTCGGACGAGGGGAACGGGAGATCCAGGTTGTCGTGAGTCTGGTAGGACATGGGCGGAGGCACCTTCGGGAGGAAGGCATGGCAGAGGTCGGCGCGGACAGTTCCGGTGTCGGTGCTGCATACGAGTGCCCGGGTGAAAGAACGGCCCGCCGCGGCCCGGCCCGCCGCGGGCCGGGCCGAGGTGGTGACAGTGAAGATCGCCGGCCCTGTGCCGAGGAGGGCAGCCGGCAGCGGTCCTTCTAGTAGACCGTCAGGGAACTTGCCCTGTCGTTGATCCCGGTCGGGACGTTGATGGGCGGGCCGTAGGCGCCGTACTGGCCCAGCAGGTTGCTGTAGTTGTCCCCGTCATACAGGCTCAGGGTTCCGCCGCTTCGGTTCCAGAGGGCGCTGATCCGGTTGTTCATGTCGTAGTTGGCGAGCTTGAAGGAGCCGGCCCAGGGCACCACCCACAGCAGGCCGCCGCCGTTGGAGTTCTGGAACACGCATGCCTGGCCGTGCAGGCAGTTGTCCCACGCGGTGATCGCGGACGGGCTGTCCACCGTGATCGGCCGGATCACCGCAGGGGTTCCGGAGCTGACGTTGGCGAGGGTTTCGGCCGAAGCCGCCCCCACCGTGGATGCGAACATCATGGCAGTCCCAGCCGCCGCGAGAGCGATTCGCTTACGCATCAGATTCCCTTTCCTCGTTCGAGCGTACGCACTGTGCGCACATGTCAAATGGAGAACCGGCCTCGCGTCGAAGCCGGCAAACCGGCGCCCGACGGGCGAGCCGATATTTCAGAGCCGTTGCACGGACCTGCCGCTGCGCGGTGAGGTCCCCGGCTCGTCCGTCTCCCGGTGTGCGGAGCACGCTGCGGCGCCCCGTGCATCAACAACCCTGTGGCGGCGGCGCATTGTCCGAAAGGGCCCTCTGGGCAGGACATTCAATCCGGACAATGATGCGTGTGCGGCGGGACGGGCCCGCCCAGGGGCGGCGGCGTGGACGCGAGGCCGGAGGCGACGGGGTGCAGGGCCCGTCGGGGCAGGCCGGAGCGGTTGGTCGACGCACAGGCCGGCCCGGTGGAACGGTTCGCCTGGGGGCTGCGGCAGTCGCGTGACCGGGCGCTCCTGTCCGCTCCTGCCGGCGCTGTGCCGGTCCGTGCGGTTCCGGGTTGGCGACTACCCCGGTCCACCGGTGCGTGCGGCCACCGCTGGGACACGCGTCAGCGCACCCCACCGCCCGCAGCGGTCAGCCATGAGGGGCCTCGTCCTGATCGGCGGCCTGGAGCGGGCTGTGCTGGGGGAGCGTGGGCAGGAGCCAACTGGTGCTGTCGTCCGTGGGCCGGGAGGGCGGTTCGCGGCGCGGGGCGCCGCGGTAGTTCATGTACATCTCGGCCAGGACACTGACCTTCGCGCAGAGCATCCACGGCTCGAACGGCTTGGCGATGAAGTCGATGGCCCCGGCGTCGTAGCCGCGCAGCAGGCTCTCGGGGTCCGCTCCGATCGCGGTGACGAAGATGATCGGGATGTTGCGGGTCTGGGCGCGGCGCTTGATGCGGGCTGCGGTCTCGTAGCCGTCCATGCCGGGCATCTGCACGTCCAGGATGATCACGGCGACGTCGTCGTGCTGGAGCAGCGCCCTCAGTGCGTCCGTGCCGGAGGCCACCGCCAGCACCTGGCAGTCGGCGGCGGTCAGGACCGCCTCCAGGGCGATCAGGTTCGCGGGCTGGTCGTCGACGATGAGGACCCGTGGGCTGTCCGCGCCCGCAGGGGCGGGGCGGGTCATCCTGGAGTGCTGCGGTTCCTCGCCGGCCTGCTGCTCGGCCACGACCAGTTGGCGCTCCAGGAGCTCGCAGCGTGCTTCCGCGGCGAGCCGGCGCCGATGGGACTCCTCCAGCTCGGCCGTCAGCCGCGCGACTTCCGCCTCCAGGCGCCGGCGCTCGCGCAGCAGTTCCTCGCGGTCCCCGGTGTGGAGGACCAGTTCGTCGCCCCGGGCCCGTTCGCGGGCCCAGTCGCTCTCCAGCTGGTTGAGGCGCAGCGCCAGATCGGCGATGCGCTGGTTCCTGTCGAGCAGGGCCTCGCCGAGGATGTCGCTGTGGGCGGTCGAGCGCCGGGAGAGCCGGTCGGCCTCGGCCAGCTGGAACTGGAGCTGCTGGAGGGCGTGGCTGACCGAGGCGCTGGTGCGCTGGGCCGCCGCGTGCAGCGAACGCAGCAGGTCGATCGTCTCGGAAGTCGCGACGCTGCCGCGGTCGGCGCCGACGTCGGCGAGCAGGTCCTGGACGAACTGCCAGGGCGGGATCCGCTGTCCGGACAGGTAGCGGGAGACGGCTCCCGCGCTCAGGTGCCGGCGCGCGCCGTAGCGGCGCACGGACGCCGTGGGCCGCAGGCCCGTGAACAGGCTGCGCAGGGCCTCGGCGAACGCCCGGCATTCGCTGTTCAGGTCGGGGCTCAGCGCTCGCAGGTCTCCCACCCGCCCACCCCCCGGTGTCTCGTAGGCCTCCACGGCGCCACCATCCTTGCAGTATCGGGTCGGCTGCGGCCCGGGAATCCAAGGCACCCGGGCCGCAGCCTTCACGTCAGGCCGTCTCCTTGTCCGCAGGGTCCTCCCGGGGCTCGGCGACGAGCTGGTTCACGAACGACACGCTCGCACCGAACGCGCCGACGCCGAAAAGGACACACTGGGCCAGGTGCGTGCCCCCAGCGGCGCTCAGAACCCCAGCGCCGATACCCGTGAGCACGCCGACCAGCAGCACCAGGGCCGCCCTCGGCGACAGCAGCGCATGCCGCACCATCAACCTCCTCGATCCGTGGAAGCACTCGCCGCCACGACCTGCCCGCCAGTCGGATCGGCCTGACGGTGCATCACAGGATGAAGGAGGTGCCTGGTGTTGCGCCTCCGTTGCCGGGCCGGCAACACCAGATGGCAACACCGCGGCCTCGGGCCGTACCCGGCCGGGCACCGGCAATCCGGCCCCGGCTCCGCCCTCTCAGCGGTTCAGGGCCGGGCGGCGAGCGCCTCGACCTCGAACAGCACGTCGGGCGAGGCCAGGCTCGCGACGCCGACGAGGGTCTGCGTGGGCGGCTTCGAACCCCAGCCCTCCCGCACGGCAGCGGCGATCGGCCCGAGCTTGCCGAGGTCGTGGTCCACCACGTACGTCCTGAGCTGGACGACGTGGCCGAGGTCGAGCCCATGGGCAGCGAGGGCGACGCCGATGTTGTGGAACGCCCGCTTCACCTGCTCGGCGAAGTCGGCCGACACGACCGCGCCGTCCGGCCCCGATCCGTACTGGCCGGCGACAAACACCAGTTCCGTGCCCGCGGGGACGGCGGCGGTGTGGCTGTAGCCGAACGGAACCGGGTCGTGCAGACCGTCCGGATTGACGATGGCGTGCGCCAAGGGGATCACCTCTCGAATGCGGCAGGGCTTGTTCGTCCTGCCGGCAAGCCTCCCAACAAATCACGACGTCCTCTGTCGTGTATTCCCGTAGGGTTTCCCCATGCGCGCCGACCGCCTGGTGTCACTGGTCCTGCTGCTCCGGCAGCACGGCCGGATGTCGGCCGCCACCCTGGCCGCCGAGCTGGAGGTGTCCACCCGCACCGTCCTGCGCGACATCGAGGCGCTGTCCGTCGCCGGCGTCCCGGTCTACGCCGAACGCGGCCGCCACGGCGGGTTCGCCCTGCTGCCCGGATTCCAGACCGAGCTCACCGGACTCAGCCATGACGAGGCACTGGCCCTGCTGGTTGCCGGATCGCGGCGCGGCACCCAGGCGTTCGGCCTCGGCGCGGCGCTCGCCTCCGCCATGCGCAAGGTGGTCGACGCCCTGCCCGAGAACTCCCGGGCGACCGCGGCAGGCTCCGTGCGGAGACTGCTCGTCGATCCCGACACCGACCTCCTCGCGCGTCGACGGAACGCCGAGGAGGTGCCCGACGCCGTCATGGCCGAGGTCCGGCGCGCGGTGCTCGCCGGACAGAAGCTGCGCATCCACTACGCGGCGGTGGACCAGGCCCCGGAATGGCGCACGGTGGACCCGATCGGGCTGGTCACCGTCCGCGACCAGGGCTACCTGCTGGCCGCGAGGTCAGGCGAGGACCGCACCTACCGGCTGTCCCGGATCGTGGCCGCCGAGGAGCTCGCCGAACCGGCCCAGCGGCCGGACCGGATCGACCTGGGCCGAGCGTGGGAGGAACGCAGCATCCGGTTCCGCACCGGCGGGGACCAGGTCACCGTGCTGCTCCGGGTGGACCCGGCGCGGCGGGACGAGCTGGGGGGCACCGCGTTGACCGTCCACGCCGGAGAAGTCGAGGGCCCGGACGGCTGGCTGCGGCTCGAAGCGACCTTCCAGGACCCCCGGCACGCCGAATGGGCGCTCTGGCAGCTCGCCACCGACGCGGAGGCCCTGGCCCCGCAATGGCTGCGCGACCGCCTGCGCGACCGCGCCGCCGCGATCGCCGCCTCCTACAACGCGACGCCCCGAGGCCTGCGCTCCGATACCTGAGGCCCGAGGGGGACACCGCCGGCGCTCGATGCCCGAGGCCCGAAGCAGGGCACCTGAGGAAGGGCGGCCGAGGCGCGGAAGGACGTCGTGACCGTCTGGGGCCCGCCAAAACGAGTGCCGACCCCGGCGGTGTCGGTGACGCCCTGGAGGTCCTCGGCGTCACCGCCCTGACCGACGACGTTCTCACCCGGCGCGCACCGATGCGACGAGCGCCTCACCAGGGCCTTCCGGACAGACCAAGGCCCTGGTGAGGCGCTCCCGAAGAACCGCCGCACCGTTCTGATGTGTGCCCTGGCCGACATCCTGGCGACAGCGACCGCCTGGAACGCCCCGAACAGCTCGCAACCTACGGCTTCGCCGACGACCCGCTCGACACACCGCCCGAACACTTCAACGCGCCGCACGGCCGCTTCGTCGTCGCACATCTCAAGGACCACCCTCAAGCACTCGGCTGCGGGGGCTGGCACATGACGACGCCCGGAACCGCTGAGATCAGGCGCATGTACGTGACACCGGAAGCTCGTGGCGTGTCCCTCGGCAGTCAGATCCTCCGTTTCCTCGAACCAGTGGCCCACCAGCACGGCGCGGTGCGTGCCGTCCTGGAGACCGGCAGCCGAAACCTGGCAGCGCTCGCACTGTACGAGCGGTTCGACTACAAGCCGATCCCCTCCTACATCCCAGGCCGGCAGCCCGTCATCAACCGGGCGCCGGCGAAGGATCTGCCTGGATAGCCCCGGAGTCCCTTGTCGGTGAGCAAGGGAGACGGCCGAGCGGCGCGCGCACGAGCTCACGGCTGCCTGGAACCTGCACCGTGTTACCTGCCCCCCGCCTACCCGACAGCCGTCTCCTCGTCGCCGTCGGCTGCGGCGGTCCTCCGCGGCCGGCCGGCATCGGGACGACGGTCTCTGCGCCGGGTGTCGCCAGGCCGGCGTCGGCCAACGGGCCCGTGAGCGGGCCGAGCGGGAGCACGCCCGAGCCCAAGCCGCCGCCGCTGCCGCTGCCGCAGCTGAGGTGAAGCCCGCTCGGTCTCGGTGGCGCCGCTGACCCGCTGCTCCCCACTGCCGGCGGCCGACCTGCGGTGGGAGCTTCAGCACCCCCCGCGACCTGGGCTGGGGAGCTTCGGCACCAGGACGGTGGGTTTCAGCTGTCAGCCGCAGCAGCCGGCCACCTCGTGCGCACCGCGACGGACGGTCAGGCGGGGAGGTCGAGGGTGGCGACGGCTCCGCCCTCTGGGGCGTTCGCGAAGGTCAGACGGGCGTTGAGGACTGCGGCCTGGCCGGTGGCGATGGTGAGGCCGAGGCCGTGGCCGTGGCCGCGTTCCGCGGCCCCGGTGCGGAAGCGCTGCGGCCCATCGGCGAGGAGGGTGTCCGGGAAACCGGGTCCGTGGTCGCGCACGGTGATCCGGCTGCCGGCGACGATGACCTCGACGGGGGCGGCGCCGTGCCGATGGGCGTTGGCGATGAGGTTGGTGATGATCCGCTCCACGCGGCGCGGGTCGGTGCGGACGGTGGCGGGTGTCGTCAGCCGGAGCCGGACAGCGCCGTCGTCCTTCCTGCTCACCTCGTCGATGAGATCTCCCAGAGGTACCTCGTCGAGGCGGGCGCTCTCGGCACCGGCGTCGAGACGGGAGACCTCCAACAGGTCCTCCACCAGGCCGCGCAGGGCGCGGACCTGGGTACGCACCAGGTCAGTGGCCTCATCGTCCTCGGGCAGCAAGCCGGCGGCGGTGACCAGGCCCATCAGCGGGGTACGAAGTTCGTGCGCGACGTCGGCAGTGAAGCGCTTCTCCGCGGCGAGCCGCCCTTGCAGCGTCGCGGCCATCTCGTCCACGGCAGTGGACATCTCGGTGATCTCGTCGCGGGCGCGGCCCCGGCGGCCGATGCGGGCGTCGAGATCGCCGTCTGCGATCCGGCGGGCGGTCCGGGAGGTGTGGCGCAGGCGCCGGTTCATCTGCTCCGCCGCCAGCGCGGTGACGGGTACGACGACGGCGAGGGCCGCGAGGGCGGCCTTGACGATGCTGCGGTCCAGCAGCTGGAGGCTGCGCACGGTGGCGCTCAAGTCGGTACGGACGGTGAGCACCTGGTCGTCGCCGACCGGGACGGCCGCCCACATCCAGTACCAGTTCGGTGCTTTGACGTCGTACCACAGCGCGTACTCACCGGGGACCTGCGCGTCCTGGACCGCCTGGGCCAGCGGCCCGGGCAGGCTGTCCCTGGGCTGGAGGGAGGCGTAGTCGGGGCGGCGGCCGGTACGGGAGAACTCCTGCTCCGCGGAGCCCAGCCGGGCGATCGCCAGGTCGCGCCCTGTCCGGTCGCCCCGCTCCGCGGTCGCTCGGTGGACGAGCACGCCGATCACCACGGCGATCGCACCGCAGGCGAGCGCGACCAGGGCGGTGATCTTCCAGCGGAGGGAGCGCGGGTCCAGCAGGCGCGGGCCGACGCCTCGTGCGGTCATCGCGTCAGCTCCGTACGAGCTTGTAGCCGAAGCCCCGGACGGTTTCGATGCGCTCGGCGCCGATCTTCTTCCGCAGCCGCACCACGCACAGGTCGACGACTCGGGTGTCGCCCTCCCAGCCGTAGTCCCACACCTCGCGCAGCAGGCGGCGGCGGTCCAGGACCGTGCCGGGGTTCTCCGCGAAGACCAGCAGCAGGCGGAGCTCGGTGGGAGTGAGGGGGACGGCCCGGCCGTCCACACACACGTCCAGGCCGCGGAGGTCGATGGTGAGGGCACCGAAGGTGAGCAGGTCCGGCACTGGCCCGGCGGGGGAGCGCGGGGGCCGGCTGTGCGGCTCGCCCGGCGCGGGCTGCTCCTCCCGTGCGGGCTGCGCGGCGGCTCGGTCGTGGAAGGTGGCGCGGCGCAGCAGGGAGCGGATGCGGGCTACGAGCACGGGGATGTCGACGGGCTTGACGACGTAGTCGTCGGCGCCGGCCTCCAAGCCGGCCACGACGTCGAGGGCGTCGCCGCGGGCGGACATCATCAGGATGGGGGTGAGGGTCTGCTCACGGACGCGTCGGCACAGGCTGATGCCGTCGAGGCCGGGCAGCATCACGTCCAAGATCAGGACGTCGTGCTCGCCGGCCCGGACGGCGTCCAGGCCGTCGAGCCCGTCGCCGGTGACGTCGACCTGGTACCCGTAGCGTTCCAGGGCCATTTGGACCGAGCGGCGGATGATCGCGTCGTCCTCGACGAGCAGCACGTTGACCGCGTGGGGTACTCGGGTGGCGGGCAAGAGCTCTCCGATGTCGTCGCCTGGGGGTGGGGTGCCCATTCCAACACGTCGGGGAGCGTTCGCGGCCGCCGGGGCAGCGGTGCGCGGGTCGCCGCCCCGGCGGGTGCGGACGGGTGCGGGCGGGTGCGGGCGGGCGGAAGCGGTCACAGCTGCAGGGACGCCGCGACCGGGAGGTGGTCGCTGCCGGTGTCGGGCAGCGTCCACGCGGACCGCGCGGTGATGCCCTTCACCAGGATCTGGTCGATGCGCACCACCGGGAACGGCGCGGGCCAGGTGAAGCCGAAACCGTCCCCGGCCTCCTGCTGGGCCGAGCGCAGCTGCCCGGTGAGCGTGCGCAGCGCGGAGTCGCCGAAGGAACCGTTGAAGTCGCCCAGGACGACGACCCTCGCGAGCGGCTCGCTCCGGACGGCCGCAGCGAGCTTGGCGGCCGCGTCGTTGCGGCCGGCGGTGGTGAATCCCGCGTCCAAGCGCACCCGGACCGAGGCGAGATGGGCCGTGTAGAGGGCGACGGGGCCCTTGGGCGTTTGGACGGTCGCGCGCAGGGCCCGGGTCCACGGCATGATCTCCACCGGCTCCACGCCCTGCAGCGGGTACTTGCTCCACAGCCCGATGCCCCCGCGCACCTGGGAGTAGGGGTAGGCGGTGGCCAGCTCGCGCCGGTAGGCCTCCTGCGCGCGGCTCGCCAGTTCCTCCACCGCCACGACGTCGGCTCCCGACACGGCCAGGGCACGCGCCGTCCGGGCGGGGTCGGGATTGTCCTCGTTGACGTTGTGGCTGACGATCGTGAAGTCCCCGCCGCCCGTGCGCTTGTCGAGAAGAGCCGGTGCGAACAGGACGCTCCAGACGAGGGCGGGCAGCAGCGTGGCCACCGCGGCCGCGGCGGAGCGTCGTAGTGCCGCCAGGAGGAGTAGCACCATGATGCCCAGGCCCGACCAGGGCAGCACGGTCTGCCAGAGGCTGGCGAGGTTGACCGGGCCGTTCGGCAGCCAGGGGTTCAGCCCCGTCAGGGCGGCGAGCACAGCGGCGGCCCCCGCGATCAGCCGCCCGCGCCGCCCCACGGCCCGACGGGTTGGGCGGTGAGGAAGACGGCTACGAACCGTCCGGCGGCGCGGCCCGTCGCCGTCGCCCGACCCGTGGGCCGGGACCGTGACAACCGTTGCCGGAGGCGTCGTCGCCGGAACCGTGCCGGTGCGCGTGCTCACGCCCACTCCCGCTGGCCGCCGTCGAGCGTCGGCAGGACGCCGGGCAGTTTCCGCCGCAGGGCGTCCACGAGCCGGCCACTGCTCTCCAGAGCCGCCCGCATGCCGTCCGCGGGAGCGGCGCCGGCCCGCTGGCCGAGCACCACACCGTAGACGAGCCGGCGCCCCGAGCCGCTCTCGGCGTCGGCGACCTCCAGCGCCCACATCAGGTTCCCGCCCGCCGAGGTGGTCGAACCGGTCTTCAGACCCACCACCCCGGGCAGGTCGAGCAGCCGATTGGTGTTGTGCAGCGGCTCGGCCCGGCCCGGCAGCGTGGTGTTGCGCAGGGCCACCGTGGCCCGCAGCGCCGGCTCCTTCATCGCCTCACGGGCTAGTTTCAGCTGGTCGGCGGCGGTGGACACGGTCGTCGCCTCCAGGCCGCTGGCCCCGGTGTAGGTGGTGCCTGTCATCCCCAGCCGGGCGGCCTCCGCGTTCATCCGGGACACGAACGCCTCCTCACTGCCCGCGTCCCACCGGGCCAGCAGCCGCGCCACGTTGTTGGCGGAGGGCAGCAGCATCACCTCCAGCAGCTTGCGCTGGGTCAGGCGCTGCCCAGCAGTGACGGGAGCGGTCGACTCGTCCGCCGAACCCGCCTCGGCGGCGGCCTGCGCGTCGACCGTGATCGTCGGCCCGTCCTCGCCGTCCTTGAGCGGATGGTCCCGGAGAACGACGTACGCCGTCATCACCTTGGTCACGCTCGCTATCGGCACCGGCTGCTGCCCCCCTCTGACGGCGAGTACGCCGACCTTCGCCGCCGCGACGGCCGACTGCCCCTCCTGCGGCCACGGGAGGCCGAGAGCGGTGATTGCGTCCGACACTGGTAGCACCAGCGCCCGGCCCGATCGGCTGTCGTTGACCTGTCCGGCACCGCCGCCCTGCCGAGGGACCAGCGTGCCGCCCCCGGCGCCGACACCGACGAGTATGACGACGGCCAAGGCCCACATCGCCCCACGGCGCCTCAGAGGGAGCCGACCGGCGGTGGTGCGCGGGTCTCGGACTTCAGGTTGCGTGGGCACAGACACGACAGCGGCCTCCCGGAGCCAAAGGGACGAAGAACCCCGGTGGTAGTGGCCACCAGGTGTGCCTACAGACTCCGCGACCGGCACTTCAGCCTGCGCGTAGCGGGGCTTCCGTTGACGCGCGGGTGTGTATCAGCCGTGTACTGCATGACTGTCGTGGTCCCGACGGTGTGGGGACCACCGGGCCAGCCGGTGTCCTCACTCCGCTGCTGAGCTTGAAAGCGTGGTGTCGGGCCTGGTCGTGGTCAGCCGTCCATGATCAGCCCGGTCTCGCGGAGGCAGCCGTCGATCGGGTGAGGGCGGGACTGGATCTTCCTGAGGCGTCGTTCGACTGTCTTGGCCAGGTGGTCGACGTTGATGAAGGCGAAGGTGCCGACTCCTCGCTTCATCAGCGCCCAGATACCCTCCTGCGGGTTGAGGTCCGGTGCGTACGACGAAAGTTGGAAGACGGTGAGCCAGTCGCTGTTCGCAGCGATGAACTCCTTCATCTGCGGCAGCAGATGGACTGACAAGTTGTCCCGGACCAGCACGATCGGGCCGCCGAGCCGGATTCGAGCTTGCACGATCAGGTCCTGGTAGTCCAGGACTGTAGAGGCCTTCGGCTCACCCTTGCGGCCCCGGTGGACACGGAAGCCGTAGATCAGTCGGGACCGCTCGCCCTGCTTGTAGCAGGCCATCCCTGCTATCGACACTCGTCCGGACTCCCTGCCGCGGACGTGGACCACGGGGTCTGGCCCACACCGCCCTAGGTCTTGGCGCGCGGCGGTCTCAGGTTCTGTCCGGCTTCGTCCTCGAAGACCAGCCGGGCTCCCCGAGCCGCCGCGGCGCTTCTTCCGCGGGCCACACCTCCCTCGTCCACAACTCGACTGCCGCTTCGTCGCGTTCTGCTGCACGACGGGTGGGCGGCTGCCATGACCAGCCGTGGCGCTTGAGCAGGGCCCAGGTCCCCTCCACGGTGTATGTCACGTGGAGCATCCGCCCGATGAGAGTTTTGATCCTGGCCGGCGTCCATCGCTGGTCCTCCCAACCGTGGGCCAGCGGTGAGCACGACGTCTTCCTGTGGGACTGGGCCGGCAACACCGCCGCCGGTCCGATCGAGGGTCCCGGCAGGGCGGCCGAGCTCGTCCAGCTC
>NZ_JBHXDN010000122.1:0-11734 GCF_042726075.1 Kitasatospora sp. NPDC127035 | reverse complement strand
GTCCTCGGGGCCGGACGGGTGCCCGTCCGGCCCCGAGGACCGGGCGTGGCACCGGGAACAGTGGCACCGGGAACAGCTGGAGTGCGAAAACGGCATGCCCTCTGCATAGCGGCTGGTCCGCTCCCCGGGCAGTTCCCGCGCCGACGCTCACCCGCCCCACGGGCGATCCCACGAGCTCCCACCGCACCACGTCGCGTCGATACTCCCGCTCCTCGCGACCCTCTGCCGGGCGCCCGGCGGACCTACGGTACGAGCACGTGGCGGTACCAGCGGCGGTGCACCAGCGGTTCGACGCACAGCACGGCGGCGCCCGCGGCCACGCCGACCAGCTGGGAGGGCCAGCCTCCGCCGTTGACCAGGGCACCGAGGCAGGCAGCGGCGACGGCGACGGGCCTCAGCAGGGTCAGCGGCCCCAGGCCGACGACCATCGCGAGCGTGCCGGCGCGGAACGGCAGGAGGAAGTACGCGGCCAGGGAGAGCAGGACGGCGGCGGCGTAGAACGCGAGCGGGACGAGGAAGCCTGTGCCTCCGGCCGTCAGCTGCTCGTACGTCCGCGCCCGGTCCGGCCGACGCCCCCAAGATCGAACAAGCGGGCGGAGTCTCCCACACCGGGTTCCCAGTACCGGGCTCCGGCCGGGCTCCGGGGACGGATCGTCCCCGGGGCACGGGCGGGAGTCGTCCGGCGGCCGTCCGGCCGACGGGAGTCACGGCCGGAGCGGGTACGGCGGCGCCGGGGACGGAGCGGACGCGGGTGCGCCGTCACTCCACCCGGTGGGTCCTGGCCGACTCCCCCACCTGGGACGACGCTTGAGGCTGTCCCACACGTCACCGATGCCGGCGGAGGCCGGGCCGTGCCGGTGAGGCTTCAGCGAGCCGGGGGAAGCGTCCCGACCGGCGGCGCCTCGGGCTGCCACTCGATCATCATGATCGTCGCATCGTCGGTCAGCGTGCTGTCGTCGTTCTCCAGCAGGGCGTGGATGAGACGGCGCAGCGCCTCCGGGGCGACCTCACCGGCGGCGGTGGACCGGATCACGAAGTCGGCGAAGCGATCGAGCCCGAACATCTCGTGGTTCGTGCCCTTGGCCTCGATGACCCCGTCGGTGTAGATGAGCAGCCGGTCACCCGGTCGGAGCGAGAAGGTGTGGACGGAACGGGGCGCGCCGGACAGACCCGCCAGGCCCAACGGCGCCTCGCTGGTGCGGGCCAGGGCATCGGCCACCACCTCCCGGCCGCGGATCAGCAACGGTGGCGGGTGGCCGCAGTTCGCCCAGTGCAGGGTGCCGGTCGCGAGGTCGAGCCTGGCGAAGACGCCCGTGACGAAGCGGTCGGGGAACCACCGCTGGATGGCGTCGTCGATGGTGGCGACGAGATCGGGCAGGTCGGCGCCGTTGCGGCGGGCGTTGCGGCACGCGGCGAGGGCCACGGCGGCGGTCAGGCCGGACGCGAGGTCGTGCCCCATCGCGTCCAGGACCGCCGCGTGCAGCACGCCCTCGGCCAGCGAGTGGTCGAAGGCGTCACCGCCCAGGTCGTAGGCGGGTTCCAGGACGGCGGTCGAGATGACCTGGCTGTTGGAGACGGTGCGGACGGGGAGGAACGCGCGGAGCATCTCGGCGGGCAGGCTCATGGTCTCCGCCCGGGTGCTGCGGGCGTAGCTGTCGCTGGTGTCCCGTTTGGAGGTGATCACCATGGCCGTCATCGCCGCGAGGAGCCTGCACCGCCGCAGCCCGCCGGCGTCGAGGCCGGTGGTCCGGACACCGAGCACGCCGAGCCGCTCGGCACCGTCGACCAGGGGCAGCCAGGCGAGCAGTGTGTCGGCCCCGTCCTCGCCGACCCGCAGTGCCCCGGTGCGGTACGCCCAACCGGCGAGGGTCCCGTCGATCGGCAGGTTGGCGCCGCCGGCCAGCGGGAACAGCTGGTTCTGCTGGATGTCGGCGAGGTAGACCGTGCTGGATCCGAGGCCGAGGGCCTGGGTGTACCGCTGGGCGATGGTGGGCACGTCGGCGGGGTCCAGCGTGCGTCTGGCAGTGAGGAACTCCTCCAGCAGCTGTTCGCCCAGGTTCAGTGGCAAGGTCTCGTCGGCCATCGTCCCAGCCGATCCCGCGCACCGCACGGCCGTCGGCCGACACGGCGGAGCCGGCCCGAGGTTCGCCCGTACCGGGTCCGGATCTCACCCGATCGGCGCACAGCCGGGACGGGTCGCCGGTGCGGGGGTGGTGCCGCGGGGACGCCGCGGGCGCGCCGGGCCGGGCCGGACGGGGGTCCCCTCAGCCGCGCCCGGCATCGAGATGCGTCCCGCGTACCCGCTTGATGCCGACCAGGACCCGGTAGCGGTCACGCGCGCCGAACTCGGCCAGACGCCAGACCACCGGGCGGCCCACCTCCGCGCACAGGTGCAGGACCGTGTCCCCGCCCGCGCAGACGCCGACGTGCGCCCCGTAGGCGTCGTCGGTCGCGTTGAAGAGGAGCAGGTCCAGCGGGCGCGGGGTGCTGACCCGCCTGGTGGCGTCCCGGTCCTCCCACAGGTCGCTGGAGCGCAACGGCGGGACGACGCGGCCGAAGTGGGCGAGCACCGCGTAGGCGTAGAGCTGGCAGTTCGCCCCGGCGGCGAGGCCGGGGCGCTCGGCGACGGCGGGTGAGCCGGGGTGGCGGGCGCCGACGTACGGGACGTCCCACAGGAGCTGGGGCAGGGTGAGGGCCGGCTGCGGCGTCGGGTCGGTGGGCACGGGGCACCACGCTAGCCGCTGCCCGCGCCGCGGAAGGCGGCGCACCCCGTCGGGCCGGGCGCGGGGGCACCGGTCCGGAGGGGCGTCAGTCCTCCAGCAGGCGGCCGATGAGCTCGGTCGCCGAACCGGCCTCCGCGTCCTCGGCGGCGCACCGCACGTCGAACGCGGCGTCCCTGGCCCTCGACAGGGCCTCGGCGTCCCGGCTCCCGTCGAGGAACGACGACCGCTTCGGTGCGAGGTGCATGAGCACCCGGTCGTCGCTCCAGTCCACGGTGGCCGTCAGGAGCCCGCCGTCGTCCCCGGCCATGAAGGCGGTCATGCCGCGCAGCGCGGTGAACGCCCAGACCAGCGTGGGGAGACGGAAGTCGACGCGGGCCTCGAAGTCGAGCGTGAGCGAGCCGGAGTCCTCGTCGAACCCGACCGTCAGGCAGCCGTCACCGTCGAGACCGCGCAGCAGACCCGCGTAGTCGCCGTCGATCCAGCGGTCGCACTCCCGGACGGCACCGGCCAGCTCCGCGCGGTACCGGCGCCGCACGTCGCCGTCGTTCCAGGCCTCGCAGAGGCCGGTCCAGTCGTCCTCCGCCCAGCAGGAGGCGGGGGCGACCGGCGCTCGCAGGTAGGCCGACAGCCGTGGCCGCGCGATGGCCGTCGCAGCCGACATCATGACGTACTGGGACATCCGTTCCCCCGGTGGTGAACTCCTGCGGCGCGTGCGGCGCGTCGACTTCGCTTCCGTCGATTCCGCTTCCGTCGATTCTGCCCGGATCGATCCACCCGCGTCGATCCCGCTCGGCGAGCAGGCAGGGCGGCGAACGGGCAGGGCGGCGAGCGGGCTCGGCGAGCAGGCAGGGCGGCGCACCGCACTCGCGCACCGGTGAGGATCCGGACCGGCATGCCCGACCTCGTGAGGAACGGCACCGCCGCAGGACGTGCGGCCCCTCCTCGGGGTCCGCACCGCCCGCCCCACCCGCAGGGCCGAGCCGCCGGCCGTCGGCCGGGGCTACCGCCGGAGAGAACGAGTCGGGCGGGTCGCGGTTCAGTCGGGGACGGTCCGGTCCCCGCCGGCCACCACCCGGCGGAAGGAGCGGCTGTTGTAGTAGTTCATGCTCTGGGTGAGCGTCTCCCCCGCTCCCCCGGGGTCCGCCCAGCGCGTGATGCCCAGCCAGTGCCCGCTGCCCCGGTTGATCACCCCATGGGGCCGGCCGTCCGTGACGACCCGCCAGGACTGGCCCGGCGAGGCCGCGGCACAGTCCTCCGCGAGCACGGCCGCCTGGTCGGAGGACCGCCCGCCGTTGCCCAGGCAGAGCCCGGTGGCGACGTTCCTGATCCGGGCTCCCTCGCCGTCCGGGAGCAGCTGCCAGGCTGCTCGGGCCGGGCCCGGCCGGGCCTCGCGGGGAGCACCCGGGCGTTCCGTTCGGCCGCGCCCGTCGGGGGCTCGGCCGGCGGTCCGCGAAGCTCACGAACCGCCGACGATGCGCCAGGCGACGCGCTTGCGGGCCGTGCTCCCGCACGCCACGTGCAGGGCGTCCTCGATCAGCCTGACCTGCTCGCGGACGGCCCTCGCCCAGGCCTGCTCGCGGACGTACGCCTCGATCGTCTCGGCGTCGTCCCTGCGGCGCGGCACACCGATCAGGGCGGTGCGCAGGGCCTTGAGACCGGCCTGCATGGCGAGCACCTCGGCGTCCAGGTAGAGGCGGAGCATGCAGGCCAGCTCCAGCGGGTTCCGGTGGAACACCTCCTCGTGACGCCACCGCGCCGGGGCGAGGTCGAGCAGCCAGTCCTTCGCCGACTGTTCGAACTCCGGGTTGCCGGGGCGGCGCACGGCACCCGGCCAGCGGGCCGAGGACGATCGGGCCGGCCTGGGTTCGGGCACCCCGTCGGGTGCTTCGCTGCGCGTCATGGTTCATCACCCCAGCTGCCATGGGACCGTTCCCCGCCGCTTCGCACCGCGTCCGTCCGGCGGCTGCCGGGCGGACGGAGGCCCGGGGTGTCCGGTCGGCCGGCACGGACGTGGAGCGACCGCCGTGCCGTCCCGGCCCGGGCGATTTCGGGTGCGATGAGTCTCAGACCTGTGACCTGCGCTGTCAAGCAACGCCGTCCGGTTCGCACGGACCGGGGGCGGGTGGTCCTCGTACCGGTCCGGCCTCGGCGATCCCGGAGGCAGCCGGCGCGTACCGTGGGGCAGTCGATTGCGCGGGGGGAGGCGGTCCGGACTCCGTCGCGGGTCCCTTGCGCATCGCCTTCGCCTGTCAACCGAGAGGAACCCCATGACGCAGGACCGGTCGGCCACCGCAGACGAGACGGCAGGCCCCGTGCTGCCCGCACCCCGGACCCCCTCTCCTCGCGAAGCACCGGCGCTGAACTGGGGAGTGATAGCCCCGGGCGGGATCGCGGGCTACTTCACGGAGGCGCTGCAGAAGTACACCCGGCAGAAGGTCGTGGCGGTCGGCTCGCGCGACGCCGAGCGTGCCCGCGCCTTCGCCGACCGGTTCGGCATCCCTGCGGCCTACGGGAGTTACGCCGGTCTCGTCCAGGACAGCCAGGTCGACATCGTCTACGTGGCATCGCCGCACTCGGGCCATTTCGAGCACGCCATGCAGGCGATCGAGGCGGGCAAGCACGTCCTCGTGGAGAAGGCGTTCACGCGCAACGCCCGCGAGGCCGAGCAGTTGATCGAAGCGGCCCGCAAGCGCGGGGTGTTCCTCATGGAGGCGATGTGGACGCGCTTCCTGCCGCACATCGACGTGGTCCGCCAGGCACTCGCGTCGGGGCTGCTCGGTGAGGTGCACACCGTCATGGCCGACCACGGGCAGCGGATGGACCCCGACCCGTCGCACCGCCTCTTCGCGCCCGAGCTGGCGGGCGGCGCGCTCCTCGACCTCGGCGTGTACCCGGTCTCCTTCGCCTCGATGGTGCTGGGGCCTCTCACCTCGGTCACGGCGGTGGGCACGAAGACCTTCACCGGCGTCGACGGCCAGGCGTCGATCGTCGTCACCGCCGGGTCCGGAGCACACGGCGTGTTGAACACGACGCTCTTCGCCCGTACCCCGACCACGGCGTCGATCTCGGGAACGCACGCCCGGCTGGAGATCGACAGCCCCTTCTACGGATCCGCCGGGGTCCGTCTCATCGGCCGGGACAACCGGCTGCTCGACACGTTCGTCCCCTCCCAGCGCGACGGGGGCCTGTGCTACCAGGCCGCCGAAGCGGCCCGGTGCATCAGTGCCGGGCGGCTGGAGTCCGAGCTGATGCCGCTCGCCGAGTCACTGGCCGTCATGCACGCCCTGGACGACGTTCGCCGCGACCTGGAGGTCGTCTTCCCCGGCGAGTGACCGGCCCCGGAGCACCGGGCCAGTCCAGCAGAGCATGCGACTCGCGGTCGAGAGCGGTGCGCCCGCGGGAGCGGGGTGCGGTGCGGCGGCCGGACAGGGCACTCGACGACGGGCCCGGGGCGGGCCGCCGCCCGCTCGACCGGCCCCACCCTGACGACAGGCCACAGAACCCACCCACTCGACATGTTGCTTTACGTTAGATCATGTTGAACTATGGTGGTGCACTCATCCTCTCGGGCCGCGGCCCCTCGGGGGTGGGTGTCGGTGGCGCCGCCGCACTGCCCCAGCCGGCGGCGCCCCCTCATGGCTCCGCCCGGGCCGGGGCATTCTGTGCTCGGCCGTCGCAACGTGGCGGCGGCCGGGCTCCGGTGACGGGCGGGCGCGGAACTCCGTGAGGGTCGGAGGAGTCCGCGACCTCGGGGCCGGCGACTTCGCGCGGCATGCCGAAGCCGCCGGCCCGTCGTACGGAGGTGGCCACCCCTGAGCGCCCGGGGTCGACCGGACCTCGGGATTCATGGATCGAATATGCGACCCACCCTTGTCTTATCGTGATGTTTTCTGTTTGATTGTGTTTATCTCAGGGGTGGCCGGGTGCCACCCTTCCCCCTGGAGGTCTCGTCATGAGCAGGTACCTGGTCACGGGTGGCGCCGGCTATGTCGGCAGTGTGGTGGCCGCCCACCTGCTGGAGGCGGGTCACCAGGTGACCGTCCTGGACGATCTCTCCACGGGCTTCCGTGCGGGCGTGCCGTCCGGTGCGGAGTTCGTCGAGGGCCGGATCCAGGAGGCCGGGAAGGTCCTGGACGGTTCCTTCGACGGTGTGCTGCACTTCGCCGCCTCCTCGCAGGTCGGTGAGTCCGTGACGGACCCGGAGAAGTACTGGCGCAACAACGTGGCCGGGTCGCTGGAGCTGATCAGCGCCATGCGCGCGGCCGGTGTGCGCAGGCTGGTGTTCTCCTCCACCGCCGCGACCTACGGCGAGCCGGAGGCCGTGCCGATCGCCGAGACCGCCCGCACCGCGCCGACCAACACCTACGGGGCCACGAAGCTGGCCGTCGACCACCTGATCACCGGCGAGGCCGTCGCCCACGGTCTGGCCGCCGTCTCGCTGCGGTACTTCAACGTGGCCGGCGCGTACGGCGCCTACGGCGAGCGGCACGACCCGGAGTCGCACCTGATCCCGCTGGTGTTCCAGGCGGCGCTCGGGCAGCGCGAGCACATCGCGGTGTACGGCGACGACTACCCGACGCCGGACGGCACCTGCATCCGCGACTACATCCACGTCGCCGACCTCGCCGACGCCCACCTGCTCGCCCTGGACGCGGCCAAGCCGGGCGAGCACCTGATCTGCAACCTCGGCAACGGCAGCGGCTTCTCGGTCCGCGAGGTGATCGAGTCGGTCAGGCGCGTGACCGGCCGCGAGATCCCGGTGCGGGTCTCCGGCCGCCGCGCGGGCGATCCGGCCGTCCTGGTGGCCTCCGCCGAGCGTGCCCACCGCGAGCTGGGCTGGACCCCGCGCCGCCCGAACCTGGACGACATCGTCGCCGACGCCTGGAAATTCACCCTGGAGCGCCACCGGTGAACGCCCGCCCGGCATGACGCGGCCGCGTTGACGCGAGGGCGCGCAGGCGCGCAGGCGTGCGGGCGGACTCCCGCGGCTCGCGCGCCCGTGGATCCGGCACCCGCCCGTCAGGCCGCCGGGGTGAGGCTTCCGCGCCCGACCGGCGGCTCCGCCCGACGCCCGCGGGCGCGACGGGACGGCAGCCGGCTCAGTCGACAGCCGTGCCGTGCGAGCTCGTCGACCCCGGTCGCGCGCATCGCCTCCTCCGCTACGCAGAGTGACCTGCCTCGCCCAGCCTCCCGCCCCCTCCCACGGACCCGCCCCGCACGCCCTCCCGGGCGACGACCCGACCCGCGCGACACGGCGAAGGTGTAGGGTAAAACCTAAAGCCTTTAGGCAGCAGCCTGAGAGGCAAAGGCGAACGGAGCGAACCTCATGGCCCGGGTGGGACTGACCGCCGAGCGACTGACCCTCGCCGGGGCGGAGCTGGCCGACGAGGTCGGCTTCGAGCACGTCACCGTCTCCGAGCTCGCCCGACGCTTCGACGTCAAGGTCGCGAGCCTGTACTCGCACGTCCGCAACTCCCACGACCTCAAGACGCGGATCGCCCTGTTCGCCCTGGAGGAGCTCGCCGACCGCGCCGCCGACGCGGTCGCCGGACGCGCCGGCAAGGACGCCCTGGCAGCCTTCGCCGACGCCTACCGCGACTACGCCCGGCAGCACCCCGGGCGGTACGACGCCGCACGGTTCAGGCTCGACCCGCAGACGGCCGCCGCCGGCGCCGGGGTGCGGCACGCCCGGATGACCCGGGCGATCCTGCGCGGCTACGACCTGGCCGAGCCGGACCAGACCCACGCCGTCCGCATGCTGGGCAGCGTCTTCCACGGCTACGTCAGCCTGGAGGCCGCCGGCGGCTTCAGCCACACCGCCGTCGATCCTCAGGTGTCCTGGGACTGGATCATCGACTCCCTCGACACCCTGCTCCGGACCCTGACGACCCGCTGAGCACCCCGGCCGTACCGACCCCACCGGCCCGCCGCACCGAACCGGAACCCCAGGAACCCCAGGAACCATGAGCACCGACAGCACGCCGACCGCCGCCCCGACCACCACCCCCGTCACCGCCGACCTGCTGCGCGGGCACCTCGACCTCGAACGGACGGCGCACGGGCTGCTGCCGCACCGGCTGCCCGCCCGGGCCCGCCTCCAGATCCCCGACGAGCAGCTCGCGACGGCACAGGCCCAGCCCTCCGGCGTGCGCCTGGCCTTCCGTACCAGGGCCACCACCGTCGAGCTGGACACCCTGCCCACCAAGCGCGCCTACACGGGCATGCCCGCCACACCCGACGGCGTCTACGACCTCGTCGTCGACGGCCTGCTCACCGCACAGGCCACCGTCGCCGGGGGCCACACCCTGATGACCGATCTGGCCACCGGCACCGCCGAACTGATCGGGGGCCCGCCCGGGACGGCACGCTTCACCGGCCTTCCCGCCCGCGACAAGACCGTCGAGATCTGGTTGCCGCACAACGAGATCACCGAGCTGATCGCCCTGCGCACCGACGCCCCGGTCGAACCCGCGCCGCCGACCGGGCACCGGCGCTGGGTCCATCACGGCAGCTCCATCAGCCACGGCTCGACCGCCGGCCGCCCCACCTCCGTCTGGACCGCCCTGGCGGCTGCCGAGGGCGGCGTCGACCTGGTCAACCTCGGCTTCGGCGGCGGCGCCCTGCTGGACCCGTTCACCGCCCGCGCGATCCGTGACACCCCCGCCGACCTGATCAGCCTCAAGATCGGCATCAACATCGTCAACACGGACGCGATGCGGCTGCGCGCGTTCGGCCCGGCCGTCCACGGCTTCCTCGACACCGTCCGGGAGGGGCACCCGACCACCCCGCTGCTGGTCGTCTCCCCCGTCCTGTGCCCGGTCCACGAGGACACCCCCGGCCCGCTGGCCCCGGACTTCTCGACCGGCACCCTGCGCTTCAAGGCCACGGGCGACCCGGCCGAACGCGCGGCCGGCCGCCTGACCCTCACCGTCATCCGCGAGGAGCTGGCCCGCATCGTCGCCCGGCGTGCGGAGGACGACCCGCACCTCCACCACCTGGACGGCCGCACCCTCTACGGCCGGGCCGACTACGACGAGTTGCCGCTGCCCGACGAGGTCCACCCCGACGCCGCCGGCCACCGCCGCATCGCGGACAACTTCGGCCGGCTGGTCTTCGGCCCCGGCGGGATCTTCGCCGCCCCGCGCGTCTGACCCGCCGCCCGGACGGCGGGTCGGACGCCCGGCGCGGCCGGCTCTGACACGGCCCGTGCCGTGCCGGGCCCTGCGGGGGCGGGGCGGGGCGGGGCGGAGCCGGTCAGGGCCGGTGGGTGGCGCGCAGCCGGGCGAGGGTACGCAGGCCGCGTTCCACGAGTTCGGGATCGTGGTTCGCCGCGCCGTACTGGATCCCGGAGACGGCGTCCAGCACGCAGTGGACGGCCAGGTACTCCTGCTCGGTGTCGGTGAGGTCCCGGCCGTAGCCGTCGAAGAGCGCCTCGGCGAGGTCCGGGCGGTCGGCCCAGCTGTCGGCGAGCCGCACGAAGTCCCGGACGGCCGGGCCCGGCTCGGCACGCTCGAAGTCGATCACGTACAGGTCCCCGGACGGCTCCCACAGGAGGTTGCGGAACTGGAGGTCGCCGTGGGTCGGCACCGCGTCGAGGGGAGGGAGCTCGGCCGCCCTCGCGGTGGCCGCGCGGGCGAGGTCCTCGTCGCCGGGAGCGAGGTGGCCGCGGGCCCCTTCCAGGTGCCGCTCCAGTCGTTCGAGGACGCGCGGCGACCCGTCACCGGGCCGGGCGGGCGCGGCCCCGTGGATCGCCGCCGCGAGCTCCCCGATCCGGCGGAAGACCCGCTGCTGCTCCTCGCGCCCGTGCACGGCCCCGTGCAGGGAGCGGCCGGGCACCGCGGTGACGACGACGGCCCGCAACGCGGGGGCGACGGCCACCAGGCGTGGCGCCGCCCCACCCAGGAGGGGGACCCAGGTCCGGTAGGCGGCCACCTCGCGGTCGTGGAAGCGCGGGCTCTCACGATGGACCTTGACGAACCACTCACCGCCGTCCCGGCCGTGGACCCGCCACACCCGGCTGCCCGCCCGTGCCCAGGAGGCGTCCGTCCACGCGGCGATGCGTCCGACGGCGGCCTCGGCGAACTCCCTCAGCTCGGGGGCGGGGCTGTCCGCGGCGCCGCCGATGCGGGCGGCGAGGGCGGTCATGTCGTCGGCGAATCCGGCGCCGAGGTCGATGCCGGTCTCCTCGGCGATCACCAGCAGGGAGAACAGGCAGTCGGACAGCTCGTGGGCGATCCGCTCCCGGTCGGCCGGGACGTCGGCACGGTGGCCCTGGTACGCCATGACGAGCTTGGCGAGGTCCCCGACGTCGCCGACGAACCCGAGGGTGAAGTCCGCCAGGTCCCATGTGCGGCCCAGCGTCCGCCGGTTGGTCTCGTCGTACAGCCGGCGGACGTCGCGGGCGGCGGCGACCAGTCCGTCCCAGTCGGGGCGGACACGACGGTTCGGTTCCACACGTCTCCTCAGCGGGTCACGGGGCGGGCAGGGCGCCCGACATGTCGACTTTCCTCGGCTCGCGGCTCGCGGCTCGCGGACGCGGCGGGTCGGACGATCACCGGCTCCTGTTCCCCGAAGCGCACCTTCACGGTCACGCGGACAACCTAGCGCTGTGACCGACCGGTTCGCCGACCGTCCGGACGAGCAGAAGCCCGGACGGTCTACCTCACCCATCCCGCCCTCCGCGGCACCGAAGTACTCACAACACCCTCCAGCTCGGCGGTTGTCGCGACACGACGCCCCTAGCGCTTGCCTGGCCGCGCCCGTTCGCGGGACGGCTCGATCACCGGCCGAGCACGCGGACGGGGCGGCGGGCTCCGACGGGGTGTCGGGGTCCGCCGCCCCGGAGCCGGGGCGAGCCACGGGGAACCTGCCGCGCAGGTCGCCCCGGCTACGCCGGGTCCCGGTCGAACACCGCCTTCGACCAGCGGTAGCCGAGCGCCGCGAGGCCCAGGCACCAGGCGACGGCGAGCCACCCGTTGTGGCCGATCTCGCTGCCGAGCAGCAGTCCGCGC
>NZ_JBHXDN010000121.1:0-11938 GCF_042726075.1 Kitasatospora sp. NPDC127035 | reverse complement strand
GCCGGCCGCCGGTCGGGCGACTGTCCGACAGCGGCGGGGCGGAGTCCGGGCTCACGACCGGTTCACCGAGGTCCCGGACGCGGTCCTGGTGGGCGACCGACACGGCACCCGCGTCCGCTCCGGTGCGCCGCCGCGTTCCGCACGGGTGGTCGCGATGTCGGCCCGCACGGCCGCACCGGTGCCCCCACGGGTCAGCGCAGCTCCTGGATGCGGACCAGGCCCGAGATCCACGGGGGCATCGCGCCCGGGCATGCCAGTAGCGCCTGGGCGGGTCGCCTGCCGGGCGCTTCCTCTCCGGGGCTTCGGTCAGCCGCAGCTCAGCTTCGCGTCGGCCCAGTCGGCGTGATCCTTGCCCGTGCCGTCACCGCCGTCGGCGGTCACCAGCTCCAGCACCTCGGTGCCGGTGATGTCGACGTCCAGCGTCACCGGGCCGGTGGCGTGGGTGCGTACAGCGGTGGTCGTGAGGGTGCGGCCGTCGGCACGCACCGAGAAGGCCACCGAGCCCTGGTCGACCTCGTCGTCGACGCCTACCGTGGCGGTCAGCCGGGTGCAGTGGCCGTTCAGCTTCAGCCCCACCACACTCGACGCGTGGGTGCCCAGGCCGGAGGCGTAGGTCGTGCCGCCCAGCGAGAGCGTTCGCCCGTCCCCGGCGCCGGACTCGGCGTTGCTCGCGTTCCGCTCCACCGGACCCCAGCCGTTGGCCGCGTAGTAGAACGGCAGTGCGCTGACGGCGGTGTCTGCGGTCGGGGGCCGCACCGCCGTGGCCGGGAGGACCTGACGGGTGTCCGAGAGGTGCTGCGCGCCGCTCTGCCGGAAGTCCGCCGCCGCGGTCAGGGCGGAGAACCGCGGCAGGGGGCCGGTGGGGGCGGTGACCTGCCAGCGCGCGGTGACCGACGTGCCCGGGGACACCGTGGCACCGGCGACCGCCGTCCCGGGGGTGACGGTCCAGCCGGCCGGTGCCTGCAGGGTGATCGCGGCCGCGGTAGCGGGTGTGGCACCGGCCGGCACGGCGAGCGTGGCGGTGACGGTGGTCGGTTCGGCCGGTGCGAGGTGTTCCGGTGCGGCGAGTGCCAGCGAGGCCTTCGCGGGGGCGGACGGGTAGGTGGCGGCCTGGTACTGGGGGGCGGACACCAGGCCGGTCGTGAGCGGGGAGAGCTGGGTGCCGTAGGACTCCAGGGCAACGGCGCCCAGGCCTCCGGTGGTGCCGTCAGTGTTCGAGACCGCGATGGCGATGGAGTTGCCGCCGTTGGGGTTGAGGATGCCGTTGGGGATCGGGAAGCTGTGCTGCGGGCCGAGGTCATTGATGTACCGGCCGAGCTGCCAGCCGTTCACGAAGATCAACGCCCGGTAGTAGCGTGACGGGTCGTCGGTGATGCGCAGTCCCACCGAGGTGTCCTGGCCAGCGGGCAGGTTGAGGTGCGCGGAGGTGCGGTACCAGGTGACTCCCGGGGCGGTGCCGGTGGTCGGCAGGGTGACGGGCGACCAGGTGGTGTCGGGGAAACCGGGCAGCGACCAGCCGGAGCGCTCGCCGTACAGGCCGCCGGTATTCATCGGGCCGCGGGCCGGGTCGACCGGAGTCTCCGCGCCGAGGCTGCCTTGGATCCGCCAGGTGACCGCGGTGGTCGGTGCGCCGACGAGGGTGGCGCCGGTCAGGCCGCGCGCCTCCTTGTTGGAGTCGTTGCCCCAGTGCTGGCTGTGGCCGGAGTTCTCCAGCAGCACGGACAGCACGTTGTCCGTGCCGTCCTTGAGACTGCCGGTGGGGAAGGTGAACCGGTGGTTGCGGTCGCCGGTGCTGCCCAGGAAGGTGCCGTTCAGCCAGACCGAGTAGAGGCCGGCGTTGCCGGTGATCGCGGAGAGGTCCACCGCGTTGGTGCCGGGCATGCCCGTGAAGTGCGCCCGGTACCAGACGTCGCCGTGGTGGAAGCCGTAGTCGTCGGTGAACAGCACCGGGAGCGTGTCCGGGGTGGTCCGGCTGTTGGAGGTGAGCTTGTCCGCCACCGTCCAGGTGCTGTCGTCGAAGCCCGGATGTGCCTCGGGGTTCTCGGTGGACTTCTTCCAGCCGGTCAGTGCCGGCAGTGAGACTGCGGCCGGGGCTTCGAGCCGGCCCGTCCCGGAGCCGCTCGTCGTGGTCTGCAGGGTGAGGGCGCGGCCGTTCCAGGTGGTCTTCGCGAAGGAGCCTGCGAAGACCTCGACGGCGCCCGCGGAGGAGGAGTCGCCGGTGAGTGCCAGCGCGCCGTCGGCGGTGGTGGCGGCGCCGCGCAGCAGCGAGCTGCCGCGCACCAGCACCGGACCGTCGGCGCTCCGGGTCTGCCAGAACGTCTTGGCGGTGGCGGTGTCCGCGATCAGCAGCAGCAGCGGCTTCGGTCCGCCCGTGACGAGTACCTGGGCCAGGCCGGAGTGCTGGTAGTTCAGCCGCAGGTCGCCGGTGGCCGTGTCCCAGGTGGATTGCACGGTGCCGCTCAGCACCTTCACGGTCGGCTTGGTCCGGTAGTTGAGGACCGTTTCGCCGGACTGTCCCCGGCCGCCGTAGAGCACGGCGAGGTCGCGTCCGCCGATGGTGGTGTTGGTCATCAGCTCCGAGGTGGAGTACTGGAGCCGGCTCGCACCGAGCTGGTAGCCGGCCACCAGGGTCTTGGACTCCCGCCCCGCCAGCGTGATGGCGGTTCCCGCCTGCTGCGGGACGGACGGGTAGCTGCGCGAGGCGGTCGAGGGCTGGTCGATGGCGTCGACAGCGACGTAGGCGCCGTCGGCCGAGGCGTTCTTCTGCCCGGTCGCGACGATCTTCAGGGTGTGTGCGGCGTCGGTCAGCCTGTCCGCCGAGAACTGCACCTGCTGTGGCATGGTCCGGGCGGAGTAGCCGTCCACCGTGGCCACCTTGGCGCCGTCGATGTAGACGTCGGCCAGGCCGTGGTTATTCGAGGTCGAGGAGATCCAGCGGACCGACTTGCCGGTGAACGGCACCGAGACACTCGCACCGGCGGTGTCGGTCCAGGACTCGGTGTGGCGGTACTCGGGTTCGGTGTACCCCGCGTCCTCGCCGACGGCGGTCCAGCCGGCGCTGTAGGCGAGCCGGCTGTCCTGGTCGTCGAAGGTGTAGGCGAACTTGGTCAGGTCGACCGCGACGTGAACGTTGACGGTCGCGGTGGAGCCGACGTTCGACTGCCGGATGAAGTGGAACCGTGTTCCGTCGTCCGGGTTCTGGCGAACGGTCTCCACCACGTCCGGGGTGCTGGGGGCGGCGTTGGCCACCGGGCCGGCCTTGGTGAGGGAGGTCGCGGCCTGGAGGAAGGACCCGATCAGCTTGACCTGCTGGTACTTGTCGGTGAGCTGGCGGGACTCGGTGATCGGCGCACCGTAGTCGTAGGAGGTGTAGACGACGCCCGGGTCGGCCTGCCAGCCCCAGGAGGTACCGCCGTAGGCCATGTAGAGGTTCTGCAGGGTGGCCCCGACGGCGAGGTTGTTCTTGTAGAAGACGTCGGCGAAGTCGGCGCCGGTCAGCTGGCGGCACTTGTCGTAGCCGGGGCCGCCCCACGGGTCGAAGGATCCGCCCTGGAACTCCGCTGCGAAGAGCGGCTTTCCGGGCGCGCGGGGGATGTCGGCGATGTTGGGGACGTTGCTCCACCGGGTGGGGTTGGAGCAGTCGAACCCTTGCGGGTAGGAGTCCACACCGTCGATGTCCACCGCGCCCGTGCCGGTGGTGAAGCCTTGGCTCTGGTTGCCGTTTGGCTGGTTGTGGTTGCCGGTGAGCGGCACGGTGATTCCGTGGGCCCGCGCGGCGCTCTCCAGGTGGGCCATGTAGGCCCTTCTGTCGGAGTCGTTGTTGTAGAGCTCGTTCTCGACCTGGTAGGCGATGACTGATCCGGTGCCGTTGGTGAGCTGGTGGCGGGCGAGGATCGGGTCGATCTGGTTCAGCCACTCGTCGGCCGCCGCGAGATACGCGGGGTTGTCGGTGCGCGCGCTGCCAGGCAGGGTGTTGACCCAGGCAGGGAGGCCGCCGCTATCCAGCTCGGCGTGGATGTATGGGCCGGGCCGGGCGATCACGTAGACGCCCTCCTGCGCGGCCATGTCCAGCAGCTTGTCCACGTCGCGGATGCCGCCGAAGTCGTACACCCCGGGTTTGGGCGAGTGGTAGGCCCAGTCGAAGTAGATCGAGACGGTGTTGAAGCCACCCGCCTTCATCTTCTGCAGCGTGTCGCGCCAGAGGTCCGGGCTGGGCAGCCGGTTGTAGTGGAACTCGCCGCTCCAGACGTAGGTGCGCTTCCCGTCGATCAGCATCGAGTACTTGTCGTAGGTGACCGTGTGGGCGCCGCTGATCGCGTCGGCAGCGGCCGACACGGCGGTCACGGCGGTCACGGTGCCGGCGGGCCGGACGGCGGCGGCCGTACCACCGGCCGCTAGGGCCAGCGTGACGGCGGCGGCCAGCGTGCTGCGAAAGCGGCGGACGGAGGGGTTCGGCGGCGGTTCGCTGCGCATGATTGCGGCTCCTGGTCTGTGTGGTGGCAGGTGCTTGCGGCGGCGGTCGCGGAGTGGGCGCGACGGCGGCGACCGGTGGTGGCGCGGCTGTCCTTCAGCGGCCTTCCGCCGGTCCGCCCCATCGCCGGCCACGGCGGCACCCGCCCGCGGTCGGGCGGCGGGACCTCGCAGGCTCGACGGGGGACGGAAGACCGGAGGCTTCGGGTCGGACGGGGAATCCGATACGGCGTCTGCTCCCGTGGCGTTGCCGGTCGGCGGCGACGGTGACGAGGAACGCGCCGTCAGCGGCGCGGCCGGACCGGGTGACGAGGTGTCGGTGGCCGGAGGACCGGTCGGGCACGGTCATGGCGTTGGCTCCGTTCGCCGGTTTCGGGTAGCAGATCCTGGTGCGCGGCACGTGAACCGGATGGGGGACGGCATCCCGATCAGGATGCATGTTTGCGCAACCATCGCCGCATAGTGCAGCAGCTAGGTAAAGTGATGTCAATATCTGTGGATAAAAGGTCTATCTTGTTCGATCGCCACGGGTGGGCGGGTGGGCCGGCGCAGGGCGATCGCAGCAAGCCCGGTTTCCTGGCATCACCGACACTGGACGCAACGCCAGGCTGGGCCGCCTGATGTCACTTCCCAGGAGGGCCGGCTGTCGGAGTGCATCGCCGGATCGAACTTCCTGGGATTCAACGTCCGCCGATACGACGGAAAGCTACTGATCAAACCGAGTCCGGCGGCCGTGAGACGGATCCGGGAACGGCTACGCGCGGAGATGGCGGCCCTGCGCGGGGCCAACGTCAGTGCGGTGCTGAACAAGATCGACCCGATCGTGCGCGGCTGGTCGGCCTATTACCGGACAGTGGTCTCCAACGACGCGTTCACTGCGCTGGACGACTACATGTGGAAGCTCACCTACAAGTGGGCCAAGCAAGGCCATCAGAACAAGTCGAGGCACTGGATCGTCGATCGGTACTTCGGCCGGTCCAACCCGTCCAGCAAGAACCGTTGGGTGTTTGGTGACCGGGAGACCGGGGCCCACCTGCGGAAGTTCTCCTGGACGAAGATCGTTCGACACCAGATGGTCGCGGGCACCTCGTCTCCGGGCGACCCGGCCCTGACCGAGTACTGGGCCAAGAGGCGGCGCAAGGGGACACCCCCGCCATTGGACGCGTTCGGACTGCGGCAGCTGACGCTGCAGGACGGCCGTTGCCCTTTGTGCCGGGAGTTCCTGCTGGACGCCGACCACCAAGCGCAGAGCCCACCCGAGTGGGAGCAGTGGATGGCGGTCCTCCGGCGGGCGATGACGAAGCAGTACATCGTCATCTCGCCGGAGCAGGGCAAGTCGAACGTGGTCCTCCGTCTCGTGCACACCGCCTGCCATTGTCGACGCTCAGCTGAGATCGCGACAGGCCCAGCACCTCTGCATGCCAGCGATCCTTCAGGGCTTGCTTGAGCCGGATGCGGGGACGGCTCGCACGTCCGGTTCTTAGGGGGCGGGGACGCAGCAATGCGTCCCCGCTACCCGACAGAGCCCGCGCACATGGGGAAGGGCGGCAGCGGTATCGAGAGGGGAAGGAGACTGCAATGCCGAAAGACGCACCGCTGAACAGCGGCGCTCCGTTGGAGGCGGACCAGGTGGGCCCGCGCCAGCGGGTATCGGAAATGCAGGCCAAGCTTCACCGTTGGGCGGCGGCCGATGCCAGCCGCCAGTTCGATGATCTGTTCAACCTCGTGCACGACCCGGCGACACTGATCGCGGCGTTCGACCGGGTTGCCGGCAGTCGGGGAGCCCGCACTGCTGGCGTGGACGGCCTGACGGCCGCCGACGTCGAGGAACGGTTCGGGGTCCCCGGATTCCCTGGACGACCCTACGGGCCCAGCTCAGACAGGGCTCGTTCCGTCCGCTTCCGAGGCGGGAGCGCAAGATTCCCAAGCCGGGCGGGTCGGGGAAGGTTCGGCGGTTGGGGATTCCCACGGTCGCCGACCGGGTCGTGCAGGCCGCGCTGAAGCTGGTACTGGAGCCGATTTTCGAGGCCGACTTCAAGCCGGTCTCCTACGGCTTCCGGCTCAAGCGGCGTGCTCAGGACGCGATTGCCGAGATCCACTTCTATGGCACCTGCGGCTATCGCTGGGTGCTGGACGCGGACATCGCGGCGTGTTTCGACGAGATCGACCACGTCGCGCTGATGGACCGGGTCCGGAAGCGGGTCAAGGAGTATGCTTGTCACTCGCTGAGTCACCGTCAGAGATGCGAAGTGAGACCTACTTCGCCGCTACGCTGCGGCGGGAGTCCGGTGACCTGACAGCCCGTTCTTCACAATAGTAAACGCAAATCAACGGGTATGCACATTGCGTCTGTGTGGCTTGCTCGTGTCGGGTGGAAAATCGTCGGGAATCGGCCACCCGCGTGCCGGGCACGCCCCGGCCGCGACGCCACCGCGAGAGCGCCCTCGACCCGGCCCACCTCCGCCGACGGCCCTCGCCGGAGCCCGGGGCGGGCTGCCGGTGGCACGTCGGTTCCCGTCGACGATCTGACCGGTAGCCGCTGCTGTCCCCGGACGGCTTTCGCGCTGCCGTACCGCCCTCCTCGATCTGGCTACGCGGCGTGCGTGCCCCGCCGCCCGGCTTTGGGTGAGCGTCGCACCGGCCCGCCCGCGATGTCGTCGGGGCCCCGGGACGCCCGCACGCGGGTGCGGGGCCGGTGCGGCGAGACGGCGTTCGCAGAGCGGCCCGATGGTGCGCGTGGCCACGGTCGGGTCCGAGACCCGGCGGCTGTTCATCGACGAGCCGACCGGGAAAGGTAACGGTTCGGCGAATCCGCGGGCCGGGGCTGCGGTGCGGCGCTCTTCCTGCGCAGATGCCGCTGTCCGGTCGGTGCCGGACGCGCACCACTGCACCACGGACACGGACCACCCGCACGCCCAAGGAGAACCGTGGGAGAGCCTGATTTCGCTTCCGCCCCGGCAGGCCCCGGTGACGAGGCCGGTCGGTCTGCTACGGTGGACGCCGCCGACGTCCCGAGCCGGGGCGGTGACTGCCCGGTGCGGTGCCGGGCGACGACATCGCCCTGCGCCGAGCGGCCCGCGCCAGGCCTGAACAGTGCCGAGGAGCCGTCCACAGCGGTGGTCGCCGAGGCCTGGCGGGCCATCGTCGGCGACCGCCGTCACTCCGACGCAGGAGTGTCCTTCCTGGCCGGCATAGAGCTGTGGGCGGCCGTCCGGGAGGCCGCGCGCCCCGCCCCGCCCGTCGTGACCGCGCGGGTTGCGGTCGACTCGGGCCCTCCCGAAGACCGGCAGCCGGTCGAACCGTCGGCCGCGTACACCCACAGGGAGGCCACTGTCCTGCGGGCCGTGCTGGCCGCGCCCAAAGCGTGCCGTCGGGCAGTCCTGCAGGCGGTGCTGGAGTCGGCCGCGAGCGCGGACGCGCCGCCCTGGCCCGGCCCAACCGCCGAGAACGCCGAGCGAGCTGAGGCCGCTGGCCACCGGTTCAACGAGTACCTGTGCGCCCATGTGACGCTGATCGCCGACCGCACCTGTCCCCGCGTCGCGGAACTCCTGGACGCGGACGGCGACCGACCGCCGGGCCCCCGCCCGTCCGCGTTCGCCGCAGAAGGAGACCCGGCCTGCGGCATCTGCGAGGTCGCCCCGTCCGAGCCTGCTCCCTGCGGTGCCGGTGCATCGGACGTCCCCGGACGAGTCGTGCGGGTCACCCCCGAGGAGGGCCCGCACCTGCGAGAGCCCCACGACGGTGCCGGGCCGGTCCCGCCCTCGACCGCACCGGCAGATCCAGGGACGAGGCCGTCGGGCCGCCGCCCGAGCAGCACCGGTACCGTCGGGCGCGGACGGCTGCCCCGCCGGGCGACGCTCTGGGCGGCCGCTACCGCAACCCTGGTCGGCTTGCCCCTCGCCGTCCGGATCATTCCGGCCGGAGTCGCCGGGCCCAGGCCGGACGTGGCTGCCCCGGACCTCCCACCGGCCGACACTCCACCCGCCTCCGAACCCGCTGCCGCCCCGAGCGCACCGGCCGCCCCCTCGCCGTCCGCGACGCCCACCGGCCCAGGGACCTTTGCCGTCCGGCCGGCTCCGGCTAGGCCCACCCCGGCGCGGTCCTCACGCCTCACCCCACCCGCCGCAGGAGCGTCCAGGCCGACCACACAGGCCACGCCCGGCCGAAGGACCTCACCCCCGCACAGCGCCCCGCCCACTTCAGGGAATCCGGTCCGTCCCTCCATCCCATTCTCCGGCACGACCCCGCGCGGCTCCGGGGCCTCCACCTCGCCCACCCCTGCATCCGCCGGCCCGCCCGCCACCTCACCCTCGGCCCCGTTCTCGCCGGGCTCCTGGCCCTCAACCCGGCCCGCAACCTCACCCTCCGTCACGATCCCGCCCACCCCGGTGCCGTCTCCACTGGTGGCGTTCCCGAGCCCTGCTGCGACCGGGTCTCCAGGCCGAACCACCGACCCGACCGGGGTGCCCGGCCGCCCGGCCCCGCGACGACCGACGCGGTGAACTTCTCGACAGTGCAACGGTGTTAGGCCGACCGGTCTCATGCCGGTCCGACCGCCCTCTGGATGATCAGACCTGTTCCTTAACCCCCACAGCGAGGCCCGATCCCTCATGAACCTGACCCCGATACAGCTTTCCTGGACCGCGACCGTCGGCGCGGTCCTGGTCTCCGCGCTCACCCTGGTGATGTTCCTGCGCCTTCGGGGCCGCAAGGCCGACCGGTCCGGTGAGGTCGCCGACTCCTGGGAGCGCGGCGAGGAGCGGCGCCGGCGCCGCGAGATGGTCTACGGAATCTCCTCCTACACGCTGTTGTTCTGCTGCGCGGGCGTGGCGGCCGCACTGTCGTTCCACGGTCTGGTGGGCTTCGGCGTGGAGAACCTCGGCCTGTCGGGCGGCTGGGAGTACCTGGTGCCGTTCGGCCTGGACGGCGCGGCGATGTTCTGCTCGGTCCTCGCGGTGCGTGAGGCCAGCCACGGTGACGCGGCGCTCGGCTCGCGTCTGCTGGTCTGGGTGTTCGCGGTCGCCTCGGCCTGGTTCAACTGGGTGCACGCGCCGCGTGGTCTGGCTCATGACGGCGCTCCGCAGTTCTTCGCGGGGATGTCCGTCTCGGCTGCGATTCTGTTCGACCGGGCGTTGAAGCAGACTCGCCGGGCCGCGCTGCGTGAGCAGGGCCTGGTGCCGCGTCCGCTGCCGCAGATCCGTATCGTGCGCTGGCTGCGTGCGCCCCGTGAGACGTTCGCGGCGTGGTCGCTGATGCTGCTGGAGAACGTCCGCAGCGTGGACGAGGCGGTCGACGAGGTCCGGGAGGAGCGCCAGGCCAAGCAGGAGGCCCGGCTGCGGACCCGCAGCGCCGATCGCCGGGAGCGGGCGGAGCTGAAGGCCATCGCCCGCCGGGGCGGACCGTTCTCCCGGGCCCGTGGCAATCGGGCCCTCGCCGCGGTCACCGTTGCCGCCGCCTCCGAGGAGCAGCTGAGCAGTCCGGACCCACTCCCAACGGCCGAGCCCGACCACCCGAGCAGCCTGCCGCGTACTGCCGCCGCCGACCTCGCCCTGTGGCTGGCCCGGTCGGCGGCGGACCCCGAGGTCCATCGCGACGGTTTTCTCAAGGACGGCCCCGAGAAGTCCGTTACCGTCGACCTGACCGCGGATGACGACACCCTGTCGCTGCCGAAACTGGACGCGTTGGAGCGCAAGCTCCGCGCCATCGAACAGCAGCTCGGCTAAACACACTCGCCGCTTACGAGCGCGACGACCGCCGTCGGGTCTTCCGCCGAATGCAGCCCCGGCGCACGGCGGCGATGACGCAGGTGCCGGTCACGCTGGCCAAGTCCGCTTCGGTATTCGTGGTTCTCGCAGAAGAACGGGCGAAGGCGAGGACGGATCGGCGATGGTGGGCAGGCAGCACTGGGGCTGGGGTTGCCTGGGGTGCGGCGCCGGCTTCAGTCGGCCCACGCTGCGGCGGCGATACCGGACTTTTGCCGGCCGGGCCGATCTTTGCCGAGCCCTTGCGTCGGCGCCCCGGCAGGTTGCAGCGGCTGCCGCGCGCTCTGCGGGGGGTGGGCCGGGAGCTCCGCGCATGGTTCCTTCGGCGGTTGGGCCGGTTCGTGGGCCGAGGTGTCCGTGACGGGACAGCCGCGGCAGTGTCACAGGCCCGTGACAGGGCGGGTCCGGCCGGTGCCCGCGAACTCCTCCCCCACCGGTACATGTCGGCGCACTCCGTTGCCTCTGAGGTCGCTTCGTTCGCACGGCATGCCGGCCAGTAGACACCGCCCGGCCAATCCGATGTCGACCGGTGTGGTGCCGGACGTTGCCCGACTCCCCGGGCCGCCCCGCCACCCGGTCACACTCCCAAGGGGGAAACCATGTCCGACCTGACGCGCAGGACGGCGCCGAGCGCCACCACCGAACTCGCGCTCCTCCAGACCACCGACGCATCACTGAACAACCGCACCGCGTCGTCGCGTGCCGCTGGCCGCCGGGAGGGAGGACCGGCCCGGGTGCGGGGAGCGAGGGGACCACGAGCAGTTGCGCAGCTGCTCGCACTGGGCACCGAGCCGAATCCGGCCAGGGCCAAGGCTCCGTACAGCGGGACAACAACCCGCGAACTTCCGGACCGCCGGCTCGGGGTAGCTCCAAGAGCCGAGGTGGACCTTGACGATTTCGAAGGCCAGGCCCACGCCGTGGCATGCGGTGATGACCACGATGTCGCAGCCGTTCTTCCAGCCGCGTCGCCAGAAGACCAGGGTCAGCAGAACGCCGCAACAGAGCAGCAGGTCATACCGCGCCGCCGCTAGCGTCGATAGGAGCTGTGACGCGGCCGGGCTCCCCGGTGTCGGCAACGGGTGAAACGACAAGACCAGGAAGTTTGTCGGCGGCGGCTCAATCTGGGTTCTGGATCAATTTCCGGGCTCTGTCGCTGATTGAGGGGTCTTGGCTGGCTGATCATGGTGATAGGAGGATGCGGCGGCGTAGGAGGTCGAAGTTGGCCCGCCCGTACATCTGGCGCTTGGTGTGTCCTGAACGTAAAGGGGAGTCGATGTAGGCCGAGTTCTTGATGCGGTGCTGCACGGATGATGAAGGTTTTGGCCCTTCGGAGTCGCCCTGCGGAGGGAGGCTCCAAACCACCTCATGCTGCGTTGGCTGATTGTGTCCTGAACGTGAAGGGGAGCTGGTCGTAGGACGGTTTCTGGAATCGATGCTGTGCGAGAGATGAAGGTATGGCCCTTCGGAGCCGCCCTGCGGAGGGAGGCTTCAAACCGCCTCATGCTGCGCTAGCTAATGACTGCCGTGGTGAGCGATTGAGGAAAAGGCGTCGTAAGAGACGTCAGGTGGGGATCGGGAAGACGAACGCAAGTGAATCGTTGCTGAAGTGTCGTTAAGCAGACAGATGACATCAAAACCGGGGTCTTTGGCTAGCTCCGGGATGAGCCTGGCGGGTGTCCGCTTATTGGCCAGGTGGTGTCCGGCAT
>NZ_JBHXDN010000120.1:0-13375 GCF_042726075.1 Kitasatospora sp. NPDC127035 | reverse complement strand
GGGCGCGCGCCCGCGCCCCCCCCCCCCCGCTGGGCCGCCCGCACTAACCCCCCGCCCCCCCCGCACCCGCGCACGCCCCCCCCCCGGGGGGGGGGCGCCCTTCCGCACTGTTCAGAACCGGCAGTCCCGGGGACCGTCCGGGGCGATGAACCGGGCGCCCAGGTTGTCGTTTGGTTGAGGTAGACCAGCGCCGTGAACTACACCGCGGCCGCCTTGAGGCCGCGCCGGCGAGCGCACGTTCTCCATCAGCACCGGATCCGGCGCATCCACACGATCGAACTCCCATCCCGCGCCGCCGGTTCGCCGCGGGATGGCCTTGTGGCCGGTGGCCCGCTCGATTGTGTCGGCCACCAAGTCCAGCACCGTGCCGTGGACGTCGGCCGGCTGCCGGGCGGCGAGTGCGCGCACCCACGCGGCCGCCCGCTCACTGGCGACCGCAGCGCGGCGCCTTCCTCATGGGTCAGCCCGGCGGTAGTGCCGTCGAGCGGGTACTTGGCCAAACGGTGCACGGTAGTTGGCCAGGCCGGTGGTTCCGATTTGAGCGGCTGTCAGCTGTTCAGCGGAGCTGGTCGGTGGACGGCAGGGAGGTCGGCATGTCGTCGGTGACCCAGGCGTACTCCAGGGCCGACAGGGTCGTGCCCCCCTCGGCCCAGACCAGTAGTTCGCCGATGTACTCGCCGGAGCGGTCGTAGACGTTGGCACCGGCCGGCAGGAGCGTGGACGGCGCGGCGGGGTGCTGTTCCAGTCCGCGCACCCGGAGGTCGACGCTCACCGACCCGGGCCCCCAGGTGGCTACCACCTCGGTGTGGTCCAGTTGGTCACGCAGCGCCGGAGCGCCGGCGAAGTCGGCTTCCAGGAGGTGTTCCAGCACGGCTCGCTCGGAGTCGTTGAGGGGGCGAGGTTCGATGGGCACGGCAGACATGGGTCCATCTTCGCGGTTCACCGCGGTTCGGGCTGCCCCGGCACAAGCCCGGCAGCACCTGGCCAACCAGCCCGCAACGATGGCCACCTACCGTGCAAAGTGTACCTGACTCTGTAGTTGGCCAAGCGGGACAGGCCAGTTGGCCAGACCGACCTTTCGCGGTGCATGACAGCCGGTCGAGACGGTTGTTGTCACCTGTGGTCAGAGGAAAGGGAGGCCAGTCGTGTTCTGGCGGCAGCCCGTACCTCCTGTCCCTCCACGGGGTCGTCGCGCAGCGCCGCGATCCGCGTCAGGGTTTCGGGGTGGCTGGGTGCGTGGGTGATGCCGAGCAGTCCGGCCTGGTCCTCGCAGTCCCAGAGGGATTCGGTGTAGGCGCGGTGGAGGCCGCCGGTGTCGATGGCGGCCAGCGCCTCCAGGTAGGCGGACCGTTCGTATGAGTGCGGAGTGTGTAGCCAGAGCCGGCGCAGGTAGGGCACCGCGTCGGCGGCGTCCGGGCCGAAGCGGGCCAGCCGCGCCGACCTCGGCGCTGCTTGCGTCCCACCGGCCGGGCCTGCGGAACACCCCCTTGCCTCCGCGGGACCCGGCCGCCTGCTATCGCTGCTGGCGGGGCCGGGTGATCCGGCCGGTCATCTCCCTGCACACCACGACGATGCGGCTCATGCTGTCGGCCCACGTCTGGCGCCGCACATGGGTGACCGGCCGGACGAATCCGGCGAACCCCGGCAGCGTGCCCAGGAGGTGCAGGACACCGCGCCTGCCCGGCCCCCGGGCCGCGCCGCTCGACGGACCGGTGCCCTCGTCCACCGTCACGACCCCCACCAGCCGCCTGCCCAGGCCCTGCCCGCCGCGCCCGCGCTCCGCCCACCGCACCACCAGCCATCCGCCGCCCACCACCCAGTACCCGCCCGCCAGCGATCCCCGGATGTCGGTGTCGGCGAGCACCGCGAGCACCTGCAGCACCGCGAACACCGGTGACAACGCGTTCATCGCGGCCAGGTACGCCGTCATCTGCCCGCCCCCGATCCCCACCTCGACCGTCGCCCGCTGCGCCCAGGCGGCCAGTTCCGGGGATAGTCTGCCGGAGGGCTCGGAGGGTGGCGCAACCCCCGCTGAACGGCCTTCACGCCTACCTCGGCGGCCAGGGGCTCCTCACCGGAGTAGGGTCTCGACGGCGGCGATCGTTACCACGCCGGACCAGTACGGCTCGTCGGGATCGAGGTGGCGGCAGTAGGCCGACGTGGGTCGGTAGCTGTCGTTCCCCGCGCTGACCAGTTGGCCGACGAAGGGTTGTGACGATGGGGCAGGACGAGGACCGGCTGAGGCGGATCGTGTCTTCCGGTGGTCCGTTCGAGGACGTCTACGGGTACAGCCGCGCGGTGAGGGTCGGCGGCCAGGTGCATGTCTCCGGAACCACCGCCCAGCCGCCACACCTGGACGGGGTGGACGCCTATGAACAGGCGAAGGCCGCGCTCGCGATCATCGAGGCCGCGCTGCGCGAGGCCGGTTCGAGTATGGCGGCGGTGGTCCGCACGGTTACCTACGTCACCGACATGACGGACGCGGAACTGGTGGCCAGAGCCCATCGTGAGGCATTTGCCCAGGTACGCCAGGCAGCCACTCTCGTGGAGGTGTCGCGACTGCTCGGCCCGCAGATGAAGGTCGAAATCGAGGTCTACGCGGTCGAGCCGGACTGAACCGGTTCGTCGACCCGGGCGGTGTGGCACCTGAGGGTGGTCTCCGGATCAGCTCGGCGCGGCTGCGGCGTGCACCAGATCGGCGACGGCGTCGGGACTGATCGTCCACGGCCAGTGATGCTCGATTGTCAGTTGGTGGTGCGTTGGGCGGCTCTTGGCCAGATACTGCCGGGTGGCGGGCGGAGTCGCGGTCCGCGACCACAGGTAGTCGGCCGGACAGCGCAGGGCCGCGAACTCCTGGCCGAAGCCGTCGGCCGCGCCGCACCGGTCGGCATCACGGCCGAGGGCCCACATGCTGTACGAGTCGGCAACGGCTACCGAGCGGGCGTAACTGGCCGGCGCCCGGCCGTCCTCGACAAGCCTGCGCACCTGCCCCGAGAAATCGTCCTTGAACGCGCCCGGAACATCGTGGCGTGCTGCTTGTCCGGAGAAGTAACCGTCCTGCGGGGTCAGATTTCCTTCGATGGACACGACAGCCGCGCACTGCCCGTTGAGTTTCTGTGCCGCACGCACGGCCAGGACCGAACCCAGAGAATGCCCGATCAGGGTGACGGGGCCGGACCAACCGCGTCGAACCACCGCGGCGGTCCTGCCCGCGAAGTCCTCCACGGTCACCCCCGCCTCCAGCCGAGGAGCCGCACCGAACCCAGGCAGGTCCAGCACGGCCACGCAGTGCCGGTCCTTCAGCGCCTCGGCCAGCGCAAACCACGACTCGGCCGCATCGGCGAAGCCCGGCACGCACAGCACCGGCGCGCCGGCACCCAGCCGGTGATCCGCACAACCCTTGAGAATCGGGTGAAGGAGCAGATCGACAACAAGTGAGTCGTTCTCTATCAGGTGACCCCGCACTATGCCGGGGGGAGGCTCGCCCCTATGAGGTCGAGATGACCTTTGTGGCATGGGATCGGAACGGGCGTCTGGTTGGTGCCAGTTCGGACACCGTTTCGAATCTGATCTACACGACCAGAAACGGCTGGAAGAATCTCGGCCTGTCGATAGACAGTCGATCGGGCGAGGACGCCGGGTTGTTCGGCGATGGGTGACGAGGGAAGACGAGAATTCATGCACCAGATGATCGGTCGCTTGTCCGGCATCCTCGGGATTCCGGAAGCTCAAGGTGATGTCGTCGACTGGGAGGAACTTGCGCGGAGCACGGGCCTGCGGGTTCCGGCGGACTACCGGGACTTCGTCGCGGTGTTCGGCGGCGGCGAGCTGAACGAGTACCTCGCGGTCCGCATCCCGCCGGCGGAAGGCCGCCCCGAGAGCCGGCTGCTGGACGGACTCGGGTTCGATCCGCGGGAGGAACCACAGTCGGACGGCGGAGCCGTGGAACTGTCCGAGGAGGGCAGGCTTCTTCCCTTCGCGACGACCGTCAACGGTGACGTGGCGTTCTGGATCTGCGACTCGCTCGATCCCGAGATCTGGGACGTCGTCGTCTTCAGGCGCCAGGTGCCGTACGGAACCGACCCGTGGCGCCGGTACGGGATGGGTTTCGGCGAGTTTCTCGCCGGAGCCCTGGACGGGGCGCTGCCCAATCCCTTCAGCGACGGTTCCTGGAACCTTCCCCCGCACGAGTACCGGAACTGGCGGGAGGACTGACGGCCTCGGCTTGACTCTGAAGCTTCTGTAGATCGTCAAGCTGCAAGAGGCGGCCCGGTCGCGTCGCTGAAGGCGCCGGTGAGGTAGCGGTAGACCTCTCTCGCGATGAAGCGCTTGAGGCATTTGAAGATGTCCTTCGTCTTGAGTCTATCGAGGGTGCGTCGTGCCACGAAGTCGCGCGTTCGAGGGTTGTGACGCATGCGGACCGGCACGATTGTGTGCAGCGCGCGGTTGGCCTGGCGGTCTCCGCCACGGTTGAGCCGGTGGCGGTCGGTGCGTCCGGACGAGGCCGGGACAGGTACGGCGGCGCGCAGGTGGGCGAAGGAGGCCTCGGATGCGAGCCGGTCGGGGTTGTCGCCGGCGGTGACCAGCAGCTGCCCGGCGGTCTCGGTTCCGACGCCTGGCAGCGCGAGTAGGCCGGGTGCGGTGCGGGCGATCAGGACGCGCATATGGGGTGGCGGTGGGTGTGCGGGGTTGGGGTGGTCGGTGGGGTGGGGTTTTGCGGGTTGGTTGATGCGTTTCCAGGGGCCGGGGTGGAGGGGGTGAGTCGGGGCGTTGGCTGGTTGGTCGTGTGGCGCGATTGTGGGCCAGTGCATGGCCTGCGGCTTTTTCGGGTGTAGTGAGAGTGTTGCTGTTTAGCTGGCTCATCTCTTGGGTGTGGCTGGTTGGTTGGCAGCCCGTAAGCTTGTTCTTTATCTACCAAGATCGTCCGGGCTCGCCGATGTCTTTGAGGGTCTCGGGGCGTTTGACGGTCTTGCCGTCGTCGTAGCGGGGTGCGCGGTGTTTGTTCTTGGCGCCGGGTGGCCGTCCGGGGCCTGTGCCTCGGGGTTTGGGAACACGGGTCGGGCAGGCGATGTGGGGGCGGATGTTCCTGAATCCCCGGCGGACTCGGGCCGGGGTGAGGCGGTCGGAGGTGGTGGGCTTCTCCCAGGGCCGGCGGAGGTTCACGGCGAGTGGCCGGGCGAGCCTGAGCTGGGTGTAGGCGACGATGAGGATCCAGGTCCAGCGGTCGGCGGCCTCGGGGGTGCGGAGTTTTGGGGTGGTCCAGCCGAGGGTCTGTTTCGCGAAGCGAAAGGTGTGCTCCAGGTCGGAGCGGCGGAGGAATGCCTGCCAGAAGCGGTCCACGTCCTGCGGGGTGGCGCCGGTTCTGGAGGACCACAGCCACACCGGCGGGGCGTCTCGTTCCTTCGACAGGTGCTCGACCTTCAGCCGGATCAACGTTCCTTCCACCAGGGGCAGTTCACCATCGTGGTCCAGCCAGGAGGAGCGGTGGGTGAGCCGTGGGTGGACCCTGTCCCATGCCTGGGCCTCGGCCTTGCCGTAGTTGGCGGTGTCGGTGACCGTGGTGACCGCGGGCTCGGGCCAGGTCGGCGGTTCGGCGAAGCGGAATTCCGGGCCGTGCTTGGGCGGCCGGCCGTTGACGCCCCGCATCCTTGGTGGTTTCGGCAGGCGCATGACGCGGTCGGAGCGGACCCTGCCGACAAGTTCCACCGGCAGGTCGCGCAGAACCCAGGCCAGGCGGGTGACGTCGTAGCCGGCGTCACTGACGATCATGATGTGCGGGTCCCCGGCCTGCCACTGGCCGGCGGTGATGAGCCGCTCCACGACGCCCCGCAGATGCGCTGCGGTGACCGCGGTCGCGTCGTCCGCCGGACCGAGCCGGACCACATCCAGGATCGCGGTCCAGGACGTGGCGCCCGGCTCCAGCACGGCCACGAAGGAGTAGGGCCAGCCCGGGATGAACTGCGCCGCCGTCTTCGCCCGGCCGTAGACGTGACAGAACAGCCGCCCCGCCGAGCACGGCGCGTCCGAACGCAGCCAGGACGACACGTCGACGGCGAGGACCAGGCGCCCGCCCTCGAAGCGCGGCAGCGGCAGCCCGGCAAGTGCGGTCCGCAGCTGGCCGAGGTCGATCCGGCCGTGATTCAGGCCGCCGTACATGGCGCCGTGCCCACGACGGTGCTCGGGCAGCAGTGTCAGGTCCACCGGGGACTTCACCGCGCCGTCCGCACACAGCACCGCGTCGGTGAGTTCGAACAACTCGTCACGCCGGGCGGTCAGACACTCGTAGAACTGTCCCCGGAAGCGTGACGCTTCCGCGAACGCCTCCCGCCGGACAGCATCAGGCAGCAGACTCACCTTCACGGCCTTCGTCGTGGTCACGTGCACCTTGGTCGGAGCACAGGATCAGACGAAGGCCGCCCTCATGTCCGGCGAATCCCCATGTGAGGGACACCGTTCGAGGCGTCGTTCGAGACCGGAAGAAAAAGAACAAGCTGATTGTCGGTTCCATAACAATCACGACGGTCCCTGTCGTCCTTTACGGCGATTGACGGATGCTGCTGCCGTGACTGATAGGACTCAGGAGTCGGGCTTCGGCGACCGGCAGTGGCGAACGGAGTACCGCCACCGCACGGTGCAGGCCGTGCCCGCCGGCGGCGGTGTGGCGGAGGCCGCCCGGCAGTACGGCACGTCGCACCGGTCCGCCCGGGCGGACCAGGCGTTCACGGACGCGACGGGACGCTACGGGATCCCCTCCGAGGTGCTGACCGACAACTGCAAGCAGTTCACCGGCCGGTTCACCAAGCCCTTCCCGGTCGAGGCGATGCCCGGGCGGATCCTCCGCGAGAACGGCATCACCCTCCTCCTGACCAAGCCACGCCCGCCCACGACCACCCTCAAGATCGAACGGTTCCACGGCAACCCGCGGCGAACTGCCCGACTTCTGCGGGCCGCTCGAGCCACCCACCGTCGCACAGACCGGCATCAAGCAGTGGGTGTTCGCCCACAACCACCGCCAGCCGCACCAGCCGCTGGACCTGGCGGCCCCCGTCCCCACGTTCCGTCCCGCGCCGACACCCGCAGCAGCCGTACCCGCCTCGGCCGGCCCGGCCCTCAACCCGATCGGGTCCCGATCCCCCCCTCCGCGCCGCACCGGTCCGAACGACGCAGAGGCCGTCGAGGACATGGTGATCACGGCCGCGGAACGGCTCGCACTGCCCAGGGGAGCCGCCAGAGGCTCCCCGCGGACCTGGGAGCTCTTCCCGTCACTGGCCCGGGCAGACCCTGCGAAGCATTCCTGCGACCCTCGCCGGCCAGCCGATCCGCACCCGACCGGCCCCGGCAGCCTGGCCCATCCACGGCTCGGCGGCCGGGCCGCAGGACCCGGGACCATCGGCAGCACCGCGCGGGCCGGTCCCGCGGCTGCCGCCGTCGAGGTCGACCAGGCCACCGACCGCTACGGCGCGATCGTACGGGCCAGGCACCGGCCCGGCGCCCGTCCGGCGGGCGCGTCACGCTCCGCATCGGCCGCGGCCTTCTGCCCTTCATCGCCGGCAGCCACCCGGTCAGGACATGCCCACCCCGGTCACCTCGCACCACACCTCACCGCGCCGGACCGACCGGCGAACCCGCTTCCCCCGCCAGCCTGGGAGCGGTGGGAGCCATGCGGCAGACCCTGCGCGACGGAATCCCGCAGGACGCCGGCCCACCGTCCCGATGTGTCTGGGAGGTTCCGACGAAATATCCCGCCGGTGACGAATACCCGCGTCCCAGGTATTGCCAACCGCACCGAACTTCCCCTTAATCTACCTAGCAGCCTAGTTGCCAAGAAGGGAAAGACAGTGTCGTCTCCTGACCCTCACACCCCCGCCCCCGCCGCTGACCCCGCCCCGACGGGCGTCTCCCGCCGCGGCATCCTCAAGGGCATGGTCGCCGCCGGAATGCTCGCCGCCGTCGCCGGCGCCGGCGACTTCTTCATCGCCGCACCCGCCGCCGCCGCCACCGCACCCCCCGTCGTCCCCCCGCTGCCCGACACCGTCTCGGGCGTGGCCAACCCGCGCATCCCCATCGCTTCCGGCTGGCGCTACACCACCACCCCGCCCGCCTCCTTCTGGACCACCGCCACCGACACCTCCACGTGGGCGGCCGTCAGCGTCCCGGGCGAACCCGCCATGCAGGGCCAGAACGTGCCCACCAACCAGGAGTGCGCGTACTCCGTGAAGGTCCCCGTCCCGGCCGACTACGCCGGCCGGACCGTCCTGCTGCGCTTCGACGGCGTGTACAGCTACGCCCGCCTGTGGGTCAACGGCACCCTGGTAACCACCCACGAAGGCGGCTTCACCACCTGGTACGCCAACATCACCTCCCTCGTCACACCGGGCCAGCAGGCCACCGTGACCCTCGGCGTCACCGACGGGGCGAACACCATCTCGCGCGAGTCCTACTACGCCAAGCACAACATCGGCGGCATCCTGCGCGACGTGACCCTCGTGGCGCTGCCGGCCTCCCACCTCACCCGGCTGCACACCGACACGACGTTCGACGCCTCCTACACGAACGCCACGCTCACCGTCACCGCCGCCGCAGCGCTGGCCGCCGGCAAGACCGGCACCGTCGCGCTGACCCTCACCAACCCGGACGGCCAGCCGGTCCCCCTCACCCCCGCCCAGATCACCCTGACCGGGGCCTCGCCCCAGCAGGCGGTGGCCATCCCGGTGAACGCGCCGCGCAAGTGGGACGCCGAGCACCCCCACCTGTACACCCTGAACGCGACCTTCACGGTCGACGGCGTCACCCAGACGGTGACCCGGGCGGTGGGCTTCCGCCAGCTCAAGATCCAGGGCAACCAGCAACTGGTCAACGGCAAGCCCATCCACCTGCTCGGCGTCTGCCACCACAGCATGTCCCCGCTGCAGGGGCGTTCGGCGAACGCCACCCTGGAAGAGCAGGCCGTACGGCTCTACAAGGAGGCGAACTGCAACTACATCCGCACCTCGCATTACCCCCCGACTCCCGGCCTGCTCGAATGGGCCGACCGCCTCGGCCTCTACGTGGAGGTGGAAGCACCGGTCACCTTCCAGCCACATACGGTCGACGACCCCGCCTACAGCGAGCAGTACCTGACGCAGTTCGCCGAGATGATCGAGCGCGACCGCAGCCACGCCTGCGTGGTCCAGTGGTCCCTCGGCAACGAGAGCAGCTTCGGGAATCCCCTCAACTTCCGTCTCGAGAACACCTACGCGCACGAGAACGACCCCTCCCGCCCGACGGTCTTCGAGGAGGCTCGGGTGGTCAACGGCGGCAACCAGGCCGACATCTACTCCGGCCACTACCCCTCGCTCGCCAACGCGACCGGCAACCCGAACCAGCCCGTCCAGTACGGCGAGTTCGGCCACGTGGCCTGCTACAACAACAACACCCTGCAGGCCGACCCGAGCGTGCGCGACTTCTGGGGCTACGCCATCGACAAGTTTGCCGAGAGGTTCCGCACCGCGAACGGTGTCGTCGGCGGTGCGATCTGGGCGGCCATCGACGAGGCGTTCCACCTGCCCCAGGGCCCCGTCGGCTACGGCGAGTGGGGCATCATCGACCTGTGGCGGCGGCCCAAACCGGAGTTCTGGCTGACGAAGAAGGCGTTCTCGCCGGTACGGATCACCGACGGCGTCCTGACCGGACTGACACCGGGAGGAGCCATCGCCGTACCGGTCAAGAACTGGTACGACCACAGCGACCTCGGCGAACTCACCATCACCTGGGACATCGGCACCAGATCCGGCACCCTCACCGGGGTCGCCGTCCCCGCCCGCCAAAGCGGCACCCTGACGATCCCGGCCGGCCCCTGGTCCGCCGGCGACACCCTCCACCTCACCTTCCGGCGCGGGGCCGCGATCGTCGACGAGTACCGCCTGTGGCTCAACGCCCGCCCCACCCCGCAGTTCACCGCCCCCGGCGGCACCACCCCCACCATCCAGCAGACCGCGACACAGATCGTGGTCACCGGCGTCGACGTCCCGTTCACCGTCGTCTTCGACAAGACCACCGCACGCCTGGTCGACGCCAAGGCCGGCGGCAGGCGGGTCCTCACCGCAGGCCCGGACCTCGTCCTCTCACGCGGCGTGGCCGGCCCGTGGACCGGCACCTCGGCCACGGCCACCACCACCGGCGGCCAGGCGGTCGTCACCCTCACCGGCCGCTTCGGCACCGTGAACACCAGCTTCACGATCTCCATCGACGGCCGCGGCCTGCTCACCACGACCTACACCATCGCCAACCCGCCCTCCGGCCCCTTCAGCGACGTCGGAGTGCGCTTCAGCCTCGCCGGCGCAGCGGACACCCTCACCTGGCAGCGCGACGCCCAGTGGACGGTCTACCCCAACGACCACATCGGACGCCCGGCCGGCACCGCCACCCGCACCCGGACCGCCGGAACCGACGCCTACCGCACCCAGCCCACCTGGCCCTGGGCCCAGGACACCCACAGCTACTACCTGTTCGGCAAGGACAGCGCCCCGCACTGGACCAACGACTTCCGCAGCGCCAAATCCAACATCCGCCTCGCCAAAGTGACCACCGGCGCGACGAGCTGGGGCGTCCAGGTCGAGTCGGACGGAACCGAAGCGATCCGTCTCGCGCCCGCGCGGCTGACGGTCGACGACGCGTCCGCGGACATCGTCTACACCGGCCCCTGGACCCACGCCGACCGCAGTGCGGGCTACACCGCGGGGGACCTCTTCGACACCGAGTCGTGGACGAACACCGCTGGCGCGACGGCGCAGCTGACGTTCACCGGCACCGGCGTCGACTTCTACAGCGCAATGAACACCAACCTGGGCATCGTCAAGGTCTACATCGACGGCACTCTCGCGAGCACCATCGACCTCTACAAGGGCTGGAGAGTCCCCGCCCAGATGGTGTTCAGCAGCGGGCCGCTGGCCTACGGCCAGCACACGATCAAAGTCGAATGCACCGGCACCAAGAACGCCAGTGCCACGGGTACCTACGCCCTCATCGACGCCTTCGAGGTGGTCAACTCCGTCATCGACAACACGTCGGACCGCATCTCCTACAGCGGGGCATGGACACACGCGGCCGGACAGCCTTGGAGCACCGGGGACCTGAACGGCACCGAGTCCTACAGCAACCAGACCGGCGACACGGCGACCGCCACGTTCCGGGGCACCGGCATCCGCGTCATCGCGCCCAAGAACGGCCACCACGGGATCGTCGAGATCTCCATCGACGGCGCAGCCCCCACCCAGGTCGACCTGTACGCCCCCGCCAAGCAGTTCCAGCAGACGGTGTTCGAACGCACCGGTCTGCCCGACGGCGAGCACACCATCACCGTCAGGGTCACCGGCAACAAGAACACCTCCTCCTCCGGCACCTACGCGGTCATCGACGCGTTCCAGCCCATCACACCCGACCCGTACGCGAACTCCCTGAGCGTCGACCTGATCGTCAGCGCCAAGATCAACTACCCGGACCTCGGCTGGGGCAACTACGTGGACCCGGCGATCACCCTGCCGGCCAACTGGTCCGCGACCACACGGCTACGCCTGCTCCCCTGACCGGCGACCGGCCGATAACGCGGTGTGGTGCCGGGCCGACACGACAACAGCCGGCCCCGGCACCACACCCGCATCGACCACACCCACCCTTGGGCACCACCCCCGTGCCGGCCCGATTCCCCGGGCCCCGTGGTGACCATCCCCCCGCCCCGACAGTCAAGGAGGCGATTCCCATACTCCGCAACGGCCTGGAACCCTGGCACCTCATCATCGTGCTCGTCGTGATCGTCCTGCTCTTCGGCTCGAGGAAACTCCCCGAGGCCGCACGCGGGATCGGCAAGTCCCTGCGCATACTCAAGGCCGAGACCAGGGCCCTGCACGAGGACACCCCCGTCGACAGCCCCGCCGAAACCGCCCCGACCACCACCACCCGCACCCCGGACACCACGATCCCGGCCATCCCCCCACCCCGCTCCGAAACACCATCCAACGGCCACACCACCACCCGAACCCACCACCCGAACACCCCCTGAACAGACGGCCGTGCGCAGAGCGGGCCGAGTGTTCCCGGAGAGAACACCGCCGGACACGCTGCCCCCTCTCGCACTGAAGGCCGGCGCCGCACCACCCGCGCACCAGCGGGCCGACACCGGCCAAGGCCGCCGTGTACCGGCCTGGACACCTGACCCGCCCCGAAACGGCAACCGACGCGAGGCCGCGACCACGAGCCTCCTGCGCCCCTCACACGACGGACCAGCGGGCAGGCACCGGCTCGAAGGAGAGTGAGAACCGGGTGAGCAAGCTCTCCAAGCAGACGAAGGCGGCAAGGAGCCCCGAAGGGCGGATGGCCCTCGCCCACCACCTGCGGGAACTGCGCAACCGCGTGATCAAGTCAGCCCTGGCGATCACGGTGTTCACGGTCCTCGCACTGGTCTTCCACAAGAGGATCGAGGACCTCCTGCTGCAGCCGCTGCGCTGCACCCCGGAGATCATCGCCGCAGGCCGGGAGAAGTGCGCCCAGGTCTCCACCATCGGCCTCACCGCCGGCTTCACCTGGATGCTCAAAGTCGCCCTGACCACCGCAGTGGTCGGAACCGTCCCGGTCTGGCTCTACCAGCTCTGGGCCTTCGTCGCACCCGGCCTGCACAAGCACGAACGCAAGTACACCCGGATCTTCGTCGCCTGCGGCGCCCCGCTGTTCCTCGCCGGCGCCGCCCTCGCGATGCTCCTCCTGCCCACCACGGTCCGGATGCTCCTGGCGTTCACCCCCAACGACACCACCCCTATCCTGCCGCCCGCCGACTACTTCGACATCGCCACCCGCCTCGTCCTCGTCTTCGGCCTCGCCTTCGAGTTCCCCCTGCTACTGGTGATGCTCAACCTCGTAGGCGCCATCACCGGCAGGCAACTGCTCGGCCGGTGGCGCGCCATGGTGCTCGGCATCACCGTCTTCGCCGCCTTCGCCACCCCCAGTGCCGACCCCCTCAGCATGTTCGCACTCGCCGCACCCATCTGGGCCCTGTACTACCTCGCCTGCGGCATCGCGACCGTCAACGACAGACGCAGGACCCGACGCAACCCCAACCACGCACTGAGCGACGAGGAGGCCTCACACCTCGACCTCACCATCCAGCCGCTCACCCAGCCCGAGGCGATCGAGCCCTGCCCCACACCATCCGCCGCCACCCACATCCACACCCCCCACCAGGAACAGACGAACGACATCACCTGACCCCACCCGCCACGACAGTCCCGGAACAACGACCCCCAGAAGCCGGAGCGTGTCCGAAAGATCGTGTAAGTCTGCGATGTGACAGGCTGGCCGAGGCTCGGCCTCGGGTCTTGGCCGGCCGGAACGGACGGACATGAAT
>NZ_JBHXDN010000119.1:0-13819 GCF_042726075.1 Kitasatospora sp. NPDC127035 | reverse complement strand
GACGGAGCAGGGTGTCCCGGCCCGTGGTCATGGCCAGACGCCCGGAGATCCGGGCTCCGGCCCGGCCGCCCAGGAACAGGGCGATGTCGGTGAGCGCGGTCGTGCGACGCGCATGGCGGGACGTCAAAGCCGGGATCTGCTCGGCGAACGTCCGCCGGCCGCACTGGTCGTTGCCGCATACGAGACGACACGCCCTCAGGTCCAGCCGAACCCGCCGACCCGCGACCGGACGGTCCGCAAGACGCCGCCGTTACTGAGGTTTTCGTTCCGTTGTCGGTGGTGACAGGTAGTGATCCCTGCGGTATGCCGGTGGTATGCGGTACGCGCAAGGTGGGGGCCTGACCGCTGAGCGGCGGGCGTTTCGTGAACAGGTGCGGCTGGAGGCCGGGGTTCGGTTCGAGGCGAGCGAGAAGACTTCGGTGATCGCCCGGGAGCTGCGGGTGAGCGAGCGGTCGGTGGAGCGTTGGCGTCGGGCCTGGCGTGAGGGCGGTGCGGATGCTCTGCAAATCCTGGAGAATCTCAATGATCGTGTCAAGCCCTCTGCGTGACCGGCGGGGCGGAGGTGAAGAGCCTTCTGTCACGCAGCATCGCCCAGAGCACGTCGACCCGTCGACGGGCGAGCGTGAGCAGGGCCTGGACGTGCAACAGCCCCCCGCCGCGCTTCTTGAGGTAGTAGTCCCTCGACGGGCCGGGCCGCATCATCGCGGTCTGCGCGGACATGTAGAACAGCCAGCGCAGCCGCCGGTTGTAGCGCTGGGGCCGGTGGTAGTTGCCGGTGCGACGGCCGGAGTCGCGCGGGACCGGGGCGAGGCCGGCGTGGGAGGCCAGGCGGCCGGCATCGCGGTAGCCGGACAGGTCGCCGACGATGGCGACGAACTCGGCGCCCAGGATCGGGCCCATGCCGGGCATGGACTCGATGATCTCGGCGCGGTCGTCGGTGCGGAAGGTCTCACGGATCTCGCGGTCGTTGTCCTTGATCCGCTCGTCCAGGGCCAGGAGCTGGTGGGCGAGGTCGCAGACCAGCTTGGCGGCCCGCTTCTCGCCCGGCAGCGCGATCTGCTGGGACTGGGCGGCTTCCACGGCCCTGGCCGCGGCGGTGTCTGCGCCGCGGACCTTGCGCCGCTCCAACCAGGTGGTCAGCCGTTTGACGCCGATTCGGCGCAGGGCTGCCGGGGTCTGGTACTCGGTCAGCATGACGACCGGGCCCTTGGCCGCGGAGTAGTCGAAGGCGCGCTCCAGGGCGGGGCAGATGCCGACCATCAGGTCCCGGAGGCGGTTGATCAGCCGGACGCGGTCGGCGATCAGGTCAGCCCTGTGGTGGGTCAGCACCTGGAGGCCGGAGACCAGCTCCGGCGGCGTGTCGAGCGGGGCGAAGTCCCGGCGCATGCGGGCCTGGTCGGCGATGACGCGGGCGTCCTTGGCGTCGGTCTTGCCCTCGCCCTTGTAGGCGCCGGACATGCGGTTGACGGTGCGCCCAGGCACGTAGACCACCTGCTGGTCGTGGGCGACCAACAGGGCCAGCCGCAAGGTGGAGGCACGGCCGGAGATGTCCACCGCCCACCGCACCTCGGCAGCACGTGCGCGGGCTGTCTCGATGAGGGTGAGGATCTGGGCCTCGTCGTTGATCACCTTCGTCGAGAACAGCGTCTCGCCGTCGGCGTCCACAGCCACGGCCCAGTGGTGCCCCTTGCCGGCGTCGATGCCGACCCAAATCCGCGCATGGGACGCGCTCAAGTCCGTCGCTCCGTTCCTCCGTGACCAGCACTTCCACGGCCCGAAGAACACTCCGCCGACAGGTCCTTAACCAGCGATGACCGCAGCTCTCAATCAGTGGTCGGAGCGTCCCGGAGGACCGGGCGGCCATTCTCCTGGAGCCATCAACGGCAAACACCCATCAGCCACACCCGGTCCTCCCGGACCGCCAACCATTCTTAAGGATACCCATGGGGCACGCAGAACCGTCCGGACAGCCGTCAAGCTTGCGACTGTCCTGTCCCTGACGCTCGGCGCCGGCCTGGCCACCGGCCAGCCGGCTTTCGCCTACTGCCCCGAATGCTCACACCCGGGGCAGTTCCACGACATTCCTGAGGAGCAGAAGCCGCACACGACCGACAAGGTCCGAGAGGGCCTGGGAATTGCCACCACAGTGCTCAGCAGCGGGCCGCTTGCGGAGTTCGGTGGCGTCGACGGAGTCGGGGTCGGTGAGGGCGGCGGCAGAGGCGGCGGCGCGAGCAACGGCCAAGGCTGCGACGGGAACGGGGACGAGCGCGGCGGCCCATCACGAACCGGTGGCACCCGCAAGGAGGAACCGCAGCGTACACAGGAGCAGGAGGCGGCGGCGCGAGTGCCGAAGCCGACCACCGGCACGACGACAACCGAGCCCGAAGCGGGCCGGCCGGAACAGAAGTTCGCGGAGGCCGACCGCGGCCCGGGCTACCAGATCGTGACCGACGGCGCGGCAAAGGTGCCGGAGCCCGGATTCGAGCTCGACTTCAAGACCCTCGATCTGAACTCCCAGAAGTCCGCCGACTGTGTGAGCCGGATCAAGACCGGCCGAACGAAGCCGGCCGAGGACGACCCGAACGACGACTCAGACGGCGACGACTTCGACGAGACCTACCGCGGCATGCTCCCCAAGCCCTGCGCGGCCTGGTGCTCGGCCATCCGGCGCACCGCGGTGCGGAAGTCCGGGTCCTGGGTGAGTTCGGCGGGTTCCACCCATGCCTCGACCTGATCCGGTTCGGGGTCGTCCGGCAGGTCGGGCATGGCCGAGCGCATCATGTCCACGAGGTCGGGATTGGCGTCCAGGCCGCCGAGGGTGTCGTCAATGAACTCGTTAACGAGGCGCCGGCGCTCGTCGTCGGAGAGTTTCGCGATCTTGTGCATGAAGTCCATCTCCTCAGGGTCGAGCCCCGCTCGGCTACCGCTCGCAGTACCGCACGACGCAGCTGCTGGTCGGCTCCTGGCTGGGCACGTCCTCCGTCCCCGAGGGCGACACCCCGACGCTCGACCCCTACTGGACCGAGCGATTCTGAGCCCGCCACCTCGTCGGTACCGGCCGGACCCGGCGCTCCCGGTCGGGGCCTCCGGCCCCTCGGGCACTCACGTGGTTCTGTCACCGGTCCGCCGTAGCCGACGGCGAACCGCGAGAACGAGAGGGTCCGACTCCGGCCGGGGAACGACGGTCAGCAGCATCGACAGAAGGGCCTGTCCGCTCTGGATGACGCCTCCGCGTCCGGGACCGCTCGCCATGCCGCGGCCGCCTGACGTGCGCCGAAGCGGGCTTGCCTGCTTCCCGGGCCGGCGACCAGCGACCACCCGCGGGCGATCAGTGTCCAGAGCTCCGTCGCGTAGTGGGCGTCTCCCGACAACCAGGCCAGATCGGCGCGGAGCTCGGCCACGGCGAGAGCGGACCGGTGGTACGGGCCCGAGGATGCGAGCACGGTGATGAGCAGCCTGTCCGCCCAGCTGACGGCCAGGGGGAAGTCATCCCTTCGCGCTGCGTCGAGGATCAGTTCCATCGCGCGGAGGGGTTCGGCGGGGAGGATGAGGTCCGTGCTGTTTCGCACGGGAATCCCGCCCGACATTCCTGTGCGCGATGGTGCCGCACGGGGGAACAGGAGGCTGCACCCGCGATCAGGGATGATCCGCATCTGTAGGCGTCCATCGACGTGATCGTCCTGGGCGCTCGCCATCCGCCCGGACCCGGGCGTCGCGGCACTCGACGTGAAGGGGATCGTTTCCGCCGCGGTGCCGAAACTGCTGTCCTCTCGGCAACTGGCCTGCAGCGGCCGGTAGACGCCGTCGACGACGATCACCGGAACCCAGGGCGGGCTGTCGGGCATGGGGAAGGTCCTCCTTGGGTGGTGCACACCCGCTCGGGATCCGGCGGTGCGAGTCGCGGTTCTGAACCGGCGGCCTCCGGAACCAGGATCGGCGAGCCGGGATGCGGAAAGTGGTTCGTGAGAGGAGAGAGAACCGAAGCACGGGGAGAGCCCGCACCGTTGTCCAAACGTTGCACAAGTTCCCGTCACGTTTCCACCGTGTCCCACCACAGGAACGAGCCGCGGCGGGACACGGGTACGAGGCGCCCCGGCGCCCGCGAGCAGACGCCGGGGCACATGACGTCGAAACGACGGGAGAGTGTCTCCCGGAGGCGGTCGACGCCCGGTCGTCGCCAGGGGCGGTAGTGCCCCCGGCGCGTGGCGGACGAGGACGTGTTGCAGGACCGGCCCTCCAGAAGGCGGTCCGGGTCCGCGAGCGCACCTGGCGACGACCGGGGACGATTCTTACCGGCGCCGGCTCCTGCGGCGCCCGAGCAGGAAAATCCCGCCGACGATCGCGGCGGTACCTCCGACGAGCGTGATCGCAACGTCCGTACCGGCGCCGGTCGCGGACAGCTCCGACGCGGTCGCGGGAGCGGCCGGGCCCCCGACAGCCAACGGCTCACCATGCACCGCAGCTGCGGGCTCCGAGGACGAATGGGCTACCGGGGGCGCCGCGGGTACAGAACCGAGGGAGCCGGCCGCGAGGGACGGGGATCCAGCAGACGTCGGCCCGGCGGACCGGGATACGGCAGCGCTCGGATTCGCGGCGGTGCTCGCGCTCGGGGCTCCGGGAGTCGGCGTCGAGCCCGCCGGGGTCGCCGGACCGGCGGAGCCCGGCGTGATAGCGATGTCATCGACGAACAGCACCACGTCCGGGCCACCGGTCGGGTACTTCTCCTTCTCCGGGCGCCAGGCCGGACGGTAGATCCCGGTTCGGAAGTGCGGCGGCTCACCACGGTGGTAGTTGTTGTCGCCGCGATGGGAGCCGACCTGGGTGCCGTCCCGGGTCACGGTGATCGACCCGGGTGTGGACGGGGTGGACCAGGTGATGTCGAGCGCCCAGCGGTTCCAGTGCCCGAACTGCACCGCCCCCAGCGGGATCAGGGACTGGTACTCCTCAAAGGTGGCCAGGTTCTTCAGCCAGTGAACTTTGAGCCGCCACTGACCGTCCTGCACCGCGAGCGAGACGACCGGCTTGACTCCGTCGCTGTCGGGCTGCGCGCTGAACCACTGGGCGACGATGGTGTCGTACGAGACCTGCTTCCAGTCGCTCGGAAGGTAGTTGGAGAAGCTGAAGCGGTGACTCCCCGCGCCCAGGCCCTTGAGGGCCAGCTCGGAGCGGAACGAATGCCCGTCATTGGGCACGTTGAACCTCGCCGCAGTACCGGCCCGCGCCGGCGCGGGCGCTGTGTTCACGGCGCCCGCGCCATTGATGGCCCTGAACGGCCACTCCTTGGCCGCGATGGACTCGAAGTCGTACGACCTGGAGTCGTCCGCGACGGCCGGAGCAACAGTCGCACCGATGGCGAGGAGCACGACGAAGGCGGCACCGGCTCTACGTCGGACGGTGCGGCCGGTGGTCGTCGAGCTCGGGCGAAGCGGCATGGTTCTCCTAGGGACTGCCGGCGGCTCACAGCGCCGGATGGTCTGACGGTTCTTCATTCATGGGTCCCGATCCCGGCCGATCGGGCAGCCTGGGGAACGGGAAGGGCGCCCTGCCCCCGAGCGCGCGGTCCGAGCAGGCGCGCCACCTGGAGCAGCGGCTCGGTCTCGCAGCAGGGGACTCCAGCGGGCGGGACCCGTCGTGATGCTGTTCGGTGCGTTCGCTGCCCTGGATAGGAGAGGCAGGCCGGCTCCGAATCCCGGCGCGTTACATGACCGTGACATGAGTGAACGGAGTGCATCACCCGCGCGACTGTGGGCCCACGCGCCCCCACCGCGGCAGGCGACCGGGCGGTGGCGATCCCGGACGTGGGCGAATGGGGCAACTGAACATGGCAGTGTGCGGGAACCGGCTCGGGCGAGCGATGCCCCCACGGGCTCGTCAACGCCGCCCCGGTCCTGCGCGTGAACGGCGCCCGCACCGCGCCTCCCGGACCGACGAAGCATCACCACGGTCCGGTCAGATCACGATCTGATAACGCACCGGGGGCCGGCGTCGGCGGCCAACTCCTTTGTCGAAAGAGCCGATTGAACTTGAAGCAGCCCCATACGTCCCGCCTCGTGCGACCCCCGCGCCCCGACCCGATCGCCGACCTTGTGCAGCCTGCACTCCTACCGATGTGCGTGCCCCCGGCCGACCGCCCCCCTTGGCCCACCCGGGCGAGCACGAATCCCGGCAGCGAGGCGCCGCCGACCCACGAGTCCACCGAGTCCCGAGAACGCACAGGCACCGAGCAGCACCGGTGCGCTGCCCGCTCGGCCGACCGCCATCCCCCAAGGACCCTCATGGTGACCTCCCGCACGACCTTCCCGACCGACTCCGCGCCCGCCTCGCCGCGCGCCCTGCCGACGGAGCGGGCATGAGCCAGCTGGCCGGTCCACACCCGCCTCACGCGGACCGGCCCGTCGCCCTGTGGTGGCACCAGGTACGTGACCAAGCCCAGGAACCGTCCCCGCACGACCGCGCTGCAGACAAGCCGACGCCCACACCGTGGCCGGAGCCGGCTGTCTGGGGAGACCTGCGGCCGGACCGGCCCACGTCCGCCCGTCTGGCGAGCCTGATGCTCGCAGGCAAGGACCACCTCGCCGCGGACCGGACGCTGCTGGACTTCCTCCAGGCCGAGGACCGAGACTGCGTGGACACCGTTCACCGCGGCAGGGAATTCCTCCACCGCACCACCGGACTCCTGGCCGAACACGGCCTCGAACAATTCCTCGACCTGGGGTGCGGCCTGACGACCGGTGCGCCCGGCACCGCGCTCGCCCCGATCCACACCTCGGTGCTCACCACCCGACCGGACGCACGATTCGTCTACCTGGACCGCGACCCCGTCGTGATGGCCCACGCCCGGGCACTGCTCGACGCACCCGCACCCGCCCAGGTCCGACACCTGCACGCCGACCTCACCACGCCCACCGCCCTGCTCACGACGCTGCGCGAACGTGCGGGCCTCGACTGGAATCGCCCGGTCGCGGCCGTCCTCGGTGACGTCCTGCACGAGCTGGCCGACCCACAGGCCCACTCCCTGCTCACCACGCTGCGCCGGGAGCTGCCCGCTGGCAGCGTGCTCGTGCTCAGCCACCGGGCGGTCAGCCCGGGCGGGCCCTTTCGTGCTGCGCGCGTGGCCGCCTGCTGGGCGCAGGCCGGCCTGTCGTGGCACCCCCGCTCCCCGGACGCCGTCGATGCTCTCCTCGATGGCTGGGAACGACAGACCCCCGGCGCCGAACCTACGACGGGCGAAGCCGCGGCGGGCCTGCACACGGTGGTGGCGGTCAGCAGCGGCGGCACCAGGTGACGCGCATGCGCCACGGCGTCGATTCTTGAGGCATCGAGAACGGAGGGCGGGGCCCGACTGGCGGGATGGCGACGTCGTGTGCTTCGAGCAGTCTCCTGATCTTCACGGGAGTACGGCGCATGGCGGTCCGGCTGCTGTCGAACAGCACGGCAAGGGGTGTGGACGGGCGCTGTGCCGGTGGCCGGGGCACGTCGCTGCCCGCGCGGGGTGCTCCCCCGATAGCGGGGTTCGGGGCTGCGGCGACCTTGGACGCCACCGATCGGGGCTTCGCCGCGGCGGGGTCACCGTGCCGGGTGCTGAGCGCCGCCCGGTTGGACCACGCCGGAATCCTGGTCCATTCCGGCGATCCGGACGGCGGCTTGGGCGCGGGAGGTGCAGTCGAGTTTGCTCATGATGTTGGCGACGTGGGTCTCGGCGGTGCGGCGGGAGATGACTAGCCGCTCAGCGATCTCCCTGTTGGAGGCTCCCTCGGCCAGAAGCTTCGCGACCTGCCGCTCTCTACGAGTGAAGTGTTGAACCACCGGGGTCTGCTTCGGTGTCGTGGTGCGGCCTTCATCGCCGAGCCGATTATCCAGGGCGTAGGCCACCGCCTCGTCCTGGGTCAACCGCGCCCCGCTCAGGTGCGCCGCACGGTACTCCTGTTCCCCCAGCGCCTCCTTCGCTGCTCGGATGATCTCCAGGCGGGCACCGCGTCTGGTCCACCTCTCTACGGGGAAGCTGTCGAAGTCGAGGCCGAGCGGGCGCAAGAAGACGGTGCCGGCGCCGAGGAGTCGGGCTCCGCGCTCGGGATCGCCCGACATCACCGTGCTCCACGCGAGGTAGTTCAGTGCGCAGCCGACGCCCAGTGGGTCGCGGAAGGGGTATTTGAGGCGGATGGCCTCCTTGAGCTGGCTCTGTGCGTCGAGGTGGGAGTGCGGGTCCGGGTCGTCGCCCGCTTCTTGGAGTACTGCGGACAGTCCCAGTAGGAGCAGGGCCCAGGACTGGAGCCACTGCTCGCCGTGTTGTCGGCAGGCGTCGCGGCATTCCCGGCCGACGCTGCGGACCACGTGGTCGAGGTCGGCCAGGCTTGCCGCGGTGGTGAGCAGGATCTGCGCGTGGTGCAGGTGGGGGTGGGAGTCGCCGCACACGCGCTCCATCTCCACCCCCTCGGCGAGGGTGAGGAAGCCTCGGACCGGGTCGTCTCCTGCGAGTTGTACGTATCCCCACAGGTAGGTGGCGTGGGCCAGGCGGGCCGGGTCGTGGAGTGTCGCGGCGAGTCGGTGGCACTCCTGCGCCATGGAGAGGGTTTCGTGTGCGGCATCTTTGTTTGGTCTCCCGCTGTAGTTGCCGAGCAGGACGGCTACCCACAGGGCGTCGACCCGCTGTGGGCTCGACTCGGCGGTGGTGGAGGCGAGGGCTCGTTCGAGCCAGATGGCGCCTTCGTGGGCGAGTCCGCAGACGATCCAGTACATCCACAGGGCTGCCGCGATGCGAAGAGCTTCTTCTGGTTCGCCCGGTTCGGTGAGGCTGTGTTCCAGGGCGGCCCGCAGGTTGGCGTGCTCGCGGCGGGTTGTGGCGAAGAGGGCTGCCTGGCCCGGGCCGAACCACTGGTCGCGGACACGTTCGGCCAGCCGCAGATAGTGGTCACGGTGGCGGCGGCTGAGCCCGGCCTCCTCACCGGCCGGGCTCAGGTGCTCGTGGCCGTAGCGGCGGATGGTTTCGAGCATGCGGTAGCGGACCCGGCCGTGGGACTCCTCGCAGGTGAGGACGGACTTCTCGACAAGGCCTGTGAGGGCGTCGAGGACGGCGGCGCGCGGAAGTCGCCGGTCCGTGAGGACGTCTTCGACGGCGTCGAGGTCGCACCCTCCGGAGAACACGGACAGCCGCTCCCACAGCCGACGTTCCTCGGGCGAACAGAGCTCGTAGCTCCAGTCCATGGTGGCCCGCAGGGACTGGTGACGTGAGGGGGTCGCCGTGCCGCCCCGCCTACGGGTCAGGAACTCGCAGCGTTCGTCCTGGCGGCGCAGGATCTCCTCGACCGACAGGGCGCGTACCCGCACCGCGGCGAGTTCGATGGCCAGGGGCAGACCGTCGAGGTGCCGGCACAGGCTGGCCACGGCCGCTTCGTTGGCGGGTGTCATCCGGAAGCCGGGGGCAGCAGCCGTGGCCCGGTCCACGAACAGGGCCACCGAGTCGGCTCGGGCGACGGCGGCACCCCCGGCGGCGTTCTCCTCGGGAACGGACAGGGGCATCACGGCGAAGACGTGTTCGCCCACGATGTCGAGCACCTCGCGGCTGGTGGCAAGCACTCGCACGCCCGGGCAGGCCCGCAGTACCTCCGCCGCCAGGTCCGCGCACGCTCCGACCAGGTGCTCACAGTTGTCGAGCACCAGCAGCAGTCGCCGCTCCCCCAGGCAGTCGGCCAGTGCCCGTATGTCGCCGGGTCCCGTCCGCTGACCCACTGCCTCCATCACCGTCAGGACCACCTGGGCGGGCTTGGTGACCTCTGCCAGCGGCACCCAGAAGACCCCTGCGTCGAACGCCCGCGCCACCTCACGCGACACCTGCATGGCCAGCCGGGTCTTGCCCACGCCCCCGGTGCCGGTCAGTGTCACCAGTCGCGCGACGGCCAGCAGCTGCTTTAGCTCCGCGACCTCCCGCCGACGTCCCACCAGGCTGGTCGCATCGGCAGGAATCGCACCTTCCGCGAGGAGGCTCATGCCTTCGATCGTAGATCAGCCCCGAACCGTGTTTCGGCCGATTCCTCCGACGGCGGCCGGCTCCACCGGGACGCGACACCGCGCCGGACCAACAGAGTCCTCGCCCGCCGACGGCGTCAGCCCGGGCAGTGGCCTCGGAGCATCAGTCGCTGCCGGCCGCCCTGAGGCTTGCCGCCTCGCCTCGCCGCTGATTCGCCGGACCTGACGCGCGGGCTCATGAACTTCATGAGCCCGCCAGCATTGCCCACGACACCTATCATGGATTTCATGACCCCAGACGAGACGCCCGTGGCCCCGACCGGAACGTGCTGGTGCGGCTGCGGGACCGAGGTGGGAAGCGGCTCCTACTTCGCGCAGGGCCACGACAGGATCGCCGAGGCGGCCCTCATGGCCGTCCAGTTCGACAACTCGGTCGCCCGTCTCCTCGCGGAGTACGGCTTCGGCCCGAACGGCAGGACGACCATCCGGCAGGCGGTGCTGGACAACGGTTACTGGCTGGAGTGCCCGGGAACCGGATGCGGCTATGTCGGCACCCCCGAGAACGTTGACCACCACCGCGGCGAATCCGGCCACTGACCGGAGATCGTCACCGGTCCGTCCGGGACACCCGCCGCTCGGAGGACGTTCCCGGCTGTCGCCGAAGCGGGCGACGGCGTCGTGGCCTTGACCTTGGCGTCGATCGTCGGACACGGGCCGTGCGGGGTCGGTCAGGGTGGTCGACGTCGCGTGCGGTCCCGTAGGCGACGGGGCTGCGGTGTCCGAGACGGGAGTGTCGTCGGACGGCGTTGTGGCCGTGTGCCCGGAGAACACCGAGCGGGCCTCTCACTCGGCGGTCCGGCCTCAGCGGCCATGCGGCAACTCCCTTCTGAGGGTGGCGTCAAAGCTGCGTGACCATGTCGGTCATTACTCCGTCGGGATCGATCGCCATGAAGCCAAGGCGCCGCCCGGGCACTTCGGGCAGCGCGCCTCCGGCTTGTCGTGCCGTCGAGGAGCACCGATGCAGGGGCCACCCTCCGGTCGGGTGAACAGCCCGATGACCACCGCGCAGTCCCGCCCTCGCACTTGCGCCGCAGAGACGCCGAGCTCGCGCCGAAAGTCGCCCGCCCGTGTCGCCCGACCCCGTCAGTGGCGTTCGCGCGATGTGGCGCGGGCCCAGGGCAAGCCTAAATATTGAAGATATCTTCAATATTGACTAGAGTGAGGGCACCGCCGTGGTCGCGACGCCGACTGCCGAAGGCAGCAGTGGCCTGTCGCGAGGACGACCGTCTCCTGCGGCGTGGGCCTTCCTGAGGAGCAGCCATGGACAATGGGCAGGTGTGGAGGAATTTCGCGGGTGACCAGAGCTGTCGCCCAGCAGTCTTCGAGCGGCCGAGGAGTACGGCGGAGGTGAGCGATGCCATCGGCCGTGCCGCAGCGGCCGGCCGTACGGTCCGGGTGGCGGGGGCGGGGCATTCCTTCACCGACAGCGTGCTGACCGATGGGACCCTGCTGTCGCTGGACCGCATGGATCAGGTCCTCGGCATCGACCAGGAGAGAAACCTGGTCCGCGTCGAAGCGGGAATCTCTCTGGGAACGCTCAGTGCCGTGATGTACGACCACGGTCTCGCGTTCGCGAACCTCGGCGACATCGACGTGCAGTCGATCGCCGGCGCGACCGGGACAGGCACCCACGGCACCGGCATCACGCTGCCCAACCTGTCCGCAGGCTTGAAATCGATCGAGCTCGCCCTCGCCGACGGCAGCACGCTGGAAGTGGGCGACGGCGCGGATCCCGACGCCTGGCGGGCCGCGAGGGTGAGCATGGGAGCCCTCGGCGTCGTCACGGCGGTGACACTGCAAGCCGTGCCGGCCTTCACCCTCAGCGCCGAGGACACGACCGCTCCGCTGGAGACGGTCCTGCACGGCCTCGACGAACGCGTTGACACCAACGACCACTTCGGGTTCTTCGTCTTCCCGCACAGCAGGCTGGCCATGACGAAGACCTGGAACCGCACCCCGACCGCGCCGCGTCCGCGATCGCGGTCCGGGGAGTGGTTCCACGACATGCTCCTGACCAACTACGCGTACTGGGGCCTCTGTCGGCTCGGCCGGGCCCGCAGACGGTGGATTCCGGCGCTGAACCGGCTGGCCTCGACGTGTTCGGGAACGACGAGGTACGTCGACCGGTCCTACCGGGTCTTCGCCACGCCGCGCCGCGTTCCCCTCACCGAGATGGAGTACGCGATCCCCCGCGAGCACGCCGCCGAGGCCGTACGGGCCGTCCTGTGGATCGCGGAACGACGCGGGTTCGACGTGCCCACGCCGCTGGAGGTCCGCTTCGTCGCCTCCGACGATGCTTATCTCAGCCCGGCAGGCGGCCGCGAGACCTGCTACATCGCCGTGCACCAGTTCGCAGGCATCCCGTGGGAGCCATACTTCCGGGCCGTCGAGAAGGCCATGATCGAGTTCGGTGGCCGGCCGCACTGGGGCAAGCGGCACTTCCTCACCGCCGAAGCGCTGAGCCACCGGTACCCGCACTGGGACCGCTTCCAGGCCGTACGCGCCCGCCTCGACCCCCGAGGGGTGTTCGCCAACGCCCACATCGGGCGCGTCCTCGGCCCCGTCGGTGCGGGTGAGCAGGCATGAGCGCGCCCGTCCCGCTCCTGCACCAGCGCTTCCCGGAGCTGCGCGGGGCACTGCCGCACCTCCGCCTGGGCTCGGGCCCCACCCCCGTGCGTCACCTGCCGGGGCTGTCCACCGGCCCCGCCCCCGTGTGGGTGAAGTGCGACGGTGAATTCGGCGACGGCGGCTGGGGCGGGAACAAGGTACGCAAGCTCGAATGGCTGCTGGCCGATGCCCTGCGCCGCGACCGCCGCACCGTCCTGACCGTGGGGGGCCTGGGAACCAACTGGGGCCTGGCGACCGCCCTGTACGCACGCGACCGGGGGCTGCACACCGCACTCGCCCTGGTCGACCAGCCCGTCGACGACCACGTATGCGCGCAGCTCGCACGGCTGCGGCGAAGTGGCGCGACCCTGCACTTCACCCACAGCAAGGCCCGCACCCTCGCGCTGGCACCCTTCCTGGCCGCCCGCCACACGACCGGGTACCGACTGCCGTACTTCGTCCCACCGGGCGGTTCGTCACCGGTCGGCGTACTCGGCTACGTCGAGGCGGCACTGGAACTCGCCGGACAGATCCGGCAGGGAATCCTGCCCGAACCGTCACACATCGTCACTCCGGTCGGATCCGGAGGCACGGTCGCCGGACTTCTGCTCGGCCTGCGCCTCAGCGGCCTGCGCACCCAGGTGGTCGGTGTCGTCGTCAACGACACGCTGCGACTGGATCCACCCGCCCTCGTCCGCCTCGCGCACCGCACGCAGAAGCTCCTCGTATCGCGTGGCGCGGACCTCCGGACCGTCGACGTCCCCGCAGACGGCCTCCTCATCGTACGGGACTGGCTCGGGCCAGCCTACGGCCACCCGACGGAAGAGGCGAAGCGCGCCCAACGCCTGGCCGCCGACACGGAGAACCTCGTTCTCGAGCCCGTCTACACCGCCAAAGCGATGGCGGCCCTGTTCGCCCTGAACGCCGAAGGACGTTTCGGAGACGACCCCGTCCTGTACCTGGACACGAACGGACCACGATGAGAACACAGACCACCCCGGCCGGGACCGACGGCAACCCGATCGCCACTCGCGGCAGCTGCATGGGCGCGTCGCGCTGCCACCGCTTGTAGACGCGCCGGTGGACCTGGGCCTAGCTAGTGCTGTGACCGCATTCGTTCACCGGGTTGCTTGATCACGCGGCGAGGACGGGCCTGCCGCCCCAGCGCAGACCCTTCTCACTGCGGATG
>NZ_JBHXDN010000118.1:0-14825 GCF_042726075.1 Kitasatospora sp. NPDC127035 | reverse complement strand
AGCCCGAGCGAGACCATGCCGCCCTCCCCGGCGATGGCGTCGAGGGCCCGGCTGCGCAGGGCGGAGACCCGGGCGCCGTCCTCCAGGCTCAGCGCACCGGCCACCACCGCGGCGGCGATCTCGCCCTGGGAGTGGCCGAGGACGGCGTCGGGGCGGATGCCGTGGTGCTGCCAGAGAGCGGCGAGCGAGACCATCACCGCCCACAGGGCGGGCTGGACGACGTCGACCCGCTCCAGCGGCTCGCCGTCGCGCAGCAGCCGGGTGAGCGACCAGTCGACGTGCGGCGCGAGCGCCTGCTCGCACTGCGCGATCCGCTCGGCGAACGCGGGCTCGGTGTCCAGCAGCGCGGCGGCCATGCCGGCCCACTGCGAACCCTGGCCGGGGAAGACGAAGACCGTGCGCCCGTCCGAGGCGTCCCGGCCGCGCACCAGGTGCGCGGCCCCGCCCGCGAGGCCGGTCCGCAGCTGTGCGCGGTCGCCGACCAGCACCGCGCGGTGCTCGAAGGCGGTCCGTCCGGCCAGCGTCCGGGCGACGGCCGACGGGGCGGCGTCCCGGTCGGCCAGCCGTTCGGCCAGCCGGTCGAACTGGTCGTCCACGGCCTGCTCGGTGCGGCCGGAGAGCAGCCAGGCGACCGGCTCGTCCGGAGCGTCCCGCGTCACCGGCGCGGCGTCGGCGGCCGGGGCCTCCTCCAGGATCACGTGCGCGTTGGTGCCGCTCATGCCGAACGAGGACACCCCCGCGCGGGCCGGGCGGTCCGCCTGCGGCCACGGCACCGCCTCGGTGACGAGCGACAGTGCGCCGGCCGACCAGTCGACCTTGCCGGAGGGCCGGTCGACGTGCAGGGTCGCGGGCACCAGGCGGTGCTGGATCGCCAGCACCGCCTTCATCACCCCGGTGACCCCGGCGGCGGCCTGGGTGTGCCCGACGTTGGACTTCACCGAGCCCACCAGCAGGGGGAGCTCGGCCGGCCGCTGCTGCCCGTAGGTGGCCAGCAGCGCCTGGGCCTCGATCGGGTCGCCCAGCGTGGTGCCGGTGCCGTGCGCCTCGACCACGTCGACCTCGGCGGCCCGCAGGCCGGCGTCGGCCAGCGCCGCGCGGATCACCCGCTGCTGCGAGGGCCCGTTGGGGGCGGCCAGGCCGTTGCTGGCGCCGTCCTGGTTGACCGCCGAGCCGCGCAGCACCGCCAGCACCGGGTGCCCGTTGCGCCGCGCGTCGGAGAGCCGCTCGACCAGCAGCACGCCGGCGCCCTCGGACATGCCCATCCCGTCCGCGGCGTCCGCGAAGGCCTTGCAGCGGCCGTCCGCGGCGAGCCCGCGCTGGCGGGAGAAGCTGAGGATCGCGCCCGGCGTGGACATCACCGCCACGCCGCCGACCAGTGCGAGCGAGCAGTCGCCGGCGCGCAGCGCCCGGGCGGCCAGGTGCAGCGCGACCAGTGAGGCCGAGCACGCGGTGTCGACGGTGATCGCCGGGCCTTCGAGGCCGAGCGTGTAGGCCACCCGGCCGGAGACCACACTGGCCGCGCTGCCGGTCAGCAGGTGGCCCTCGTTCTCCGCGGACTGGGCCACCGCGGCGGCGTAGTCCTGGTAGTTGACGCCGGTGAACACCCCGGTGCTGCTGCCGCGCAGCGCCACCGGGTCGATGCCGGCCCGTTCGAGCGCCTCCCAGGAGGTCTCCAGCAGCAGCCGCTGCTGCGGGTCCATGGCGAGCGCCTCGCGCGGCGAGATGCCGAAGAACTCGGCGTCGAAGTCGCCCGCGTCGTGCAGGAAGCCGCCGTGGCGGGTGGTGGAGGTGCCCGGCCGGTCCGGGTCGGGGTCGAACAGGGTGTCCAGCGGCCAGCCGCGGTTGACCGGGAACTCGGACACCACGTCACCGCCCTCCACCAGCAGCTGCCACAGCTGATCCGGCGTGCTGATCCCGCCCGGCAGCCGGCAGCCCATCGCGACGATCGCGATCGGTTCGTCGGGTTCGGCGGCCCGCACGCCCGGGTCGTCGGCCGCGTCGGAGCGCTCACCGAGCAGGGAGGAGCGGATCAGCTCGGCCAGCACCCCGGCCGACGGGTAGTCGAAGACCAGGGTGGCGGGCAGCCGCAGACCGGTGGCCGCGTTGAGCCGGTTGCGCAGCTCGACGGCGGTCAGCGAGTCGAAGCCCAGCTCCTGGAAGGCCCGGCCGGCGGGCACGGCCTCCGCCGATCCGTGCCCCAGCACCTCGGCCGCGTGGCCGCGCACCAGGTTGAGGACAACCCGGGTCTGCTCGGCCTCCGGCAGTCCGGCCAGCCGCTCGCGCAGCACCGAGGCGGCCGGGGTGGCGGCCGGCGCCGCCGTCGTCCCGCCGAGCGCACGGACCTCCGGCACCCCGGTCAGCAGGCGGCTGGGCCGCACCGAGGTGAAGACCGCCGAGAACTGCGCCCAGTCCACCTCGGCCAGGGCGATGACCGTCTCGTCGTCGTCCAGCGCGTGCTGCAGCGCGGTGACCGCGGGCTCCGGGTCGATCAGCGGCAGGCCCTGGCGCTGCACCCGGTGGAAGTCGGCCTCGTCGAGGGTCTCCCGCTCGGCCCACGGGTTGGCCGCCTTCCACACGCCCCAGTCGACGGTGGTGGCGGTCAGTCCGCGGGCGCGGCGGGCCTCGGCGAGCGCGTCCAGGTAGGCGTTGCCCGCCGAGTAGGCGGCGTGGTTGCTGCTGCCCCAGACGCCCGCGATCGAGGAGAACAGCACGAACGCGTCCAGCTCGCGGTCCAGCAGCTCGTCCAGGTGCTTGGCACCGGCGGCCTTCGCGGCGACCACCCGCTCGAAGGAGTCGACCGGGACGACGTCCAGCGGCGCCAGCTCGATGTAGGCGGCGGCGTGGAAGACGGCGGTGACCGGCTCGCCCCGCTCCTCCAGGTCGGACAGCAGGCGGGCGACCTCCTCGCGGTCGGCCACGTCGCACCGCGGCAGGCTCAGCCGGGTGCCCAGTTCGGCGAGTTCGGCCGTCAGCTCGGCCGCTCCGGGGACGTCCGCGCCGCGCCGGCCGGGCAGCACCAGGTGCTCGGCGCCGCCCCGGGCCAGCCACCGGGCGAGGTACGGGCCGAGCGCGCCGGTGCCGCCGGTGACCAGGACGGTCCCGCGCGGTCGCCAGGCGCGGCGCGGCACGGTGGGGCGCGGGGCGCGGACCAGCCGGCGGGCGTACAGACCGGCCGGGCGGACCGCCAGCTGGTCCTCGCCGGTCGCGCCGGTCAGCGCCGCCCGCACGGCGTCCAGGGCGCGCGAGTCGAGCACCGGCGGCAGGTCGACCAGACCGGCCCAGCGCGCGGAGTGCTCCAGCCCGGCGACCATGCCGGTGCCCCAGACCAGGGCCTGGTCCGGTGCGGTCAGCGGGTCGCCGACGCCGACCGACACCGCGCCCCGGGTGGCGCACCAGAGCGGCGCGCCCACCCCCAGGTCGCCCAGCGCCTGGATCAGCGCCAGGGTGAGCGCGGCGCCGGTGGGCAGCGCCGGGTGGGCCGGGTGCGGTTCACCGGCCGACGCGAGCAGCGACAGGATGCCGGTGAGGCCCTCGGCGCCGCCGTCGGTTTCGGCCGTCGCGGCGGCCAGCCGCTCGGCCGCGGCGGAGCGCTCCACCTCCCGCTCGCCCAGCTCGACGGTGCGCACCTCGGCGCCGTCCCGGCCCAGTGCCTCGACCAGCGCCGCCAGGTCGTCCGCCGGGTGCCCGGCGGGCACCACGAGCAGCCAGCGGCCGCCGAACGCGTCGTGCGCGGGGGTGGGCAGCTGCTGCCACTGGACGCGGTAGCGCCAGGACTCCAGCGCCGAACTCTCCTGCTGCCGGCGGTGCCAGGCGTTCAGCGCCGGCAGCACCTCGCCCAGCGACCCGGCGTCCACCGCCAGGGTGCGGGCCGTCGCGGCCAGGTCCGCGTCCGCGACCAGCCGCCAGAACGCGCCGTCGTCGCCCTCGGCGCCGGTGCCGGCGGGAGCGTCGGCGCTCAACCAGTAGCGCTGCCGCCGGAAGGGGTGGGTCGGCAGCTCGATCCGCCGCCCGCCGCCGCCCGAGTACACCGCGCTCCAGTCGACCGGCACTCCGCGCACCCACAGCTCGGCCGCCGTCGTGAGCAGCCGGGGGAGGCCGCCCTCGTCGCGCCGCAGGGTGCCGGTGGCCAGCACGTCGGGCACGCCGGCCGCCGCCGCGCCGTCCAGGACCGGCAGGGTCAGCACCGGGTGCGGCGAGACCTCCAGGAAGACCTGGTACCGCTGGTCGGCGAGCGCGCGCACCCCGGTCTCGAAGAGCACGGTCCGCCGCAGGTTGGTGTACCAGTAGTCGCCGGTCATCAGGGTGGTGTCCAGCCAGTCGCCGGTCACCGTCGAGAAGAGCGGCACCCTGCTCGCCGTCGGCCGCACCCCGGCCAGCAGCCCGGCGAGCCGCTCGCGGATCCGCTCGACCTGCGCCGAGTGCGAGGCGTAGTCCACCGGGATCACCCGGGCCCGGACGCCCTCGCGCTCGCAGACCGCGACCAGCTCCGCCAGGGCCTCGTTGTCGCCGCTGACGACGACGGCGGTGGGGCCGTTGACGGCGGCGACGGAGATGCGGTCGTGCCAGGGGGCGATGAGTTGGTGGGTGTGGTCGAGGGGGTGGGTGAGGGAGACCATGCCGCCGGTGCCGGTGATGGTGTGGATGGCTTGGCTGCGGAGGGCGACGACGGTGGCGCCGTCTTCGAGGGTGAGGGCGCCGGCGACGACGGCGGCGGCGATTTCGCCTTGGGAGTGGCCGAGGACGGCGTCGGGGGTGACGCCGTAGGACTCCCAGAGGGCGGTGAGGGAGATCATGACGGCCCAGAGGGCGGGTTGGACGATGTCGACGCGGTCGAGGGGTGCGCCGTCGCGCAGGAGTTGGGTGAGTGACCAGTCGACGTGGGGGGCGAGGGCCTGTTCGCACTGGTTCATCTTCTCGGCGAAGACGGGTGCGGTGTCGAGGAGTTCGACGGCCATGCCGGCCCACTGCGAGCCCTGCCCCGGGAAGACGAAGACCCGACGGCCGCCGGCGTCCGCGACGCCCCGCACGAGGTGCTGGTCCTGGCCACCGGCGGCCAGCGCCGCCAGCGCGCCCGCCCGGTCGCCGCCGAGCAGCACCGCCCGGTGTTCGAAGGCACCCCGCCCGGTCGCCAGCGAGTGGCCGACGTCCACCGGATCGCCACCGGTGGCGCGCAGCTGCCCGCCGAGCCGGCCGGCCAGCGCGGCCAGCGCCTCCGCGCTCCTGGCCGACACCGGCCAGGGCAGTTCGGCGGGTGCGCGCTCCCGCGGCGGGGCGACGGCCTCCTCGGGGGCCTGCTCCAGGACGGCGTGCGCGTTGGTGCCGCTGAAGCCGAACGACGAGACGGCGATCCGGCGCGGGCGCCCGTCCTCGGTCTCCCACGGGCGCGCCTCGGTCAGCAGCTCGACCGCGCCCGCCGACCAGTCGACGTGCGGGGTCCGCTCGTCCGCGTGCAGGGTCCTGGGCAGGACGGCGTGACGCAGCGCCAGCACGCTCTTGATCACTCCGGCGACGCCCGAGGCGGCCTGGGTGTGGCCGATGTTGGACTTCAGCGAACCCAGCCACAGCGGCCGGTCCCCGGGCCGCTCCCGCCCGTAGGTCGCCAGCAGCGCGTCCGCCTCGATCGGGTCGCCCAGCGTGGTGCCGGTGCCGTGCGCCTCCACCGCGTCCACCTCGGCGGCCGACAGCCCGGAGTTCGCCAGCGCCTGACGGATCACCCGCTGCTGGGCCAGCCCGTTGGGCGCCGACAGGCCGTTGCTGGCACCGTCCTGGTTGACCGCCGAACCGCGCAGCACCGCGAGCACCGGGTGGCCGTTGCGGCGCGCGTCGGAGAGCCGCTCCAGCAGCACCACGCCCACGCCCTCGGCCAGACCCATGCCGTCCGCGCTCGCGCCGAAGGCCTTGCAGCGCCCGTCGGCGGCCAGCCCGCGCTGGCGCGAGAAACCGACGAACACGCCCGGGGTGGCCATCACGGCCACGCCGCCGGCCAGCGCCAGCGAGCAGTCGCCGCTGCGCAGCCCCTGCGCCGCCAGGTGCAGGGCGACCAGCGAGGAGGAGCACGCGGTGTCGACGGTGATCGCCGGACCCTCCAGGCCCAGCGTGTACGAGACCCGCCCGGAGACGACGGAGGCCGCGGCCCCCGCCACCAGGTGGCCCTCGGTGCCCTCCGGCGCGCCGGCGGCCGCGATCGAGGTGTAGTCCTGGTAGTTGACGCCGACGAAGACCCCGGTCCGGCTCTCCCGCAGCCCGGCCGGATCGAGACCGGCCCGCTCCAGCGCCTCCCAGGAGCTCTCCAGCAGCAGCCGCTGCTGCGGGTCCATGGCGACCGCCTCGCGCGGGCTGATCCCGAAGAACGCCGGATCGAAGTCGCCCGCGTCGTACAGGAAGCCGCCCTCCTTGACGTACGAGTGGCCGGCCCGGTCCGGGTCCGGGTCGTACAGGTCGGCGGGCCAGCCGCGGTCGGTGGGCAGCGCGCCGATCGCCTCGCCGCCGTCCAGCAGCAGCTGCCACAGCTTCTCCGGCTCGTCGATCCCGCCGGGGAAGCGGCAGCTCATCGAGACGATGGCGATCGGTTCGTCCGGGTCGCCCGCGGTGCCGGTCGACGCGGGCTCCGGCCGCGCCCGGTCGAGCAGCAGTTCGCCGCGCAGCGCGGTGGCCAGGGCCTGTGCCGAGGAGTGGTCGAAGACCACGGTGGTGCGCAGCCGCAGGCCGGTGGCCGCGTTCAGGCGGTTGCGCAGCTCGACGGCGATCAGCGAGTCGAAGCCCAGCTCGCGGAAGGCGCGGGTGGGCGTGACGGCGTCCACCGAGTCGTGCCCGAGCACGTCGGCGGCGTGCCGGCGGACCAGCTCCAGCAGGATCCGGTCCACCTCGGCGTCGGACTGCCCGCGCAGGGCGCGGCGCAGCGCGGCGCCCGCCTCGCCGTCCTCGCCCCGTTCGGCCTCGGCCGCCTCCGCCAGCGCCCTGACCTCGGGGATCTCGGCGATCAGCGGGCTGGGCCGCACCGAGGTGAAGACCGGCACGAACCGCGCCCAGTCGACATCGGCGACCAGGACGGTCGTCTCGTCGTCGTCCAGCACCCGCTGCAGGCCCGCGAGCGCGAGCCGGGGGTCCAGGAACGGGATGCCCCGCTCCATCAGCTGGCGCTCCAGCTCGGTGGTGGCCAGCCCGCCGCCGGCCGCGCTCCAGATGCCCCAGACGATCGAGGTGGCCGCCAGGCCCCGGCCGCGCCGGTGCTCGGCCAGCGCGTCCAGGTAGGCGTTGGCCGCCGCGTAGGCGCCGTGGTCCGCGCTGCCCCACGCACCGGAGACCGAGGAGAACAGCACGAAGGCGTCCAGCTCGGTGTCCCGGAAGATCTCGTCGAGGTGGGCCGCGCCCAGGGCCTTGGCCTCCAGGGTGGCCGCCAGTTCCTGGGGCCCGAGCTCCCGGACGGTGCCGAGCTGCACGGCGGCGGCGGTGTGCAGTACGGCGCGCACCGGGTCGCCAGCCGCGGCCAGCCCGTCCACCAGCGCGCGCAGCGCGGTGAGGTCGGCCAGGTCGCAGGCGGCCAGGGTGACCCGGCAGCCCAGCACGCCCAGCTCGCGGGCCAGCTCGGCGGCGCCGGGTGCCCGTTCGCCGCGCCGGCTGACCAGCACCAGGTGCTCGGCGCCGGTCCGGGCCAGCTGCCGGGCCACCTGGGCGCCCAGGCCGCCGGTGCCGCCGGTGATCAGCACGGTGCCGCTCGGGCGCCAGTCGCGCCGGGCCGTGGCCTGGGCGGCCCGCACCAGCCGGCGGGCGAACACCCCGTCCGGGCGCAGCGCCACCTGGTCCTCGGCGCCGTCGCCCGCCAGCAGCGCGAGCAGCCGCCCGAGCGCCTGCTCGTCGTCCCGCGTCCGCTCGTCGGCCGCCGCCCGCGCGTCGTCCCGTGCCGACGGCCCGTCGAGGGGCGGCAGGTCCACGAGGCCGCCCCAGAGCGCCGGGTGCTCCAGCGCCACCACCCGGCCCAGGCCCCAGACCTGGGCCCGCAGCGGGTGGCTCGGCCGCTCGCTTCCGCCGGTGGCGACCGCGCCCCGGGTCAGGCACCACAGCGGTGCCCCGGCGTCCAGCTCCAGCAGGGCCTGCACCAGCGTGGTGGTCGCCGCCAGACCGGCCGGGAGCGCGGGCAGTCCGGGCACCGCCCGGTCGTCCAGCCCGAGCAGGCTGACCACCCCGGTCGGCCGGGGGCGGCCCTCCAGCGCCGCGCGCAGCCGCTCGGCCAGCGTGTCCCGGTCGACCGAGGGATCGTCGACGACGACCGGGAGCACCTCGGCGCCGGCCGCGGTCAGCAGGGCGGCCAGCCGCTCGCCCACCGGGTCCGCGTCGGGCGCCCCGGCGCCGCTGACCAGCAGCCAGGTGCCCTGCGGCGCGGTGGCCGCGGGCTCGGGCAGGCGGCGCCAGGCGAGCCGGTAGCGCCAGCCGTCCAGCACGGTCCGGTCGTGGCGGTGGCGCCGCCAGCCGGCCAGCGGTGCCAGCACCTCGCGCCAGCCGTCCGCGCTCACGCCCAGCGTCGCCGCCACCGCGTCGGCGTCCTCGCGGTCCACGGCGGCCCAGAAGTCGGTGTCGGCCGGGTCGGCGGCCGCCACCGGCGAGGCCGAGGTGTCCAGCCAGAACGGGCGGTTCTGGAACGCGTAGGTGGGCAGTTCCACCGGGCCGCCCGGGTGCGCGTCGAAGAGCGGCGAGAAGTCCACCGGCACGCCGTTCACCTGCGCCTGGGCCAGCGCGAACAGGAGCCGCGCGAGCCCGCCCTCGTCACGGCGCAGCGTGCCGAGCACCACGGTGTCGGTGTGCCCGACGTCCTCCAGCACGTCCTGCATCGGCACGGCCAGCACCGGGTGCGGGCTGATCTCCACCAGCGCCGCGCCGTCGTGGCCGAGCGCCGAACGCAGGGCCGCGTCGAAGTCCACGGTCTCGCGCAGGTTGCGGAACCAGTAGCCGGCGTCCAACCGGGCGGCGTCCAGCCGCCCGCCGGTGACGGCGGAGTGGAACGGCACCCGGCCCTCCAGCGGCCGTACGTCGGCCAGCGCCGCCAACAGTTCCTCGCGCACGCTCTCCACGTGCGCCGAGTGGCTCGCCACGTCGACGGCCACCCGCCGGGTCCGGATCCCCTCGGCCTCGCACGCGGCCAGCAACTCGGCCAGCTCGGCCGGGTCGCCGGAGACCACCACCGAGGTCGGGCTGTTGACGGCGGCCACGGACAGCCGGCCCTCCCAGCGGCGCAGCCGCTCGCGCACCCGCGCGGCCGGCAGGTTCACCGTGGCCATCGCGCCGGTGCCGGACAGCGGCCGCTGGAGCCGGCTGCGCAGTGCGACGATCTTGGCGCCGTCCGCCAGACTCAGCGCGCCCGCCACCACGGCGGCGGCGATCTCGCCCTGGCTGTGGCCGACCACGGCGGCCGGTTCGACGCCGTACGAGCGCCACAGCGCGGCCAGCGACACCATCACCGCCCACAGCGTCGGCTGCACCACGTCGATCCGCTCCAGCGGCGGCGCGCCCGGCTCGTCGCGCAGCACCTCGACGAGCGACCAGCCCACGTGCGGTTCCAGGGCCTCGGCGCAGTCGGCCACCGAGCGGGCGAAGACCGGGGATTCGACGAGCAGCTCTCGGGCCATGCCCAGCCACTGCGAGCCCTGGCCGGGGAAGACGAACACCGTCCGGTCCCGCCCGTCGCCGAACGCGCGGGCGGACACCGCGCCCGGCGCGGAGGCGTCCTCGGCCAGGGCGGTCAGCCCGCGCAGCAGGTCGCCGGGCTCCGCGCCCACCACCGCCGCGCGGTGCTCGAAGGCCGACCGGGTGGTGGCCAGCGCGCGGCCGACGTCCACCGGACGCAGCTCGGGGCGGGCCGAGAGGTGCGCGGCCAGCCGGGCCGCCTGGGCCCGCAGCGCCTCCGGGCTCTGCCCGGAGACCAGCCACGGCACCGCCGCCGGCCGGCCGGCGGGCACGGCCTGCGCGGGCTCCGCCGCCGGGGCCTCCTCCAGCACCACGTGCGCGTTGGTGCCGCTCATCCCGAAGGAGGAGACGCCGGCCCGGCGCGGGCGCCCTTCCGGCCGCCAGTCCCGTGCCTCGGTCAGCAGCTCCACGTCCCCCGCCGACCAGTCGACGTGCGGGGTGGGCGCGTCCACGTGGAGGGTGCGCGGCAGCACCCCGTGCCGCATCGCCAGCACCATCTTGATCACGCCCGCCACACCGGCCGCGGCCTGGGTGTGGCCGATGTTGGACTTCAGCGAGCCCAGCCACAGCGGCCGGTCCGCCGGGCGCCCCTGCCCGTAGGTGGCCAGCAGCGAGTCTGCCTCGATCGGGTCGCCGAGCGTGGTGCCGGTGCCGTGCCCCTCGACCACGTCGACGTCGGCGCCGGACAGACCGGCGTCGGCCAGCGCGGCCTGGATGACCCGCTGCTGGGAGGGGCCGTTGGGGGCGGTCAGGCCGTTGCTGGCGCCGTCCTGGTTGATGGCCGAGCCGCGCAGCACGGCGAGCACCGGGTGGCCGTTGCGCCGCGCCTCGGAGAGCCGTTCGACCAGCAGTACGCCGACGCCCTCGCCCCAGCCGGTGCCGTCCGCGGCCGCCGCGAACGGCTTGCACCGGCCGTCCGCCGCCATCCCGCCCTGGCGGGCGATCTCCAGGAAGGCGCCGGGCAGGGCCATCACGTTGGCGCCGCCGACCAGCGCCAGCGAGCACTCGCCGGACCGCAGGGCCTGGGCGGCCAGGTGCAGGGCGACCAGCGAGGCCGAGCAGGCGGTGTCCACGCTCAGCGACGGGCCCTCCAGACCCATCGCGTACGAGACCCGGCCCGAGAGCACGCTGATCGCGTTGCCGGTCATCAGGAAGCCCTTGACGGCCTCCGGGGCGCTCTGCCCCAGCGTGCCGTACCCCTGGTCCACGGCGGTCACGTAGACGCCGGTGGAGCTCCCGCGCAGCGCGTGCGGGTCGATGCCGGCCCGCTCCACGGCCTCCCAGCAGGCGAGCAGCAGCAGCCGCTGCTGCGGGTCCATGGCGACCGCCTCGCGCGGGCTGATCCCGAAGAACGCCGGGTCGAAGCCGCCCGCGTCGTCCAGGAACGCGCCGCGCGCCGGGGAACCGCCGGCCGCGAGCGCGCCCAGGTCCCAGCCCCGGTCGCCGGGCAGGCCGGTCATCGCGTCCCGGTCGGCGGCCAGCAGCTCCCAGAGGTCCTCCGGGGTGCTCACCCCGCCGCCGAAGCGGCAGCTCATCGAGACGATGGCGATCGGCTCGTGGCTCTTGGCCTCGGCCTCGCGCAGCCGCTCCCGGGTCTGCTGGAGGTCGATGGTCACGCGGTTGAGGTAGTCGCGCAGCTTCTGGTCGCTCACGGGGTTTCCTGCACCTTCGTCTTGAGGAGGGGGGAGTCCTGCGCGGGGGCGTGTGCGCGCGCCGTCGGGCGCGGAGGCCTCACTGCCCCTCCAACTGCTGGTCGAGATAGGCGAAGATCTCGTCATCGGTCGCGGCGACGATGGCGTCGGCGCTCGCTGCCCCGGCCGGCGGGCGCTCCGCGGTGCGCGCCAGCGCCTCGCGCAGCCGGCGCGCCAGTTCCTCGCGGACCGGGGCCTCGGGGTCGAGCGTCGCGAGCATGGCCTCCCACTGCTCCAGACCGGCGAGCAGGGCGTCCGGGTCCGCGGCGGTCGCGGCGGGGGAGCGCTCGGCGGCCTTCGCCGCCAGCCGGCGGGCCAGCGCCTCCGGCGTCGGGTAGTCGAAGACCATGGCGGCCGGCAGCCGGACCCCGGTCGCGGTCACGAGGCGGTTGCGCAGCTCGACGCCGGTCAGCGAGTCGAAACCGATCTCCTTGAACGGGCGGGCCGGCCGGATCCGCTCCGGCGAGGAGTGCCCGAGGACGGCGGCGGCGTGACCGCGCACCAGGTCGAGCAGCAGCCGGTGCGACTCGGCGGCGCTCAGCGTCGCGAGCTGCTCCAGCAGACCGCTCGCGGCCTGCCCGCCCGGCCTGGCCACCGCGGCCCGCGGCCTGGAACGGCGGACCAGCCCGCTCCACAGCGACGGCCCGTCCGCGCGCAGCGCCGCCCGGTCGACCCGGGCCGCCAGCAGGTAGGGGTGCGGGCCGGCCAGCGCCAGGTCCAGCAGCGCCAGGCCCTCGGCGGAGGAGAGCGCGCCCACCCCGCCCCGGGCCATCCGGCGCAGCTCGGCGCCGCCGATCCGCTCGGTGAGCGCGCTGCGCTCCTCCCACAGGCCCCAGCCGACGGACAGCCCCGGCCGCCCCTCGGCCCCGCGCCGGACCGCCAGGCCGTCCAGGACGGCGTTCGCCGCCGCGTAGTTGGCCTGCCCGGGGGTGCCGAGCAGGCCGGCGCCGGAGGAGAACAGCACGAAGGCCGCCAGGTCCTCGTCGGCGGTCAGCTCGTGCAGCGCGATCGCCGCGTCCGCCTTGGGCCGCAGGACCCGGGACAACTGCTCGTCCGTCAGCGACTCGGCGAGCCCGTCGTCCAGCAGGCCGGCCGTGTGCACCACGGCCGTCAGCGGACGGTCCCCGGGCACGCCCGCCAGCAGCCCGGCCAGCGCGCCGCGGTCCGCGACGTCGCAGGCCGCCACCGTGGCCCGCGCGCCCAGTTCGGCCAGTTCGGCCACCAGCGCCCCGGCGTCCTCGGCCTGCGGCCCGCGCCGGCTCGCCAGCAGCAGGTGGCGCACGCCGTGCCCGGTCACCAGGTGCCGGGCCACCAGGCGGCCCAGCGTGCCGGTGCCGCCGGTGATCAGCACCGTGCCCTCGGGGTCGAGCGGGGTGGGCAGCAGCAGCACGTTCTTGCCCACGTGCCGGGCCTGGCTCAGGTGCCGCAGGGCCTGCGGCGCCTCGCGGACGTCCCAGCAGGTCAGCGGCAGGGGGGTGAGCACGCCGCGGTCGAACAGCGCCAGGATCTCGGTCAGCATCTCGCCGATCCGCTCGGGGCCGGCCTCCATCAGGTCGAAGGCCCGGTAGCCGACCCCCGGATGGTCGGCCGCGATCCGCTCGGCCGACCGGATGTCGGTCTTGCCGAGCTCCAGGAACCGCCCGCCGCCCGGCAGCAGCCGCAGCGAGGCGTTCACGAACTCCCGCGCCAGGCAGTTCAGGACCACGTCCACCCCGCGTCCCAGCGTGGCCGCGAGGAACCGGTCGGCGAACTCCAGCGTGCGCGAGGAGGCGAGCCGTCCGTCCGGCAGACCGGCCTCGCGCAGCACCCCCCACTTGTGCTCGCTCGCCGTGCCGAAGACCTCGGCCCCGGCGTGCCGGGCCAGTTGGACGGCGGCCAGGCCCACTCCGCCGCTCGCCGCGTGGACCAGCACCGACTCCCCGTGGCGCAGGCCGCCGAGGTCGAACAGGCCGTAGTAGGCGGTCAGGTAGACGACCGGCACGGAGGCGGCCTGCGCGAACGACCAGCCGTCCGGGATCCGCGCCACCGTGCGCCGGTCCGCCACCGCCCGGGGGCCGAAGGCCGAGCCGAAGATCCCCAGCACCCGGTCACCCGGCGCCAGGTCGGTGACCTCGGCGCCGACCTCCAGCACCACGCCCGCGCCCTCGCTGCCCAGGCCCTGCTGGTCCGGGGTCAGTCCGAGGGTCACCGCGACGTCCCGGAAGTTCATGCCCGCCGCGCGGACCGCGATCCGCACCTCGCCGGCGCCCAGCGGCGCGGGCACGTACGGCAGCAGCGCCACGCCCTCCGGGGTGCCGTCACCGGTGGCCTCCAGCCGCCAGAGCGGCTCGCCCGGCGGGGGTGTCAGCAGCTCCGGGCGCGCCGCGGCGGCCAGCCTCGGCACCAGGAACTCCGAGCCGCGCAGGGCGAGCTGGTTCTCGCCCTCGGGCGGCAGCGAGCTCGGCAGGATGCCGGGGTGCTCGGTGTCGAGCAGGACGAAGCGGTCCGGGTGCTCGTTCTGCACACTGCGCAGCAGGCCCCAGACCGCCGCCTGGGCCAGGTCCACCGGCCGGTCGCCGGGGCGGGTGTGCACCGCGCCGACGGTGCGCAGCACCAGCCGGGAGTCGGCGAACCGCTCCGCGGCCAGCCAGTTCCGGACCAGCGCGAGGGCGCCGGCGACCGTGCGGTGCAGACGGGCCGCCGGATCGGGCCCGCCGGTGCTCCCGGTGGCGTCGGCACCGCCGTCCGTACCGCTGTCGTCCGCGCCGGTGCCGTCACCGGTCGGGCAGTCGGCGAACAGCACGGGCGGGACGGGCTCCTCCCCGCCGGTCGGGTCGAACGCGTCGAGCGGGACCCAGGAGCCGACCGGACCGCCGCCGACGGCCTGCCAGTCGAGCCGGAACAGCCGGTCCCCGTCGGCCGCCGGTGCGAACGCGCCGGCTCCCACCGGGCGCAGCACCAGCGAGTCCACCGTCAGGACCGGGCGGCCCGCCAGGTCGTACGCGTCGAGCCGCACCGCCTCCGGGCCGTCCGCCGACACGCGGACCCGCAGCGAGGTCGCGCCGCTCGCGTGGGCGCTCACCCCGGTCCAGCTGAACGGCAGCCGGGCCTGCCCGTCCTGACCGGTCAGCAGCGCGCTGGCCTGCAGCGCGGCGTCCAGCAGGGCCGGGTGCGTGGTGCAGCCGGTGGCGTCGGCGTGCTGGCGCGGGTCCAGCGCGATCTCCGCGAACACCTCGTCGTCGCGTCGCCAGGCGGCGGTCAGGCCCCGGAAGGCGGGGCCGTAGCCGTAGCCGGCCTCGGCGAACCGGTCGTAGAGGCCGTCCAGGTCCACCGCCTCGGCCCGCGGGGGCGGCCAGCCGACCAGGTCCGCCCCGGTGGCCGATGGTGGGGTGGTGAGGGTGCCGGTGGCGTGGAGGGTCCAGGTGGTGGTGTGTTCGGGGCGGGAGGAGATGGTGAGGGTGCGGTGGTGGGTGGTGT